>NZ_JACRVV010000036.1:0-773 GCF_018812035.1 Gluconobacter sp. P5B12 | reverse complement strand
GTCATAGGTTGTTCCGAAAAACATATGCTTAAAAACCTCACTGAAGTTTTTGGTAAATGCAGGGAATACAACCTAAAGTTACATCCTGAAAAATGTTCATTTTTCATGCATGAAGTCACATTTTTGGGACACAAATGCACAGACAAAGGAATTTTGCCGGATGACAAAAAATATGATGTCATTCAGAACTACCCAGTTCCACWTGATGCGGACAGCGCTAGACGTTTTGTAGCATTTTGCAATTACTACAGACGTTTTATCAAAAATTTCGCCGACTATTCRCGGCACATAACWAGATTATGTAAAAAGAATGTTCCATTCGAGTGGACAGATGAATGTCAAAAAGCATTCATACATTTAAAATCTCAGCTAATTAACCCAACACTCTTGCAGTACCCAGACTTCAGCAAAGAATTTTGCATAACAACAGATGCAAGCAAGCAAGCGTGTGGCGCAGTTTTAACTCAAAACCATAATGGCCACCAACTCCCAGTTGCTTATGCATCCAGAGCTTTTACGAAAGGTGAAAGCAATAAGAGTACAACAGAACAAGAGTTAGCAGCAATTCATTGGGCAATAATACATTTCAGACCATACATTTACGGAAAACATTTCACTGTGAAAACAGACCATAGACCATTGACATATTTATTCTCGATGGTGAACCCCAGCTCTAAATTAACTAGAATAAGGCTTGAACTAGAGGAATATAATTTTACAGTAGAGTATCTAAAGGGCAAGGACAATCATGTAGCMGATGCGTTATCAAGAAT
>NZ_JACRVV010000035.1:0-784 GCF_018812035.1 Gluconobacter sp. P5B12 | reverse complement strand
AAAATTAATTTCCCTAAATCCTTCAAAAAGTAATAGGGATCGTTAGCACTGGTAATTAGCTGCTCAAAACAGTTATTCTTACATCTATGTGACCATTTTTAGCCAAGTTATAACGAAAATTTCGTTTGTAAATATCAACWTTTTGGCARAATCYGTTTTTCCAAATTTCGGTCATCAAATAATCATTTATTTTGSCACAACWTWAAAAATAATTGTCWGAATATGGAATGTCATACYTCACTGAGCTCGTAATAAAATTTCCAATCAAACTGTGTTCAAAAATGGAAATTAAATTTTTTGGCCATATTTKGCAAATTTTGATGACCCCCCTCCTTACAAAAAATGCGAAAATTGATCCAAAAATTAATTTCCCTAAATCCTTCAAAAAGTAATAGGGATCGTTAGCACTGGTAATTAGCTGCTCAAAACAGWTATTCKTACATCTATGTGACMATTTTTAGCCAAGTTATAACGAAAATTTCGTTTGTAAATATCAACATTTTKGCAGARTCTGTTTTTCCAAATTTCGGTCATCAAATAATCATTTATTTTGCCACAACATWAAAAATAATTGTCWGAATATGGAATGTCATACTTCACTGAGCTCRTAATAAAATTTCCAATCAAACTGTGTTCAAAARTGGAAATTAAATTTTTTGGCATTATTTTGCAAATTTTGATKACCCCCCTCCTTACAAAAAATGCGAAAATTGATCCAAAAATTAATTTCCTAAATCCTTCAAAAAGTAATAGGGATCGTTTGCACAATAGGGATCGTTTGCAC
>NZ_JACRVV010000034.1:0-819 GCF_018812035.1 Gluconobacter sp. P5B12 | reverse complement strand
GAATACGAATTCACAGTAGAATACCTAARGGGGAAAGATAATTTTGTAGCAGACGCACTCTCACGTATAAATATTAAGGAACTCAAAGACATGCAACATAAAGTCCTGAAAGTCACTACCAGGCAACAAAGTAGACAAGAAAACTGTACAGTAACAAATAAGGAACTATTGGCTAGGCAAAGTATCCAAAATGTATCTAAGCCCAACGTACACGAAGTCATWACAAATRATGAAGTACGAAAAGTAGTGACCTTGCGAATAACYGAATCTATTTGTTTACTAAAACGAGGAAATAAAGTTATWGCAAGAATTGATGTTGACGRTTTATATACCAATGGAATTTTTGATTTAGGTCAGTTCTTCCAAAGGCTTGAAATGCAAGCCGGTATACTAAAAATCAGCCAACTCAAATTGGCACCGAGTGRAAAAATCTTTGAAACCATTTCAWTAGATAATTTCAAAAATATGGGCAATATAAAATTGAAATCATTAAGAGTAGCGCTACTCCAGCCGGTGACCATTATAAAAACTGAAAAAGAGATACAATCGATACTGTCTACATATCATGACGATCCAATTCAAGGAGGTCATACAGGCATTACAAGAACGCTAGCGAAAATAAAAAGACACTATTATTGGAAAAATATGACTCGTCATATAAAAGAGTACATACGTAAATGTCATAAATGCCAAATGTCAAAAACAACGACACATACAAAGACCCCAATGACTCACACAGAAACCCCAACAAATGCTTTTGATATAGTGATAGTGGACACMGTTGGTYCACTACCGAAATCAGAATATGGCAAYGAATAC
>NZ_JACRVV010000033.1:0-615 GCF_018812035.1 Gluconobacter sp. P5B12 | reverse complement strand
GATTGATATTAATCACGGTAGGCTAAATACAAATATTCTCAGGCCAAATCAGCTTAAAAAAGAAATTGCCAAAATTCAGCAGAGTCTTTCGGAGAACCTAGTAATTCCAGGAAAACGGTCAGGTACGGAACTTAAGGAGGTGTATACACTGTTAACAGCCAGGGGTTTATTCATCGACGATAAATTGATCATTAGTGCAAAAGTGCCTCTGTTTAGCAGGCATCCATCCAAATTGTTCAGGCTTATTCCGGTGCCAATTCGAAATGAAGATCGGATAATAATGGTGCATACAACGTCCGAATATTTAATTTATAATTTTGAGATAGATTCCTATCACATAATGACGGAAGCCACATTAAATCAATGTCAGAAATGGCAACTAAATAAGAGAATATGCAAAGGAAGTTGGCCCTGGAATTCWGCSAATGATAATGCATGTGAGATTCAGCCTCTAAAGCCARATAAAGYGGCGAACTGCATCTATAAAACAGTAGTCGACTCTAAAAGTTACTGGGTAGAGTTAGAAAAGAAAAGTAGWTGGTTGTTTAAGGTTCCTGCGAATTCAAAAGTCCGTCTGCAATGTACTGGCTCTCAAATTGAATTGTTTGATTTGCC
>NZ_JACRVV010000032.1:0-887 GCF_018812035.1 Gluconobacter sp. P5B12 | reverse complement strand
TCTACAAAGAGCTGAAAATCCGTCTTCACAAAAGAATGAACACGGCGCGGGCACASCAAGGAACAGCTACCCTGATACCATCAGAGACAAATCCTGAAGTAATTTTCTCGAAAGCAGCAAGTTTCGCTCCCTGGCCTACATYCAACACTAACAAGACAACATTTGCTAACGTTTTAAAATCAGGTATGAYGCCTCCAACCMAAAAYTCCCGAACTCCACATGAAGTGCACACAAAATTAGACACACAACAAAACTATCACCCAGCYGCGCAGCAGGAAACAAAAACTGAAGCTATGATGCAAGCCTTACAACAGAGCATGATGGAATTTATGACATTTATGAAGACCACCATTCAAGACATGATGCGTAATCAAAACCTTTTGATACAAATGCTTGTAGCCCAACAATCAAATAAATAATGGCTACCTTACGCWTAGCTACGTGGAACGCCAATGGCGTYTCACAGCGCAAACTTGAGCTAGCTCAATTCMTACATGAGAAGCATRTCGACGTAATGCTTCTTTCGGAAACTCATCTCACAAGCAAATACAATTTTCAAATAAGAGRCTACCATTTCTACGGTACAAATCATCCCGACGGAAAAGCACACGGTGGCACCGCCATACTCATAAGGAACCGTATGAAGCACCACTTTTACAAAGAATWTGCGGAAAATCATCTTCAGGCCACATCTATCAACATTCAGCTGGATGACAACACTCTCCTTACACTAGCRGCCGTATACTGCCCCCCCCGTWTCACAGTATTAGAAGCTCAATTCCTGGATTTCTTCCAAGCACTAGGGCCACATAAGGGCTAAACATACTCACTGGGGATCGCGACTTGTGAACCCAAAAGGAAAACAGCWTTATAAGACTATAATAAAA
>NZ_JACRVV010000031.1:0-909 GCF_018812035.1 Gluconobacter sp. P5B12 | reverse complement strand
GTAACAAGTATTTTTTGAACAGTTGTATTATTTTTCCAACTGTTCTATGATTAAACGGCCCTAATAATTTATTCGCTGGGTTGGTAGGTCCTTTCGCYGGAKACGGGAAYGGCTGCTGAGCTGGATTAGACCTCGCGCTAGGTGGTTGKGGTGCGTGTRAAGCTTGCTATGGTATTTTTCCTTAAGTTCCGTGATTGCGTTGGTAACTGATGGGATATTTAASTCTYTTTGGATGTTTKCRYTCCGAWCKTACCACGKTGCCCCAGTGATGGTTCTCAGAATCTTTGATTGTGCTCGCTGWATGATGTCARTATTGCTGTTGCTGGCRTTGCCCCATARCTGTGMGCCATAGGTCCAGWTKGGTTTCAATAYAGAATTGTAGAGCAAGACCTTGTGATCTAGGCTGAGCGGAGAACCAGAGTTGATGAGCCAGTGTAAGTTGTTGGCTTTGAGTTTAAGTTGGGTTTTTTTGKCTTCAATGTGCCTGCGCCATGTGAGTCTTCTGTCAAGGTGTACTCCTAGGTACGCTACCTCRTCTGCTTTCGGGAGTGGTATGYTGTTCAAYAAGAGCGGAGGACAGTCTTGTCTGTTTAGCGTAAACGTCACGTGCTTGCATTTTTGCTCGTTTACTTTTATTCGCCAGTCAGAGAGCCACTTCTCAATGTCGATGAGGTACAGTGCCAACTGTGCTGTAGCTTGGATAGGGGACCTTGAACGGCTAAGGATAGCTGTATCGTCGGCAAATGTGGATACCGTTAAGCGACTATTTGTAGGGATGTCGGCTGTATAGATGAGKTATAAGGTTGGCCCAAGAACGCTGCCTTGGGGGACTCCAGCCTCAATTGTATGATGAGTGGAAGTGGCAGTGTTGCACTGCCACTTCCACTCATCATACAATTGAGGCTGGAG
>NZ_JACRVV010000030.1:0-960 GCF_018812035.1 Gluconobacter sp. P5B12 | reverse complement strand
GCCCGTATAACGTTAATGATTACTAGATGATGTTTCCAAAGAGTCGTGTTGCTTGATAGTGCAGCACTAAGTGGGTGGTAAACTCCATCTAAAACTAAATATAACCATGAGACCGATAGTAAACAAGTACCGTGAGGGAAAGTTGAAAAGAACTCTGAATAGAGAGTTAAACAGTACGTGAAACTGCTTAGAGGTTAAGCCCGATGAACCTGAATATCCGTTATGGAAAATTCATCATTAAAATTGTAATATTTAAATAATATTATGAGAATAGTGTGCATTTTTTCCATATAAGGACATTGTAATCTATTAGCATATACCAAATTTATCATAAAATATAACTTATAGTTTATTCCAATTAAATTGCTTGCATTTTAACACAGAATAAATGTTATTAATTTGATAAAGTGCTGATAGATTTATATGATTACAGTGCGTTAATTTTTCGGAATTATATAATGGCATAATTATCATTGATTTTTGTGTTTATTATATGCACTTGTATGATTAACAATGCGAAAGATTCAGGATACCTTCGGGACCCGTCTTGAAACACGGACCAAGGAGTCTAACATATGTGCAAGTTATTGGGATATAAACCTAATAGCGTAATTAACTTGACTAATAATGGGATTAGTTTTTTAGCTATTTATAGCTAATTAACACAATCCCGGGGCGTTCTATATAGTTATGTATAATGTATATTTATATTATTTATGCCTCTAACTGGAACGTACCTTGAGCATATATGCTGTGACCCGAAAGATGGTGAACTATACTTGATCAGGTTGAAGTCAGGGGAAACCCTGATGGAAGACCGAAACAGTTCTGACGTGCAAATCGATTGTCAGAATTGAGTATAGGGGCGAAAGACCAATCGAACCATCTAGTAGCTGGTTCCTTCCGAAGTTTCCCTCAGGATAGCTGGTGCATTTTAATATTATATAAAATAATCTTATC
>NZ_JACRVV010000029.1:0-1018 GCF_018812035.1 Gluconobacter sp. P5B12 | reverse complement strand
TCTTAGAGGCTACCTTCTTGCTTTGAACTTTTTTCTCAGCAGACAAAACCTTCGACTTTGCCTTCGGAAGGAAAAGGATCCGAAGGCAAAGTCGAAGGTTTTGTCTGCTGAGAAAAAAGTTCAAAGCAAGAAGGTAGCCTCTAAGAAGATTGGTGTCTCCTCCAAAAAAACTGCCGTTGGGGCTGCTGACAAAAAGCCCAAAGCTAAGAAGGCTGTGGCTACCAAAAAGACTGCCGAAAATAAGAAAACTGAGAAGGCAAAAGCCAAGGATGYCAAGAAAACTGGAATCATAAAGTCGAAGCCCGCCGCAACAAAGGCGAAAGTGACTGCAGCGAAGCCAAAGGCTGTARTAGCGAAAGCGTCAAAGGCAAAGCCAGCGGTGTCTGCAAAACCCAAAAAGACGGTGAAGAAAGCATCGGTTTCTGCTACCGCCAAGAAGCCGAAAGCGAAGACTACGGCTGCCAAAAAGTAAATTGTGAAAAAGTGCAGTATTTGGTACATGTTCGCAATTAAAATTTTAGATTTATGATTTATAGATCTGAAATTTGTTTAAACAAGTCCTTTTCAGGGCTACAACGTTCCGTTGCAAGAGAAAAAAACTTTTATTTTCTTCCACTTATTTATTAGCTGACGTTCGCAGCAACAATAAAACGTTTCATGTCATGAATTACATTGCATGTTGGTCGCATTCAGTTTTCGTTCCCGATTTTTTTGTATTTATTTGAACATTACCCAATTACCCATATTGCGGGTAAATAAGTTTTATTTGTAAATTCATATTCAATGATTGGTGGTTGAAAAATGCATTTCTTTGGTATAACACTGACGTTCGCAGCAACAATAAAACGTTTCATGTCATGAATTACATTGCATGTTGGTCGCATTCAGTTTTCGTTCCCGATTTTTTTGTATTTATTTGAACATTACCCAATTACCCATATTGCGGGTAAATAAGTTTTATTTGTAAATTCATATTCAATGATTGGTGGTTGAAAAATGCATTTCTTTGGTATAACAC
>NZ_JACRVV010000003.1:0-351476 GCF_018812035.1 Gluconobacter sp. P5B12 | reverse complement strand
GGGCTGCCCATCCGGGGGCGGGGATGCCGATGGCGCTGATGTCGGGCTGGATCGCAGCGGATTGTGCCGATCATGACATGGCGGAAGCCTGCGCATCATGACAGCGTCGGGGGGGCGGCATCCACTGGTGGCAGCACTTGTCTCGCAGGGAATGCGCCGAGGCATCCGACGCGGTTTCAATGCGGTTCGGCTGTCAGGAGACGCAGAGGCTCTACGACATCGAGGACCTCTTGTCGTTTGCGCGAACCATCCGGGGTGGTGGGATCCAGCAGTTTTTGCGTGGTTGCAGCATCATTTTTTTGGCTACTGTCACGGTTATGGGCCGATGGAAGCAGCGGCGCTGCGCCGGTATCCGCTTTTGGAAAAGGCCGGTCTGATCTCTCTCGATCCGAATGATGCGCAGTCGCTCCGACGGTTTATCCGTATTGCTCGCGATGTGTTGGAGCAGGGCAATGTCCTGTGGATCACCCCTCAGGGAGAGTTTGCCGACAGCCGGGACCGACCCATTCGTCTTCAGGCGGGATTTGCACATCTTGTGCGGCATGTTCCCTCGGCTCGACTTGTGCCGCTGGCGATCGAATATCCGTTCTGGAACGAGAGCCAGCCGGAGCTTCTGCTCAGGTTTGGGGCGCCGATGCCTGTGGGAATCGGGGAGGGTGTGCGATCTGTGACGTCGCGCATGGAGGAAGCCCTGACGCAAACGATGGATGCGCTGGCGCAGGACGCCTGCACGCGGGATGCGTCACGCTTTACAACGTTCACGCAGGGGCAAGCGGGGATTGGCGGGCTTTACGATATCGGGCGCAGGGTTCGACAGTGGGCGCGCCGGGAAAGTTTTCAGCCACGGCATGATCCATGACCCGGAAGCTTGAGAAACTGGCGTTTGCGGCGGCGCTTCTGCCCTTTGTCATGACGCTGCTCAATCTGGGACGATTGCGCAGGCTTCCCGGGCTCTCTCGGTGCGGACCGGTTTCCGTCCTCATCCCCGCGCGTGATGAGGAGGAGACCATTCGAGAGGCAATCGAGACGGTTCTGGCCAGTAAGGGAGTAGAGCTGGAGCTGATCGTGCTCGACGATCATTCAAGCGACAGGACGCTGGATATTCTGCGAGCCTGCAATGATCCGCGACTACGCGTGTTGCAGGCGCCTGATTTGCCGGAAGGCTGGTGTGGAAAGACGCATGCCTGTGCGCTGCTTGCAGAAGCGGCGCGGCATGAGTTGATGCTGTTCGTGGATGCTGATGTGCGGCTGCGGCCCGATGCGCTGGGGAGGCTTTCCGCTCTGATGTTGGCGCGGCCTGATATTGCGTTTCTCAGTGGCGTCCCCCGGCAGGTGACGCGGACCTTTCTGGAATGGCTGCTGCTGCCCTTCATCCATGTCCTGCTGCTGGGATATCTGCCGATGGTGTTCGATAGCGGGCAGAAACCCGCCTTGGCTGCGGCCTGTGGTCAGCTCATTCTGGTCAGGCGCAGCGCTTACCATTTTAGCGGAGGACATGCGGCCATCCGCAACCGGCTGCATGACGGGCTTGCATTGGCACGACAGTTTCGGACTTGCGGGTTTAAGACGATGTTATTTGACGCGTCGGACATCGCGTCGTGTCGTATGTATCACCGGGCATCGGATGTCTGGAACGGACTCCTGAAAAACGCGACGGAAGGAATGGCGACGCCTCGGGGACTGCCAGTCTGGACCGTGTTGCTGGGGGGCGCGCAGATCATTCCGTTTCTGCTACCTACAACACGAGTGTCGCGGCTGGCGGCTGGGATGACGCTCCTGACGCGAGGGCTGATCTCGTATCGTTTCCGGCAGGGCTGGGGCACAGTTGTGCTGGCGCCGCTCGGAACGGCGCTCTTGCTCATGATTCAATGGCAGGCGCTGGTTTGCGGATATCTGGGGCATGCGCCGCGCTGGCGCGGACGATCTTATCCACGGAGATCTGTATGATGAAATTTCCTCTGACATTCTCCCTGTTGCTGCTGCCCGGGATTGTGCAGGCTGCGTCACTGGATGTGACAGTGACGAACATTCCCGATGCAACGGGAAATATTCGTGTGGCTGTATGTACAAAAGCGGAGTTTCTGCAGCCGGATTGCGGATATCATGCGGTCCTGCCGTCCCGGCTGGGACAGGTTAGCGTGACGTTCCCGGATGTTCAGCCTGGAGTTTATGCGATTCAGGTCTTTCAGGACCGCAATGGCAACCAGAAGCTGGATCAGAATTTTCTGGGGATGCCGAAAGAGCCGTTGGGTTTTTCGCGCAATCCGCCAATGCATTTCGGACCGCCCCGGTTTGCCGATGCAGCGTTTTCCTTTGGAAGCCAGAACAGTGCTGTGTCCGTGGCGCTGAGAACGAAATAGGAGTTCGGACTGATGACGCTGCCCGATGATACGGTCGCACGACTGAAACAGGCAGCAGAGCATTGGGAGGCGGTGCCGATGACAACTCGGCTGCGTCTGGTCAGACGTTTCCGTCGGCTTTTGCGCGGCAGGTGGCGCATGTTACCCAGTCTGTTTCCCGCACGACCGGCAGTCGAGACATGGACGGCCGAGCTGTTACCTTTGCTGGCAGCGTGCAGGTTTCTTGAACGAAACGCAAAAAAAATCCTGCGAGCACGCAAAGCAGGAGTGTGGAGGCGGCCGCTGTGGCTGCCGGGTGTGACGTCGCGAGTGGAACGGCGGCCTTACGGGACGGTTCTGATCCTTGCCCCGGGGAATTACCCGCTGATGCTGCCGGGGATCCAACTTTTGCAGGCTCTGGTGGCGGGCAATATGGTGGCTCTAAAACCTGCTCCCGGAGGCGAGGCGGCAGCCCGTTTGCTGGTTAAGCTGCTGGTACGAGCGGGATTTCCTCCTGCGGTGTGCATAATTCTGCCGACGGATTCAGGGGCGGAGGCAGTCGCTGCGGGCTTTGATCTGATCGTACTGACGGGATCGGCGCAGACGGGGCGGCAAGTGCTTCAGGATGCCGCCCAAACCTTGACGCCAACGATTATGGAGCTGTCAGGTGTGGACCCTGTGTTTGTGTTGCCGGGGGCTGATCTGGCTCATGTGGCGCGTCGGCTTGCTTATGGGGTCCGTTTGAATAACGGCGCGACATGTATTGCGCCGCATCGGGTTTTTGTCCGCCACGAAGACAAGGCAGCACTTCTGGCATCGCTGAGGTTCACGCTAGCGCAAAAAGCACCTCTGTTATGCGACAGTGCTGGCCAAGCGCGGCTTAGGGCACTGACGGAACGGATAGAGGCGGCGGGTGGCCGTGTAGAGATGGTGGGGGATGTGACCATATTCACGCAGGTGGAGGAACTGCATCGCCTCCTGGATACGGACATTTTCATGCCTTGGCTGGCGCTGACGGGTATCTCGGATATCGAGGAAGCCATGATGCTGGAGAAGAGTATGTCATATGCGCTGGGAGCAAGTATTTTCGGGCCGGTGCCGGAGGCCAGCCGGTTGGCACGACGGCTTCGCTCGGGCTCGGTGTGTATCAACGACCTGATCGTGCCCACTGCAGATCCAAGACTGCCTTTCGGAGGAGCAGGCGCAAGCGGCTACGGAGTAACGCGTGGGCCCGAGGGATTGTTGGCGCTGACGCGACCTGTGGCGACGTCTGTTCGCACCTAGGTCACGTTGCCAGCAGACCTGTCCGTCCGGGACAGGATCAGGTCTTGTGTCAACACAACCCAGATCCCTAACAGACCTTATGGGGCTTTGGGTAATGCAAAGGCTACGACTTCATCGCTGTTGCGCGTTTTTAGGCCGCCGTGGCCACCTACAGCCAGCACAACATATTGCCGCCCGTCTTCACCCATATAGGTCAGCGGCGTGGCATTGCCGCCGGCATCCAGTTCCGTTTTGAACAGTGTGTGACCGTCGTGTCCGTCGAGAACATGGAAGCTTTGATCGGCCAGAGCGCCTATGAACACCAGACCATTCGGCGTGGTTACGCTGCCGCCCATGGAGAAGACACTGGTGGGGAGGCCAACGGGCATCCGCAGCATGTTCGTCGGGCCAACATTCTTCGTTGTGCCCAGAGCCCGCTCCCAGATGACCCGACGGTGAACAAGATCAATGGCCTGCATTTTGCCCCAGGGCGGTGCGAGGCAAGGGGCACCAAACGGGCCAAGCCAAGGCTTCACGACGGCCGCGAAGGGCAGGCCATGCTGGGGATTGTTCGTGAAAACAGGTTCTGGATAAGGCTGTGCCCAGTCATGCCAGGATTTGTAGAGCCCTTTGGCAAGAGCTTTTTCCTGCGGCACCAGCGTCATCAGGAACGGAATGAAGGTGGTGTTGATATACATGACACCGTGCGTCGGATCGACGGTGCCGCCATACCAGTCTGCCACACCATCAAACGCTGGAAACCCCACGGTGCCCTGCTGGCTCGGCGGTGTGAAGAGGCCCTTGTCCCGCATGGAGCGGAAGGCAATGCGGCAGAACATCTGATCATACGGGGTTGCGCCCCACATGTCGTCTTCTGTCAGATTAGGGCGGCGCAGATTGGGCATATCGACGGAGAGTGGCTGCGTCGGCGAATAGTGCTCGCCCGGCGTGTCCCCGGCGGGTACGGGTGTTTCCTGAACGCGATAGAATGGGGCTCCGGTTCGACGGTCCAGCACGAAGAGTTCGCCCTGCTTGGTTGTTTGTACCAGCGCGGGCGTCAGGGTGCCGTGGGTATCTGGCAGATCCACCAGAGATGGGCCGACCGGGAGGTCAAAATCCCACAGATCATGATGAACGGTCTGGAAATGCCAGCGCTCCTCGCCCGTCGTGATATCCAAGGCGACAAGGGAGCTGTCATATTTCTCGTCAAAGCTCCGGCGCTTGCCACCGAAATAGTCAGGCGTGGCAATCCCGAGCGGGACGTAAACCATGTTCAGCCCGGCATCGGCCGTATAGACGCCCCAGCCATTGGCGGTGCCGCGGGTAAAGACTTCGTCGGGATCCAGCGGTTTGTTGGTTGGTGTACGGCCCATGTCCCAGGCCCAGGCCAGTTGGCCCGTAATGGCATCAAAGCCACGAATGACGCCGGAGGGCTCGCCAACCGTCTGATCATCATAGACCCAGCCACTCGTCATGATGCGGTTATGCAGCACCATGGGGGGGGAGGTGATGAAGTGAAAGCCGGGTGGAATAGCTCCCATCCCACGCCGGAGATCCACAACGCCATGATCGCCAAAACTCTCGCAGAGTTTTCCCGTGTCGGCATCGATTTCAAATAGGGTTGGAGGGGAGCTGGAATTTGTTGAGACGATGCGATGGGCGCAATCCGTTCCCGGCGCATTGACGTAGGAAACGCCACGGCAGGCCTGATAGATGTTCTTGCCGAATTCCCCACCCGGCGAATATCGCCAGATTTCCTTTCCGGATGTTGCATCCAGCGCCACGACATCTCGGTGTGGCGTGCAGAAAAACAGCCGGTTGCCGATCTTGATGGGGGTTGCTTCAAAGCTGAATTCCCGCCCGCGGGAGTTCTCGCCCGCGCGTGGCAGATCCTTGCTGTGATAGACCCACGCCACTTTCAGATCATGAGCGTTGGCGGCATTGATCTGGGTGGGCATAGCAAAGCGGTCTCCGGCTGGAGAGCCACCATAGAACTGCCAGTCATTGGCAGCCTGCTGGTCCGCGCCCGGAAGGGTCGCACCGGTCTCACCGGGGAACGGATTGAACTGGTGGTCGCGCGAGGCAGTAATGTGCCAGCCGCAGGCGAACACAAAGACAAAGAGTGCCGCGCAGAAGGCCATGCCGCCTGCCACAACGGGTTTGCCGAAGGAGCGACGCTCCGTGCCTTGGAGTAGTCGCCCTGTAATCCAGGGGCTGAACACCCACAGGCCCATCCCCGCTGGCAGGGCAAGAGGCGGGAGAAGGCGCCAGCCATCAAGGCCTACGCGCCCCAATGCCCAGACAAGCGTATAAAGCAGGAGAGCGGCATAAACTGCGGAAGCACCGGGGTGAAGCCGGATCATCAGAATGCCGGACGCCACCATGAGGACGCCTGCGACGGCGTAGTAGAAAGAGCCTCCCAGCCCAATCAGCCAGAAACCGGGCAAGGCCAGACCCAGGCCGAGCAGAACGAGTAAGATGCCAGTCACAAGGGGCAGGAACGAACTGCGTCGAGGCGTGGGCGGCATGGATTTTTCCTTTGGGGTAACCGAAAGGATTAATCCCGCATGGGGGAGGACAGTTTCCTAAAAAAGAAAATAGGGCGTTCTTTCAGGACCGGCCTCCTGAGGCCTATTCCGTCTTGTTCTGAAAAGAGGTCAAAGATCTAACAAGCTCTACCTAGGTTTATTCGGCATACTGCCAACCTCCACCCAGTGCGCGGTAAAGGGCAACAAGTGCGGTCTCAGTTCGCGTTCGGCTAATGGAAAGGGCAGACTGGCTGGAAAGCAGAGCTGCCTGTGTTGCCACGACGTTCAGATAATCCGACGCGCCTTGCCGGTAACGCTCATGCGCGGCGTTGAAGGCGGCCTTGTTCTGAAGAAGTGCCTGTTGCGTCAGATTATAAGTTGACTGTGCCTTGGTATAGGCCGTCATGGCATCGTCGACTTCGCGCCAGGCATTCAAAACCGTGTTGTGCCAGCTCAGGATGGCTTCACGTTGCGCGGCCTTGCGGAACTGGAGCGTAGAGATCAGCCGTCCACCTTCGAAAACAGGAATATTGAGGGTAGGACCAACGCTGAACTGCTTTGCCGGCAGCGAAAAGAAATCAGAAGCGGAAAAGGACTCCGTTCCCATATTCCCGGCGAGCGTGATGTCCGGATAAAAGGCCGCCGTGGCAACACCGACTTCTGCGGTCGCAGCATGGAGACGTGCTTCGGCCTCAAGGATGTCCGGACGACGACGTGTCAGATCTGATGGAAAACCCACGGGAACGTGGGCCGGGAGGGGCGGCTGGACAGAGGATGGCCTCAATTCGGCCTCAAGGGCGCGGGGGGGCTCTGCCAAAAGCAGACCAATAGCATTGATGAGAGCTGCTTCGGAGTTTTCAAGTCCGGGTAAATCAGCGTTCATGCTGGCAAGCTGTGCAGAGGCCTGTGAGACGTCCAGAGTCGTGGCAACGCCATTGGCGAAACGATCTTTCACCAGATTCAGGCTGCGTCGGGCCAGTGCGATATTCGATTTGAGAATGGCTTGTTGCTGCTGGACGCCACGCAGTTGCATGTAACTAGTCGCCAGGTCGCTAACTGCAGCGAGCGCTGTGGCGCGGCGGGCCGCAAACATGGCTGTTTCGTTGGCACGTTGCGCTTCAACGCTGCGGCGAATGGTACCGAATAGATCCAGATCCCAACTGGTGCTCAGGACGTTTTCGTAAAGATTGAAATTCATGCTCGAACCGGGTCGTGGTTCCGCGAGCGAAAAAATACCTTCAGAACTGAGCTGGCGGTAGGCGTAGGAGCCGGACCAGTTGGCCTGTGGCAGACCCGCGGATGCGGCAGCTCTCATCTGTGACCGGGCCTCGCTGATGCGCTCTGCGGCGATCTGCAGACTGAGGTTCTGTTTTCCGAGCCGGCTGGTGAGGCTGGTCAGTTCGGGATCATGGAAATTTTGCCACCAGTGCGTGTCGACAGCACCCGCATAGGTCTGACTGGCACTCTGGGGTTCAGGCCCCCAACTGGCGGGAGTATTCATGGTCGGGCGATGAAAGTCCGGCCCCATGGTGCAGGCCGAAAGTACGAGGCTTCCGGTCAGCAATGCGGAAATGGAATGGCGCTTCATGGCGCCGCAGCAAATGTTGGGGAAGATAGGGAAGTCGTAACGCTTTTCGGGCTTTGAAGCTGTTCGACGGTGACATTGTCGAGGTTGGTATCCACCGTGGTCTCTACGGAAAAGCCAAGACGCAGCAGACGGGCCAGCGGCTGGTTCGGCGCAAGGATAATCTTGACCGGCAGCCGCTGGACGATCTTGGTGAAGTTTCCGGTCGCGTTTTCCGGCGCAATGGGGGCGAAGACAGCGCCCGAGGCAGGGGGAATGCTGTCCACGATCCCATCCAGAGTCACGTCGTAGGCATCCACATGAATTTTGACAGCTTGACCTGGACGCATGTGACGGAGCGCGAGCTCACGGTAGTTGGCGCGGATCCAGATCTGGTCGAGCGGGACGAGCGCCATAAGAGCGGCACCTGGAGCAACATAATTTCCGGTCTGGACGCTGCGTTCGCCGATCATACCGTCTTCCAGCGCGCGGACTTTGGTATAGGACAGGTTCAGTTCGGCCTGACGGACGTGGGCACGGTCCATATCCACGGTCGCCAGTGCAGATTTGTGTCGGGCCTGAAGGACAGGGATCTGGGCGCGTGCGGCGGCAATGCGTGCTTCAAGGGACTGGAGTGTTGCCTCCATTTCGCGCAGGCTCGCTGCGGACTGCTGATGTTCCTGCGTCGAACCGGCACCCGTACGGGCCAGGTTGGTATATCGCTGGTCATTCTGACGGGCAAAAACGAGCTGGGCACGGATGCGGGCGGCTTCCCCGACATTTTCATCGATAATGGAGGGCTGGCGTGACACGCTGGCTGCGGCGTCCTGCACGAGTGCTTCGTCCCGGGCAAGCGTCGCACGGCTCTGATCCAGTGTGGTCTGGTAATCGTGGGGGTCCAGTTCGACAAGAACCTGTCCGGCTTTCACGGGCTGGTTGTCTGTGACATCAACAGCGATCACTTGTCCGGCGATCCGGGGGGCAACGACGGTATAATGGGCTGTCACATAGGCATCGTCGGTCCAGACATGGCGGTTGGGTACAAAAATAATGGCCAGAACGACAGCGATGAAAATGAGGATGACAAGACCCCCACCAATGAACAGCCAGCGGGTAATGATTTGGTGTTTGCGGTCCTGCTTTTTTTTCTGTTCCTCTTCCCGAGTATCCTGGGAAGACTTGTCGTGCTGGTCTGCCATCCTGCGGCAATTCCTTTCATGTCCTGCCGTATGCAGGATGGCTTCGGGAGTTATTTCGACTGAAACACGATACGGGGGGGATAGGTTCGAACGGGAAGGACGCAGACCCAGATCATCAGAAAAACCACGAGACCCCCGAGCACGACCCAGTCATCGCTGAACGTCAACGTTGCGGTCTGTCGGGCCATCTGGGCATGCAAGGCGCCCATACTGCCGGGAGAGGCAGCCTGGCCGGAGGGCGTGAGAGGAGCAGGCCGTTGCAGAACAGGGTTTGTGCCCTGCACGAGGCTGTAACGAACCTGCCCGAGGTGGTCAGCAATCCGATCAGAGTGAAGCGAGCCTCGTTCGCGGTGCATGAGTTGAAGCAACCAGATGCCTACGGCTTCTGCAACCGCCCGCGGTGTGTTGACCATGGCAGAGGCAAATGGTCCCTCCGAAGGATCGAGTGTGTTGGTGGACATCATCAGCAGAGGCATGACAATCATCGCGTTGCCAATGCCCTGTAACGCCTGCCAAAGATAGAACTGGTCACGGTTCCAGTTCGAGGTAAGGAAGAAATCGCCGATGCACGCCGTCAGAATGCAGGCCATGCCGATAAAGCTGACAATGCGGGAATCTACCCAGGTTTTGTTCAGAACGACCGCCATCAGAGGAAGCATGACGAGTTGTATGGTCGCGATTTCCAGTGTGACAGGATAGATCTGTTCCGGACGATAACCAGCGGCGGATTGCAAAAAGGATGCTGGCAACGTGGATGAGGAAAGAGAAATGACAACAAAGGTCAGCAGGGTGGTCGCGCCGTAGGCAAAGTTGCGGCGACCAAGCAGCTGGAACCTGAACAGTGGAAGTGGGTGAAACCACTCGTTTAGAACGAAAAGCGGAATACAGACGAGGCTTGTCAGCCCGAGCACGCAGATAAAAGGACTGTTGAACCAGTCCATCCAGTCGCCCATCTGGAGCATGATCGAGAAAGAGCCCATTCCAAAGACAATCAGAAGGAAACCTTTCCAGTCGAACTTCCAAAACCGCTCATGTTTTGGCGGATCGACCGGCATGCCGTACCACAACAGCAGGAAAGACAGGGTGCAGAGCGGAATCGACTGCCAGAAGACGAAACGCCAGTCCACGAGATCCGTCCATAATCCGGCGAATGCCATGCTGAGATTGGGAAAGAAAGTTGCGGTCAGGGCATATGCGGCCAGACCGTAAAGCCGTATGGGCGGCGCGAGAACCCGCAAGGCTATGGTCATGAGAAGAGGAACAGTAAATCCTCCTGCCAGCCCCTGAAAAACACGCAGGATGTAGAGTAGGGACAGGGTGGAGGTGAACGGAATAAGGCTGGACGACAGGACAGCGAGAAGCGCTACAAAAAACGAAAACCGTCGCAAAGTCAGTGTTACGGCAAGCCAGGGTGAGACCGACATCCCGATGATTTCGGCGGTAATGTACAAACTCGAGAACCAGCGCTGGGAGTCCAGACTCAACCCCAGAGCACCCGCGATATCAGGAAGCGCCTGAGCCGAGACCTGTTCGTTCAGTTCTGTAGCGAAAGAGAGGGCGATGATGCCGGCAAGCCCGAACAATGACCTTTGCTGTGGCGTCATGCAGATGATCGGGCAGGAAAAAAGTGCATCATTCCTCGGGTCATGCAAGCACAGTCAAAGCATTTTAGACCGGATTCAGCAATTCCCGGCATAAGGAAAAATTTAAGAATGGCTACGTGGCGTAAAAGGTGTTCGGACGAGGAGTTCCCAAGGTCCGCCAAGATATCTCCATAGGCGAAGGGCCGCTCCATGGGTTTTCACAGGTTCATAGCCTTGTGACAGCTGTTCTAGAAGCTCGCGGGCTTTCTGGGGAGAAACCTTGTTCTGGATGGTCAGATGGGGGCTCCATCGCGCGCGATCCTGTGCCGTACGGCGTTCTGGCGGAACAAGGTCGGCAATTTCTTCCCGGACGCCTTTGATCTCAGGGGACAGGATACGATAAGCCACACCTTGTCCCAGCAGAAATGGCGCCTCGATTGTGACGCAGGGCGCCTGTTGATATCCGGTCAGATGCGTCAGGAGGGTGTCTTCATAGTCTGCAGGCAGGGCGTGGAAAAGCGTGATATGGGCAGGGACGATATTGCGCTCTTTGGGAAAATGACGCTCCCGCATGGACTGCGCCCAGTCCTGCACGGACTTTTCCAGCTCAAGGGTCAGGATCAGGGGCGCGTCCTGTTTTTCGGACAGAAATTGACTCACGCTTTACGCGACCAGCCCGGTGTAGCCGGAGTAAGGGTTTCGAGAAAAGCCGACGCACTCGAGCGATACTCCTGCTGTCTTTCCCTGCTGAAACGGTGCCACATTGTGTACATGTTTTTCATGCGCATGTTGTGAGAAAACCGTGTTTCGTGCCGTGCCAGAAAGTCCCAGTAAAGAGCGTTGAAGGGGCAGGCCTCGGAGCCTGTCTTCTGCCCGACGTCAAATCGGCATTTCCCGCAGTAATCCGACATGCGGTTGATATAGGCGCCTGAACCTACATACGGTTTGGAGGCGATCTTCCCGCCATCAGCAAACTGGCTCATGCCAATGACATTGGAAAGTTCAACCCATTCGAAGGCATCGAAATACACAACCAGAAACCAGTCCGAGACTTCTTGCGGATTTAGACCAGACAGAAGGGCAAAGTTGCCCAGAACCATCAGGCGCTGGATATGGTGAGCGTATGCTTCCCGTTTTGTCTGATCGATACTCTGGGCCAGACAGTTCATGTCTGTCTGGCCCGTCCAGAAAAATTCAGGCAGAGCTCTATGAGCGGCCAGCTCATTCCGGGATGCAAACCGGGGCATGTCGCGCCAGTACATTCCGCGCATATATTCGCGCCAGCCAATGATCTGGCGAATGAAACCTTCGACGGAATTGATGGGGGCGTCGCCCTGCTCATAGGCCTCGGCTGCTGCTGCGCAGACCTCGTGCGGAGTCAGCAACCCCGTGTTGAGACAGAGGGAGAGACTGCTGTGATAAAGATAGTCCTGCCCCGTCATCATGGCGTCCTGGTAGCGCCCGAAGTCGGGAAGGGAGGTGCTTACAAATGCTTCAAGTGCTTTTAGAGCCTGATGCCGTGTGACAGGAAGCGCGAAAGGCTCCAGTTCTCCGAAATGGTCACCGAAGCGATGCTGCACGAGTTTCAGGACATCTGTGGTCGTGTCATCGGGATTGAAACGCTCTGGAGAAGGATAATTCAGGCGGCCGGCAGGTTTTTCGCGGTTGTCATGATCGAAATTCCACTGACCGCCCGCCGGTGTGCCGTCAGCATTCATCAACAGACCCGTTTTCAGGCGCATCTCGTGATAGAAATACTCCATGCGTAGCGTTCTGCGGCCTTTGGCCCAATGCTCGAATTCGTCCCGCGAGCAGATGAACCGGTCATCCTCAAGAATGTCGCAGGGAATGCCAGCTTTTTTACCCCATTCCTGCTGGAGCTGACAGACACGATATTCAGAGCCTGTGACTGCCCGGATACGCGTGGCACGGTGCCTTTTCGCTGCACGCACAACCTCGCCTGTGAAACCGTGCGTATTTTCCGGCTCGTCGAGTGTGACATAATCGACCGTCCAGCCCTTTGCTCGCAGATCATCGGCAAAGTGACGCATGGCAGAAAATATGAATGCTATCTTCTTCTTGTGGTGCCGGACATAGGTCGCTTCGTCCCAGACCTCCATGAGGAGCACCACGGACGTCTTTCGGTCCACGTTCTGCAGACTGGCAAGAGAGGGCGAAAGCTGGTCTCCCAGAACAGGGATCAGCAATGTCACACCCGGGCCTCGACGTTATTGCGTGCTGCCGCGCCAAGAAGAGCAATCAGTGCTGTCGCGACCAGAAGCTGGAACGGCCGCAGGCGTAGAAAGAAACGGGGAAGCCGGTCCTGACGGGCCAGAAAAACGTCTCCACCGAGTGTCAGAAACATTCCGGCTGGCGCAATCCGCCATGCCGTGCGCGAGGGCAGAAGCGCTAGCCCCAACCCTCCGAAATGCATGCTCAGGAAAATCATCGGATCAGACAGACGCGGCCCTTCAGGATTGTAAAAACTTGCCCCACGATGGACGCCAGCAAAAAAACAGAACAGGCCTGCAACCCAGATCCTAGCTAGATGGAAAACGAAAGACCGGATCTTCCCGGAGGTGAGGCGACCACAGAGCAGGAGGACGGCCAGCATCAGAATGGCAAGCCATCCCAGCAGACCGCCTTCGAGAGGTGTACGTTCCGCCTGAGCTTCTTCGCCATGATAGATCCGAGGTGTCATGCTCCGTTGCCTTCGGTCTTCTTGTAAGACGATGATTTTCCGAGACTCCCGCAAAACATGCCGATGACCATTAAGAGGTAGATGAGCGCCATATCCGAACGGGAGAAGACGAGTTCCCAGCCTGGAGTGAAACGTTTTGGAGTGGCTTTATAGTCCACCACACAGGATGCAGGGCCAAGAGCTGCCGTTAAGAGCACTGTGCGCATCACCGTCGGATTGCGACCTAGGGCCTTGTTGTAGAACCAGGCCCAGAAAAATACGGCAGATGTATTGGTTGCGATGCCGGCGAGGGAATGAGAGACATCCAGCTTCCCGATTTTGGCGGCGTCATCACCGTGCAGCCAGTGTGCCGTACAGTTCACGCCCGGTCCATAAGAGCCTGTCCTGATCCGACTGAGGATTAAGGCAGCTGTGGAGGAGGCAAGCGCTCCCCCGAGCGTAATCTTCCAGAGACGTGCAATCATGATCTTCCTGTTTCCCGCGGCCCAGTCAATGTGTCAGTCAACTTGAATGCAAAGTCTGTTCGGCAGGTCACTAACGCGTGACTCCGTCTCCAGATTGTTTCGGGCGGGAAGAATTCACGTTGGAAAATCTGGTGTCATCCTTATAGAAAAGCCCTGATAAAGGCTTCCAGATCGTCTGCTTCTTCTGGGGGTTTGTCGCGTCGAATACGGGCTACACGAGGAAACCGGAGCGCGACGCCGCTTTTGTGCCGCTTGGAATACTGAGCCGCGTCAAAGGCAATTTCCAGAACCAGTCCCTGTGAGACTTCCCTGACAGGGCCGAAACGTTTCATGGTATGATCGCGAACCCATTTGTCCAGAAATTTCAGTTCCTCATCCGTAAAGCCTGAATAGGCTTTGCCGATGGGAACAAGCTCGCGTTTTCCTTCGACTGTACGCCAAAGGCCAAAAGTAAAATCGGAATAAAAGCTGCTTCTTTTGCCGTGACCACGTTGGGCATACATGACGACGGCATCGACAGTCAGAGGCTCGCGTTTCCATTTCCACCAAGGCCCCCGTGGACGACCAGGCACATACGGGCTGTCGGCCTTTTTCAGCATCAGTCCTTCAATACCTTCGCTTCGGGCATTTTCGCGAAGCATGGCCAGATCTTCGAAGTTCCCGAACGGAATGAGGTCTGACAGAACCATACGGGGCGGCTTCAGACGCGCGTACCAGCTTTCCAGTCGCTGCCTCCGCATATCGAAGGGCAGGGACCGAAGGTCTTCGCCATCTTCAAACAGGATATCGTACAGCTGGATGCCGGCTGGCATGTCCCGGAGCATGGAGGTGGTCGGTGATTTCCTGTTCAGGCGCTGCTGGAGATCCGCGAATGGTGCAACGACACCATCCTGGACGACCAGAAGCTCCCCATCCAGAACGACATGGCTTCCCAGATCCTGAAGGATAGCCAGTATGTCCGGAAATGCCTTGCCGATATCCTCCGCTGTGCGGGTGTAAATCCGCTGTCCCTGAGGAGTGGAAACGAGTTGGACCCGGATGCCATCCCATTTCCATTCCGCGCGCCATTCGGCAGGATCAAAAGCGGTCAGATCAACATTTTCCAGAGGTTGGGCAAGCATGGGAGGCCGGAAGACAGGAGCATCTTTTGCATCCGGTTTTGGCCCTTTTCCTTCGACCCAGGCGAAAAGCTCCTTATAGGGTGCCTTAAGGCCATGCCAGACTTCTTCAATGTCATCAGCGGCGACAGAAGCCATCTCGGCAAGAGCCGTTTTTGCCAGACGAGCCGACGCGCCTACCCGGAGTGAGCCGGTAATAAGTTTGAGAAGGGCATAGCGTGAGGTCGTATCGCACGCATCCAGCCACTGTCTGACAACGTCCGGAACATCTGTCCTGGGAAGGCGCTCCAGTGTGTGAACAACCTCTGCCAGCCCGGGTGGAGCCGGAATATCGTGCTCCGTGCGCTCCGGCTTCCAGATCAGTGAAACTGTTTCCGCGAGGTCTCCAACATAATCGTAAGACCAGGCAAACAGTTCGGGATCGGTACGCTCCATGGCCAGCGTCCTGAGCATGGCTGGTTTGGCCGCGGTAAAAGACAGACTTCCCGCCATTGCGGCCAGTGCGTATCCCCGGTCCGGATCCGGGGCCATGGAAAAATACTCCCTGAGGAGCGCGAGCTTCATGTTTCGCGCAGGTGTAAAGGCCAGACGTTCCAGAAGTGTGGCGAACTCGATCATACGCTGGCATCCTGTCCGGCAACTTCCTGTTCAGTAGCTTCCTCATCATCTTCATATCCAATCAGCCGTAGAGCCCGGCCGCGGATCTGCATCCTGCCCAATGCGTGGATCAGAGCGTCTTCACGCCCGTGCGTGACCCAGATTTCCTTCGCACCAGTGGCCTGACACGTCTCCAGCAGAGCGTCCCAGTCGGCATGATCGCTGATGACAACAGGCAATTCGACACCGCGCGCTCTGGCCCTTTGTCGGACATGCATCCATCCGGAGGCCAGGCAGACGACAGGATCTTGCAGGCGACGCGCCCATCGGTCGGCAATTGCGGAAGGGGGCGCCAGAACAATGCCTCCAAGCATTTCGCCTTTTTTGGCGGCAGTTGCGGAACGCAGCTCACCCAGCGGAATCCCAAAATCCTCATACAGACTGCACATCGGCAGAAGCGCCCCATGGAGCCATAGCGGTGCGTGATATCCCCCTCCCCGAAGCAGGGCGATCAGGCGCTGGCACTTGCCGAGCGCATAACAGCCTACGACATGTGTGCGTTCCGGAAACAGGCGTACGTCATGCAGAAGTTTGGCGATCTCGTGAGCGGGATCGGGTAACCGGAAGACAGGAAGACCAAAGGTCGCCTCCGTCACAAACAGATCGCAGGGAACCACCTCAAACGGAACGCATGTCGGGTCGGGCGCGCGCTTGTAATCGCCACTGACGACGGCGCGTTCCCCACGGTACTCCATGACGATCTGCGCACTTCCCAGAACATGTCCGGCAGGCGCGAGCCAGAGCTTTATATCTCCAATGGAGACGACTTCCCCATAAGCCAGTCTTTGCTGAGTCTGGCCCGCCCGGTCTTCGCCCATCCGAAGACGCATGATCGCCAGTGTTTCAGGCGTAGCGGTGACATGCCTGTGGCCGGGTCGGGCATGATCGGAATGGCCGTGAGTGATGACGGCGTGGGCTACTGGCTGAAGAGGGTCAATGTAAAAGGCGCCAGGCACGCAGAAAAGACCTTCCGGTTTCAACTCAAGCCAGTCCACCCGGTTCTCTCCATGTCTTGTCCGGCCAACAGAACCCGCGAAACGCGTGTGCGTTCCTTAACGCCAATGAGCAAACATCTTCCCGAACCTTTTCAGAGCTGGTTTTCGCAACAGGGATGGTCGCCCCGACCTCACCAGTTCGCCATGTTACAGGCGGCAGAAGACAGCGTGTCCGCGCTCCTCATTGCGCCGACGGGTGGAGGAAAAACGCTTGCCGGGTTTCTACCCAGTCTTATCGAACTGGCTGACGGTTCCTGCGAAGGTCTACACACGCTGTATGTCAGTCCCCTGAAGGCGCTTTCGGCCAATATCGCAGAAAGTCTGTCCCGTCCAATCATGGAGATGAGGCTGCCTGTCCGGGTTGAAGTTCGCAGCGGAGACACATCCGGAGCACGCAGGAAAAGGCAGCAGAAAAATCCGCCACATATTTTGCTGACAACGCCGGAAAGTCTGGCGCTCCTGCTCTCGTATCCTGATGCGGCTACATATTTTTCCACGCTCAAAGTTTTGATTATCGACGAGGTACATGCGATGGCAGGTACAAAGCGGGGAGACCAGCTCGTTTTGTGCGCCAGCCGCCTGAGAGTTTTTGCACCCGCGCTACGCATCAATGGTCTTTCTGCAACCGTGGCACATCCTTCTGCCATGGCTGCCTGGGTGTCTCCAACGGGGCAAAGTGCTGACATTCGCCTTGTCAAAGCGGAAGACGGCGTACGACCGGATGTTCATGTACTTTTGCCTGACCAAAGGGGGTATCTTCCCTGGGCTGGTCGCACGGGTCTGGGAAGTGCTACGGCCATTCTGGCAGAAATTGCGCGTGCCAGGTTGACCATTGTGTTCGTCAATAGTCGGGCACAGGCGGAACTGCTGTTTCAGGCACTCTGGAAAGATAATGCCGATAATCTGCCAATCGGGCTTCATCATGGCAGTCTGGACGCAGCACGTCGGTCGCGGGTGGAGGAAGCCATGGCGCGGGGCGACCTGCGGGCGGTCGTGGCGACGTCCTCGCTTGATCTGGGGCTGGACTGGGGTGCAGTGGACCAGATCATTCAGGTCGGGGCACCAAAGCAGATTTCTCGTCTGACCCAGAGGATCGGACGCGCGAACCACCGGATGGACGAACCCTCGCGCGCACTTCTTGCCCCGGCCAACCGGTTCGAAGTTCTGGAATGTGAAGCCGCCAAAGAAGCTGTTTTGCACCACGAACTTGATGGTGAGCCTCCACGTGCAGGAGCCCTTGATGTTCTGGCTCAACATGTGCTGGTCACGGCCTGTAGCGGGCCCTTCTTTCCGGACACTCTATACGCAGAAGTCCGTCAGACCGCTCCTTACAGCCAGCTTTCCCGCGCTGATTTCGATGAAATTATCCGGTTTGTGGAAGATGGCGGCTATGCCTTGCAGGCCTACGAGCGCCATCAGCGCCTTTTCCGAGATTCACTTGGGAAGCTCTGGGTCCGTAATGAGCAGATTATCCGGCAGTGTCGGATGAATATCGGTACCATCGTTGATACCCCGATGCTGCGCGTCAAATCCCGGCGCGGAAAGCCCTATGGAGAAATTGACGAGTATTTCGCTTCGACACTCGTGCCGGGAGATACGTTTCTGCTGGGCGGAGAGCTTCTGGAGTTTCTTGGGCTGCACGATACCACTGTTCAGGCAGCGCGTGGTCGGGGAAAAGACCCACGTGTGCCGGTTTACGGAGGCAACCAGCTTTCCATCTCACCCGGTCTGGCAAGGCATGTACGTGAAATACTGCACACACCATCCGCTTGGGAGGTCTTGCCGAAACCCGTACAGGACTGGCTCTCTTTACAGGCGAGCCGCTCTGAGTTGCCGGGGCCGGAAAACTTTCTGGTCGAGACCTTTCCCCATCGGGGACTGTATTACATCGTGGCGTATCCTTTTGAGGGACGGAATGCACATCAGACGCTGGGGCTGTTGCTGACGAAAAGACTGGAAGAAACAGGAAAAGGTCCTCTGGGCTTTGTCGCGAACGATTATATGGTCGCATGCTGGTGCGTTCATCCTACAGGCGCCATGACGGAGATGTTCAGCAGGGATCTGCTGGGCGGCAATCTGACGGACTGGCTGGCCGAAAGTGCCATGCTTCGCCGGACTTTCAGGGACGTTGCCATTATTGCCGGGCTGGTAGAGCGCAATTATCCGGGACGCGAGAAAAACAGGCGCCAAATGACGATTAGTAGCGATCTGCTTTATGACGTCCTTAGAAAATACGATCCTGATCACATCCTCCTGCGGGCGACACGTCTACAGGCAGAAGAAGGTTTGACCGACCTGGGGCGTTTGTCCGCCATGCTGGATCGAATTCAGGGACATATCGAGCATGTTACCCTGTCCCATGTCTCGCCGCTGGCCGTTCCTGTTCTTCTCGAACAAGGGCGTGAAAAAATTAAAGGAGGAGAAGGGGAAGACTATCTGCTGGCTGAGGCTGACAAGCTGTACGCTCTAGCAGGAAAAGCATGAAATTCCGGGAGATTACCCTCGCAGGTGAGCGAATACATCTTCTCCCCGGTGGTGCCGTTCTTCTGCCTGAAACTGAGACACTCGTTGTCGCTGACCTTCACCTCGGAAAAGGCACATCTGCCCGGACACGTGGGTTGCTGCTACCGCCCGGAGACACGGTTTCCACGCTGGAGAGGGTATTACTGCTAACTGAAACGTATACGCCTCGACTTTTAATAGCCCTTGGGGACAGCTTTCATGACCATTCCGCTGGGAAGCGTCTTCTTGGCGCCGAACGAGCCCTTCTCAATCGTATCAGCCAGAAAGTCGCTCCGTTATGGATTACAGGAAATCATGATGGGGGTCCGGTTCCAGAGGCCGCAGGCGAATGGCTTGAAGAATGCCGGTGTGGCAATCTTCTCCTTCGACATATTCCATCTGCAGTCATTCCTTCCGGCCATGCGGAACTGGCAGGGCATCTTCATCCGAAGATCAGGATACGAAGCAAGGGCCACGTTATGAGCCGCCCATGCTTTATCACAGGAGAAGAACGTCTGATCCTGCCGGCGATGGGGACCTATACCGGAGGTCTGGACATCTCCGCTCCGGCGATCAGCAACCTGTTTGCGCATGGATCTGCAACATATGTCTGGGGCACGAATGACGTTCATCGGGTGGCCTGAAAGATAATCCAAAGTCAGTGATTTCCATCTAAAAGAAAGATTTGTGTTGCCGTTCCGTTCTTCCGCATGAGATGGATCGTTATGCAATCGCGCCCTACGCCATCGGCAGAGTTCATGAATAACGACCAAAACAACTCACAAGAACCTGTACCGAATCAGGGTCCGTCGAGATATCCCTCGACTGGCGAGCTGGCAACATTGAGTGATCGTGAGCCACGTCACTGGGCGCAGACAACAATCAGCGATCCGACGCTCGAAAATAGAAGTAATGTTTTCTTTGCAGCAGTCGAAATGACAAGAATGCCGATGATTCTGGCTGATCCGCGTCTGCCTGACTGTCCGATTGCCTTCGCGAACAACGCATTTCTTGACCTCACGGGATATGAGGCCAGTGAGGTGGTCGGAAGAAACTGCCGTTTTCTGCAGGGTGCGGGTACCGATCCCAATGATGTCCGGCAACTGAGAGACGCTATCACGAATTGCAAACCTATTGCTCTCGAGATCTTGAACTATCGACGGAACGGAACGCCGTTCTGGAACGCGATTTTCATGGGACCGGTGTTCGACGAGCAGGGAGAGCTGATCTATTTTTTTGCAAGCCAATTGGATGTCTCCAAACGCCGTGAAAGCGAGATGGCTTTGCGACAGGGCCAGAAAATGGAGGCGATCGGGCAACTAACGGCGGGCCTTGCACACGATTTCAATAATTTATTGCAGATCCTGAACAATAGCCTGGACCGAATGAAGGACAAGCGCCTTGATCATCAGGCGTTTGACCGCCAGCATATGATCGCGCAGCAAGCCGCAGACAGGGGCGCCAAGCTGACGCGCCAGCTGTTGTCTTTTGCGCGCCGAACCCGGCTTGAGCCAACAGAAGTTAATCTGAGTTCGCTCATCAGTTCTTTCAAGGAATTGATAGAGATGTCTGTTGGAAATCAGATCGATCTCTATCTGAATCTGCGATTGCGTTTGCCAGACGTAAAACTGGACGCCAATTACTTTGAAATGGCGCTTCTGAACGTCATTACCAACGCCCGCGACGCCTCTTCATCTGGAAGCTCCATCACGATTCAAACAAAACTCCTGCATCTTAATGGAGATGCTGAAGCGCGCCGTCTAAAACCAGGAGACTACGTGGTCGTGACAGTTGCCGACGAGGGGCACGGGATGCTTCCTCACGTTGTGCTGCGCGCGACAGAGCCGTTTTTCACAACCAAGCCATCCGGTCAGGGAACGGGCCTGGGGTTGGCGATGGTGCAGGGCTTTGTTCAGCAGTCTGGTGGGCGGCTAGAGGTTGAAAGCGAACACCAGCGTGGCACAAGCATTCATATGATTTTTCCGGTCCATGTCGGGAAAGAGCAGATCGACACGATTAAGAGAAATACAGGCTATAAGGCGCATCCGGTCGACGAAAGTCCGAACGCGCCACATATTCTGGTTGTCGAAGACAATGCTGATATTGCCCAGTATGCAGCGGATGCCCTCATGGAAATCGGGTATCAGGTTACAACTGCTCATGATTCCACTGAAGCACTTGATATTTTCGAGAAAGCTCTTGCGGAACAGAAGCCTTTTAATGCGGTTTTCTCGGACGTCATTATGCCAGGGGGACCAAATGGCTTGGTGCTGGCCGAGAAGATCAGCATACTGTGCGCTCAGACACCTGTTATTCTCACCACTGGCTACAATGACGAGATGTCATTGAATGCCCCGGAAAATAACAACTTTGAGGTATTGGGGAAGCCGTATCAGAGGTCCGAACTGATTGATCGCATCCAGGCCGCTCTGAGTCACGGATCACGTAGTGGGAATGGTCGTAAGACATCTGACTTCGGCCACGTAGAAGAATAGGAAAATCTCTCATTGTAAGATGGCTAATTTACAGAAGCACTTTCTTGTCTTCTGATGCCATAGGACGATAATGTCTTTCCGAAGTATATTGTGTCTATACTATACTCAGTATACTTTAGAAAGGGATATGGGTTTTCTAACCTTGAAATATCCACTGAGTTAGTTTCGAAAACGTTATAGAAATCAGCGCCAACGCTCCTTTTCTTTAGGTGTTTAGTCCCGGGATTTGATGGGTTGGATTGATGATGATCTTTCTGGCTCTGAAGTCCAGATTTTGCAGACGTATTCGTAAGGGATGAGGCCACTGAGGATCTTGGGGCTTCGTCCGTAGTTGTAGTTGAGGTGTGTCCTCAACTGCTCATGGCTGTCGTAATGGAAGCGTTTGACGGTTGCTTCCTTGATTGTCCGGTTCATCCGCTCAACCTGACCGTTCGTCCAGGGATGATTGGGTTTCGTCAGACGATGTTCGATCCCNTTTGATGGGTTGGATTGATGATGATCTTTCTGGCTCTGAAGTCCAGATTTTGCAGACGTATTCGTAAGGGATGAGGCCACTGAGGATCTTGGGGCTTCGTCCGTAGTTGTAGTTGAGGTGTGTCCTCAACTGCTCATGGCTGTCGTAATGGAAGCGTTTGACGGTTGCTTCCTTGATTGTCCGGTTCATCCGCTCAACCTGACCGTTCGTCCAGGGATGATTGGGTTTCGTCAGACGATGTTCGATCCCGTGGGCTTCGCAGATCATGTCAAAGCGCATTGGACGCGACCACGCCGTATTGCGATTACGAGGCTGCTCGGCGAACTGGATGCCGTTATCGGTCAGAATGGTATGAACCCGATAAGGGATCATACTCAGGAGATGTTCGAGGAATTCCCAGGCTGTCTTCCGATCGGCTTTCCCGACGAGTTGTGTGACAGCGAATTTGCTT
Organism: Gluconobacter sp. P5B12; assembly: GCF_018812035.1. Classification (NCBI taxonomy): domain Bacteria; kingdom Pseudomonadati; phylum Pseudomonadota; class Alphaproteobacteria; order Acetobacterales; family Acetobacteraceae; genus Gluconobacter; species Gluconobacter sp. P5B12. The sequence goes on along the minus strand of NZ_JACRVV010000003.1, from coordinate 329,142 downwards.
GTCCGATCGATGGCAACGAAGAGGCACAGCTTGCCTTCAGCGGTCTGGACCTCTGCGATATCGAGATGAAAGAACCCGATCGGGTAGCGTTTGAAGCGCTGGCGTTTGGGCTTGTCTCCCGCGATATCCGGCAGTCGTGAGATCTCGTGGCGCTGAAGGCAGCGGTGCAGGGCCGAGCGTGTCAGATGGGGAATGCTGGCCTGCAGGGCATAAAGGCAGTCATCCAGCGGTAGCAACGTATGCCGACGAAATGCCACTATCATCGCTTCGTCCGTCTCGGACAGGACCGTTGGGCAAGGCTCTTTAGGGCCAGTTTTCTGATCTTCGACAGTCTCACGCTTTCGCCATTTTGCAACTGTTTTCGGGTTGATCCCGAACTCCTCGCTCAGCGTCGCGAGCGAAGCCTGCGATCGCTGTATTGCTGCTCGCACGGCGTGCGGGGTCGTGGCGCTGCCATGACGTATCTGTCCCATAAGGCTTCCTTCCACTCGCGTGAAANAATGCCACTATCATCGCTTCGTCCGTCTCGGACAGGACCGTTGGGCAAGGCTCTTTAGGGCCAGTTTTCTGATCTTCGACAGTCTCACGCTTTCGCCATTTTGCAACTGTTTTCGGGTTGATCCCGAACTCCTCGCTCAGCGTCGCGAGCGAAGCCTGCGATCGCTGTATTGCTGCTCGCACGGCGTGCGGGGTCGTGGCGCTGCCATGACGTATCTGTCCCATAAGGCTTCCTTCCACTCGCGTGAAATTAATACCCCATCAAATCCCGGGACTAAACACCTAGGAAGCCAGCTATGCAGGGTCGTCGCCAATAGGCCTGTAACTAACTATGCCCCCGAAAGAATTCACGTGTTGCTCGACGGCCCACGCCTCGCCGCGCTCTCAGGCCAGAGGCCAGATTCCCGCATCGTCCTGATCCATGGCACAGAGGACGACGTCGTCGCCATCACCTCGATGTCCCTCGCGGAGACTGCGCTGGCAGGAGCAGGCGCTGGCGTCAAGACGCATGTAACCCCGGAGGTCGGTCAGATTGGAGTGTCCGCGTGCGACAGTCTCAAGATCTGCTTGGACACAGCAGAACGGCGAGGTTTGGGACGCGTTGTCAATCGACGCTTCTACGATTGGCGGACGGGAGGTTTCGGCGCAATCGGCCATTGCCAAGCTAACCGTCGAACGACGTTAGGCTCAGGACCCATTGATTTTTGTAGGGAATTTTGATTCAGGCTCTGCAAGGAGACTGAAGATGAGCGACCTGTTTTGGCTGACGGACGATCAGATGGAGCGCCTGCGACCATTCTTTCCCAAGAGCCACGGCAAACCTCGTGTTGATGACCGTCGAGTGTTGAGCGGGATCATTTTTGTGAACCGTAATGGCTTGCGCTGGCGTGATGCGCCCCGGGAATACGGTCCACATAAGACACTGTACAACCGCTGGAAGCGCTGGGGTGCCATGGGGATCTTTTCCCGGATGATGGACGGTCTGGCTGCCGGAAAGGCAGAGCCCCAGACGATTATGATTGATGCGACGTATCTCAAGGCGCACCGCACGGCTTCGAGCCTGCGGCTAAAAAAGGGGATCCAGGGCGACTGATCGGACGGACAAAAGGTGGCATGAACACGAAGCTGCATGCGATCACCGATCAGAACGGACGACCGCTGAGCTTCTTCATGACAGCAGGACAGGTCAGTGATTACACCGGAGCCTCTGCCTTGCTGGACAGCCTGCCCATGGCACAATGGATGCTGGCGGACCGGGGTTATGATGCTGACTGGTTCAGGGATGCCCTGGAGGGAAAAGGGATCAGGCCCTGCATTCCGGGACGGAGATCCCGCGGAAAACCAGTCAAATATGACAAGAGAAGATACAAACGTCGCAACAGCATCGAAATCATGTTCGGTCGCCTCAAGGACTGGCGGCGGGTCGCAACCCGCTATGACAGATGCCCGACCGTCTTCTTCTCAGCCATCTGCCTCGCTGCAACCGTCATGTTCTGGCTATGAGTCCTGAGCCTAGTTGGTCAGAAGCCGTCATGAACTTGAACGCTGCGAATGGCTGCTTCCGGTCAGGCCTGCCCGATAACCGACATTCCGTTTCCCCCAYCCCCGCCATTAGCCAAATGACTACTCAGCAATCATTCAATCCCATTTGCGGCACGCGAGAGTACGCCATCCTGATCTGCGCAGATCTCAGAACCGTGCCTGAATTCTGTGTGCTCGTCGCCCCAGGCCTTTAGAGCCATGATGACGGGTTCAAGGGTTCGGCCACGTGGGGTCAGGCTGTACTCCACCTTTGGCGGAACTTCCGGGTAAACCGTCCGTAAGACAAACTCGTCGCGCTCCAGTTCGCGAAGCTGGGTGGTCAGCATCCTCTGCGTGATGTTGGGCAGGCGCTTGCGGATGGCGTTGAAGCGTAATGTCCCCTGAAGCAGGTGATAGAGGATCACGCCTTTCCATTTCCCGTCGATGAGCTGAAGCGTTGCTTCAACAGCGCAACCGGGGCTGCAATCGAGCGACTGATGGCGAATACGGGTCATAACGGTATCATTTCCGACACTATGGGCGTTAAAAGTGCGTTCTTGTCTGAAAGCAGCATAGTGCTCACTCTTCTCCTCATTCAACAGAGGATCAGACATCATGCGTGCCATCGGTTATCAGACGCCGCTTCCCATCGAAAATCCGGCGTCTCTTCAGGATATTGATCTACCGAAACCTGTTCCTTCAGGTCGGGATCTTCTGGTGGAGGTCAGGGCTGTGTCGGTCAATCCGGTTGATACAAAAGTCCGCCGTAGCGCAACACCGGAGGCGGGTCAGTGGCGTGTTCTGGGCTGGGATGCGGCGGGGGKTGTCGTCGGCACCGGACCGGACGTGACGGATTTCTCTGTCGGCGATGAGGTCTTTTATGCCGGTGCGATCAACCGTCCAGGAACCAACGTCGAGTTTCATCTGGTCGATGAGCGGATCGTCGGAAGCAAACCTCGCTCTCTGAACTGGGCAGAAGCCGCGGCCTTACCGCTGACAGCAATCACCGCCTGGGAGATGCTTTTCGATCGTCTGGACATTCGTCGGTCTGTCCCGGGAACGAAGCCATCCATTCTAATCATCGGAGGCGCAGGTGGGGTCAGTTCCATGGCGATCCAGCTGGCCAAGGTTCTGACTGACATCACGGTCATTGCCACAGCTTCGCGCCCCGAAACGCAGGACTGGGTCACATCTCTCGGGGCAGATTACGTAATCGATCACAGTAAGCCTCTGGCCACACAGGTTGCTGCCCTTCCTACGGGCGCTCCCGGTTTTGTCTTTTCGACGACGCAGACAGATCGGCATCTGGCAGAGATCGTCGAACTTCTTGCCCCTCAGGGACATTTCGGCCTGATTGATGATCCTGCTGAACTCAATGCTGTACCCCTCAAGCGCAAAAGCCTGTCCCTGCACTGGGAGCTGATGTTCACCCGCTCACTGTTCGGAACGGCAGACATCAGCGCACAGGGGAAACTCCTGAACGACGTATCGCGGCTCGTGGATGAAGGTCGTCTTCGCACGACGCTCGGCAAAAATCTCGGGCTCATCACTGCCGCCAATCTGCGGGAGGCTCACGCTCTGATCGAGAGTGGTCAGGCCAAAGGCAAGATTGTGCTCGAAAGTTTTCCTGCCTGAACGGAGACGATCATGACGAAAACAGTCAAAGCGCTTGAGAGGAGCAGACCTCATGAATGACGAAGAGCATCTGATGACCCTGAACCGAACGGGAGGTCGCTTCGATCTCAATAAAATTGCGACGGCGTTTCCCGAAACAGCGGACACAATGCTGCTGGACACCTATCTGACCGACAAGCCGGAAGCCAGTATCCGGGTCTTCCGGATTTATCGGGAGGTGCCGCCGCATTATCATACCCAGTGCGATGAAGTGCTTCATGTCCTCTCCGGGACAGGCACATTCTGGATAGATGATCCCAAGGAAGAGGCACCGTTTGCCCCCGGCCATCTTCTGGTGTTCCCCCGTCGGGCGGTGCATGCCGTACCCCGCATTCTAAGCCATCCAGTTATTTTTCTGGCCATCGACACGCCGCGACGGGCGCCAGACGACGTGGTGTTTGTCGATCCTGCCGACGGTACGCCGTCCGGCTTTATTGCCGGGATCTGAAGGCATGGGAGTCATGAAACAGAATCGGCAGCAGGCTTTCTCTAAAAGAGGCCTTCGCAGGATCGCCATTGCCGTTTGCACGGGTTTCGTTGCGGCCTGCACGTATTCCGTCCCGTCGCATGCCCAGACCATCAGGATCGAAGCGACCACTAAGTCAATGGACTGGAACGCCGTGGCACTTGCTGGTGGTCATGTGTTTGTCGCAGGCCCTCGCTGGACCGGGTTTTCCGGGCCTGCTGTGGGTCTTCTGACGAAGAGCAAAGAGATAGAGCCGTTTCCGGATGCTGACTGGAATGGCTGGAAACCCGAACGGGATGCGACGCATCGGTTTGTCAGCGTCAATGCCCTCCATGTCGCTCCTGACGGCACGCTCTGGGTTGTTGATACGGGAACTCCGTCTTTTGGAGGTGTCCCCGTATCTGGAGGAGCCAAACTGGTCCGCACTGATCCGGCAACAGGTCATGTGCTGCGAATCTATCCTCTGGGCCCAGAGATCGCGCAGGCGGGGAGCTATATCGACGATATCCGTTTCAACGGGATGCATGCCTATCTGACTGATGCGGGCAAGGCAGCGCTGATTGTTCTTGACATCAAAACAGGCCAGGCACGTCGTGTTCTGGACAATGACGCGTCCACACGCGCACGAACCGATCGACCGATTATCATGGACGGACACGTCGTGGAGAGCCACCCGCATCAGCCGCTCCTGGTGAATGTCGATCCGCTTGAAGTGAGTCCGGACGGGAAATGGCTGTATTTCGGGCCGCTTGAAGGGCCGTGGTCTCAAGTTCCGACAGCTCTGCTCGATGATCTCAATGTGTCGTCAACTGATCTGTCTGCGGCTGTTCAGCCGTGGGCAGATTTACCTCCAATCGGGGGCAGCACCATGGACATTGCCGGTAACCTTTACTTTACCAACCTGAAGGATGACGGCGTCTATCGCAGGGACGTTTCCGGGAAGATCACGAGACTGCTCAAGGATTCACGTTTGCACTGGGCTGATGCACCTTGCCTTGCACCGGATGGCCGACTGTGGCTGCCCGTCGCGCAACTGGACCGTCTTTCGATGTTTCATCAGGGGCATTCCCGCAGTCACCAGCCATTTTTGCTGGTATCTATCGATCTTCGATGACCATCAAACGCCATGATAATCGCCTGCGGGAAGTTTTCTCTCGTGCGAAGGTACTCGCGAAGTCGCTGTGCTTTGGCGGATATCGTCACCTGTAATGCCATCGAAGTTTGCCGGGATCTTTTGTCGGAAAGTCAGGGGGAGCAATCCATCGGCGTGTCTGGGCGGTAAGATGCCGCCGCCATGGACGTCAGCTATAATATTCATGAAGCCGTTAGCAGACCTTCGGCTTACCCCCTTAAAGGACATTAAATGTTGCTTCTGGTGCGGGTTGAAAGCTCAGAGATCCATCCAGTTACAGCCCCTGAATCCTTTGCCTCGGGATGCCAATGTTATCACAGCAGCGTCAGCTGTGCGCATGTGAATTTTTCCCTGAGTTTTCCTTCGGGGAGAGATGAAGAGGAAGAGGAAGAATCCTCTACCTTCAGGTCTTTACGTCACCTCCAGGAATTTGCCTGAGCAACGAGTGGGCAACCAGCCTGTCTGTCAGGTGAAAATTGGCATTGACTTGCGTAATCGCATAGGAACAAAACAGAAACATATAGTCTTGAAATTCTGCCAGACAAGGGGCGATGGGCCTGTGCAATGAGTGCTTCTTCCAACACGAAACCAGCGCTGGAGACGTTGCGTGCTGCCATCAGCCGTCTGGAAGGTCATACAAACCGGCGTCGGTCTGTTCTGCCTTTTGGCGTGAAGGAGATTGATAGTCGTCTGCCAGGGGGAGGGCTCGCGTTGGGGGCACTCCATGAAGTGGCCGGTGGCGGCAATGATGCGCTGCATGGTGCGGCAGCCGGACAGTTCGTCGCCGGGATTGCGGCCCGCACACGCGGCAAGGTGTTGTGGATCGTCACTCGCCAGGATGTGTTTGGTCCCGCGCTCAAACAGGCCGGATTGTCCGGCCGCAGGGTCATCTATGTCGAGGCAGCCTCGGAAGCTGACGTTCTGTCATGTTTCGAGGAAGGGCTGCGGCATGGCGGTCTTGGGGCCGTGGTCGCAGACGTGGCGCGTCTGTCGATGACGGCGTCCCGTCGCCTGCAACTGGCGGCCGAAACATCCGGTGCGCTTGGCCTTGCGATCCGGCGCTGGCGCCGTCAGACCGAGGCTGCTGATTTTGGTCAGCCGACGGCGAGCGCCACGCGCTGGCGGGTGTCCGTATTACCCTCGGTTGGGTTGCCGGTGCCGGGAGTGGGCCGACCCCGCTGGTTGCTGGAACTGATCCGAGCCCGTGCGGGCGAATGTGCTGATTTTGAAGTGGAGGCCTGCGATGCCAAAGGGAGGCTCGCCTACAGTCGTTGTCTCGCGGGTGGTCTCGCTTTACCTGCCGCTCTGGCCAACAGACCGGATCAGGAAACGGCTGGGGCACGACGCGCCAGCGCCTGATCTCCCTCTGGCGCTGGTAGGGCGGGAGGGGCGTCGTCGCGTTGTGCTGTCGGTTGATCTGGCGGCCCGCAGGCTGGGTCTGCGTCCTGGCACACCGGTCGCCAAGGCGCAGGCGCTCTATCCGGATCTGGTCCTCATGGATGCCGATCCCGAAGGCGACCGGCAGGGGCTGGAAAAGCTGGCGTTGTGGTTCCAGCACCGGATTTCCCCTCTCGTCGCAACCGATCCGCCGGATGGTCTGGTTCTGAATACCACGGGAGCCGACCATCTTCATGGTGGTGAGTGCACCATGCTCACGGACATGATCCATCGTCTGTCCAGTTCCGGCTTCAGAGCAAAAGTAGCCATAGCCGAAACGTGGGGCGCCGCTCACGCGCTCGCACGTTATGGCCAAGCGTCGCTGACTATCGTGCCGCAGGGGGACGTGGCTTCCGTCCTTTCTGACTTACCCATTGAAGCCCTGCGTCTGCCCCCCAGGAGTATCGAAGGGCTGATAGCGCTAGGGGTGTCGCGGATTGGCGCGCTCGCTGCGATGCCGCGGGCCCCGCTGACGCTACGCTTTGGCCCCGACATAGCCCACAGACTGGATCAGGCCTTCGGTCGCGTGAACGAAGCCATCATCCCTATTCGACCCATTGACCCAGTGCAGGTGATGCGAAACTTTGCCGAGCCGATCGCGGCGGCGGAGACCATCGCCCGCTCTATCGGCAAGCTGGTCCCTCCGCTGTGTGAAAAGCTGGACGAGCGCGGGCAGGGTGTGCGGCATCTTGATATGCTATTGCACCGTGTCGACCGCCGCACCGAAGCTGTCCGCGTTGCCACGGCGACGCCGGTGCGGGACGTCAAGCGCCTGACCCGGCTGCTGTGCGAGAAGATCGAGACCATCGATCCCGGTTTCGGCATTGAGCGTATGGTGCTGATTGCCTCGCTGGCCGAGCCGATGGACCGGCGTCAGACCGTCTCCTCCCTGATCGAAGAGGAAGAAAGCGATGTTTCCGACCTGATCGACACGCTGGCCAATCGGGTCGGCACCCATGCGCTTTACCGGTTTGCCGCAGTGGAAAGCGATCTCCCCGAAAGGTCTTTCTGCCGCGTGCCAGCTCTTGCCCCGGAAGAGGCAAAGAATTGGCCCGATCACTGGCCACGTCCGACACGTCTGCTGCCGCGTCCCGAACCGGTGCAGGCCATGGCGGAGCTGCCCGACCAGCCGCCGCTGTTCTTCATCTGGCGTGGCGTACGGCGCAAGGTGAAATGCGCGGATGGCCCGGAACGGGTTTTCGGGGAATGGTGGAAGGATGACACCGAACTGACCATCGCCCGGGATTATTTCCGGGTGGAGGACACGAGCGGAGAGCGGTTCTGGCTCTACCGCGCGGGGGATGGTGAGCATGGCGAGACCGGATCGCAGGCCTGGTTTCTGCATGGCATTTTCGGGTGACGTCCTCAGTACCTCCTTATGCCGAGTTGCAGGTCACAACGTATTTCTCGTTCCTGCGCGGGGCCTCATCGCCCATCGAGTTGTTCGAGGAGGCGAAAGCGCTTGGGATTGAGGCGCTCGGGATCTGTGACCGCAATTCTCTGGCTGGCATGGTGCAGGCCCATGTTGCGGCGAAAGTGGCCGGAATCCGGCTGGTCGTCGGCTGTCGTCTCGACTTTGTTGATTTCCCGTCGATGTTGGCCTATCCGACCGACCGCGCTGCTTATGGACGGTTGTGCCGCCTGCTGACCATTGGCAAGGCCCGCGCCGGGAAGGGCAAGTGCCATCTGGTCTGGGAGGATCTGGTTCACTGGGGTGAGGGGCTGCTTGTCATCCTGATTCCGGATGTGGCCGATGACGCATGCGCCCTGCATCTGCGCAAGCTGAAAGGCGTCTTTGCCGACCGCGCCTTTATGGCGCTGACGCTGCTCCGGCGTCCCAATGACCAGATGCGGATTTATGAACTGGCGAACCTGGCGCATCAGGCAAGAGTGCCGACGGTCGTAACCAATGACGTGCTGTTTCATACCTATGACCGGCGCATCCTGCAGGATGTCGTCACCTGTATCCGGCACAACACCACCATCGACGACGCCGGGTTTGCCCGTGAACGCCATGCGGATCGCTACCTGAAACCGCCTGAAGAAATGGCCCGGCTGTTCAGCCGATATCCGGAAGCTGTTGCGCGGTCCGTCGCTATCATGGAACGCTGCAGGTTCAGCCTTGATGATCTGGCCTATCAGTATCCGGATGAAGTCTCTGTTCCGGGCCAGACGCCACAGCAGGCCCTTGAAGCTCTGACCTGGGAAGGGGCGGACAGTTTCTATCCCGCGGGAATCCCTGACGAGGTTCGCAGGAGCCTTCAGTATGAACTCGCCCTGATCGCACGCATGGATTACGCACCCTACTTTCTGACGGTGCACAGCATCGTCCGTTACGCCCGTTCCCGGGGTATTTTATGTCAGGGTCGGGGTTCGGCCGCCAATAGTGCCGTTTGCTACGTGCTGGGTGTCACGGCCATCGATCCGGCCCGGAACAATCTACTGTTCGAGCGTTTCATCAGCGAGGAGCGACGCGAGCCGCCGGATATCGACGTAGACTTCGAGCATGCACGCCGGGAGGAGGTGCTCCAGTGGGTCTACAGTCATTATGGCCGGGACCGCGCAGCCCTGACGGCCGTCGTGACGCGTTATCGCGCCAAGGGTGCATTGCGGGATGTCGGCAAGGTCATGGGATTGCCTGAAGATCTGATCCGCACGCTCTCCGGGCAGATCTGGGGCTGGGGGCGAAAGCTGGAAACAGACACGCTGACGGAAACCGGCATCGATCTCTCCGATCGACGTGTCCGTCTGACCCTGGATCTGGCCCGCTGCCTGATGGGCGTGCCACGCCATCTTTCCCAGCATCCCGGCGGCTTCGTGCTGACTCATGACCGGCTGGATGAACTGGTCCCGGTGGAGCCCGCGTCCATGGAGAACCGGCAGATCATCGAATGGGACAAGGATGATATCGATGTCCTGAAATTCATGAAGGTCGACTGTCTGGCGCTGGGGATGCTGACCTGTATGAAGAAAGGGCTCGACCTTCTGGCCGAACACAAAGGTCAGCATTTCACGCTTGCGACCATTCCGGCCGAGGATGCGCGCACATATGCGATGATCCGCAAAGCCGATACAATCGGGGTGTTTCAGATCGAAAGCCGGGCGCAGATGTCCATGCTTCCGCGCCTCAAACCTCGTGTTTTCTATGATCTCGTCATTGAAGTTGCGATCGTGCGGCCTGGTCCCATTCAAGGGGATATGGTCCATCCTTACCTGAGACGGCGCGAGGGGCTTGAACCGGAGGAGTATCCGACACCTGAACTGGGGAAGGTGCTGAAAAAGACCCTTGGCATCCCGCTGTTTCAAGAGCAGGCGATGCAGGTCGCGATGGTCTGTGCGGGATTTTCAGCCAGCGAGGCGGATCAGCTTCGCCGCGCCATGGCGACGTTCAAGAATACTGGCACGGTCTCCCAGTTTCAGACCCGGTTGGTTGAGGGCATGAAGGAGAAAGGTTACCCGGAAGAGTTTGCCGAACGGATTTACCAGCAGCTTGAGGGCTTTGGGTCTTACGGCTTCCCGGAGAGTCATGCGGCAAGTTTCGCAATTCTCGCCTATTCCTCGTCCTGGATGAAATGCAGACATCCCGATGTGTTTCTGGCGTCTCTGCTCAATTCCCAGCCGATGGGGTTTTATGCACCGGCCCAGCTTGTGCGGGACGCGCGCGAGCATGGCGTTGAGATCAGACCAATCTGTATCAACGCGTCACGATGGGACAGTACGCTCGAGGGGCCAGAGACAGGAGAGGGCAGATTTGCGGTCCGGCTGGGCATGAGCCTGGTGAAGGGACTTGCCAACGATGAGGCCGCACGGATCGTTATCGCGCGAGGTACAAAACCGTTCATATCGGTAGACGATCTGTGGCGTCGGGCAGGGGTGAAGGCAGCCTCGTTGACTCATCTTGCGGAAGCGGATGCTTTCCGGCCAGCTCTCGGACTTGCACGACGTGAAGCTCTTTGGGCTATCAGAGCCCTGCGTGACGAACCCTTGCCGCTGTTTGCCGCGGCCATGGTGGAACGCGAGGCAGAGGAACCCGATGTGTTGCTCCGGCCCATGCAGGAAGGGGCCGAAGTGACACGCGATTACAACCGGACCGGCCTGACCCTGCGGGACCATCCACTCGCCTTCCTGCGCAGCGATTTGTCCGAACAGGGCATTGTATCCTGCCGACAGGCGCTGGACGCAAAGGATGGACGCAGACTGACTTCGGCAGGGCTTGTGCTGGTTCGGCAGCGTCCGGGCTCCGCTGACGGTGTGGTGTTCCTTACTCTGGAAGATGAAACCGCCGCGCTGAATGTCATTGTCTGGCCAGACATGTTCGAGAAATACCGGCGCGTGGTGCTGTCCAGCCAGATGCTGGGCGTAAAGGGCAGTCTTCAGAAAGAAGGCGAGGTCGTGCATCTCGTCGCCCGCGAGTTCATCGATTGTTCCGCGCTTCTGGCCGATGTCGGAAACCGTTCTCTGCGCAGTGTTGGCAGAGAACGGCAGGAAACACAGTCCGAAAAGATCATCGTGACATCACGAAATTTCCATTGACTGATACAGACATGTGACAACTCCCGGATGCCCTGAAAATAGGGCTTGTTCTTCCATGTTGCGATCAACAGTGAGGCGATTTGTTTAAGGTTCTCATCCGGCCTGATGCAGGGAGCGTGCAGGAGACAGTGTCGCGATACGTCGGGTCTGGGTGATGATTGTCAGAACGGCGATAGAAAGCGCGACTGTCGTGACTGCGAGGAACGGCATCGGCGTGAGGCTGATCCGGTCGTTGAATGACGATAGCCAGATCCGCATCAGCACCCAGGCTGTAGGCCAAGCAACAAAACTTGCAAAAACAACCGGCCGGAGAAACTGGATGAGCAGAAGCCAAAGGACATCCTGGGTTCGGGCCCCAAGAACCTTGCGGATCCCAATCTCCTGTCTGCGGCGCGAGACGTTAAAGGCGGAAAGTCCGTAGAGCCCGAGACACGCGATGCCAATGGCTACCGCAGAACCGATACCAAACAGGGCACCGTGACTTTCATCCCGCCGATAATCGTCCGCAAAGATGTCGGATGCGGTTTGCGCTGAGAAAGCCACATCGGGCGCAACTTCAGCCCATGCCCTGGCAAGGCGGCCCATTTCAATCTGAGTGGATGTTCCACTGTAGCGGACCAAGCCGCCAATATAGGAAAACGAGCCGGATGCGCCCATAAAAAGTAATGGCCTCAGGGGAGCATTCGCCGAGCGGACCCGGATATCATCAATGACTCCGACGACATGGTAAGTCTGAGGGGCACCGCTTTCCTGAACATCTTTTCCAACAGCATCCTGGGGCGAGGAAAATCCAAAGCGCTCAGCCGCAAGGCGCGTCAGAATGACGCTGGTGCCATTTCCCGCTACACGTGGATCGACCGGGTAGTCCTGCCCATGATGGCTATCGAAAAAACGCCCTGCAAGCAGGTGTGCACCGATCGCGTCGAAGTACCCGTCGGTCGCACGCCCCCAGTTCATCGCGTGCTTTTCGGGATGCCCTGCAAGCAGCCAATCGTCGTTATTGAGGGCGTTGTGAGGGTAAATATCCGAGCGTGTCGCAATATGCACACCCGGAACCTGTGCCAGCCGCGTTATGATGTCGCTTTGTCGACTGACGAGGGAGGCATCATTCAGCGATGGAATGACGATGAGGCCATCCTGCTTCATGCCGCGATCCAGCATTCTGATGTGACGTGCCTGGAGTCCCATGACGAGGCTGCAAATCGCAAGCGTCATGGCAAAGCTGAACTGGAGTACGACCAGAAGAGCGCGCAGTCTGCTTTCAATCCGACCGCCAGCCGGTGTCTTGCTCGCTGCCAGTACGGCAGCCGGACGAAAACCGGAGATAATCAGCGCAGGATAAAAACCTGCAAGTGTGCCGGCCCCCAGAACGACGAGCGCGTTAACGGACAGTACAAATACCCAGTCCATCGAGAGGGCCCAACCACCCCACAGATTGACCCAGTGCAGCGCCAGCTCCGTAAACACTGATCCGAGAACAGCGGCCATCATGACCATCACGTAGGCTTCGGTCATGAACTGCGCAATCAGGCGCAGCCGCGTTGCTCCCAGCACTTTTCGGACAGCGACTTCGCGGGCCCGCAGGGCAGAGCGTGCCGTAGCCAGATTAACATAATTAATGATGGCTGTTGCCAGAGCAGCCAGTCCGATCAGACCAAGGATACGCACAAGAGCACGGCTGTTTCCACCTTCTCCAATGGCAGCCGCGTGGAAATGGAGGTCTTGCAGTGGCACCAGTTCCAGTCCTCCGCCACCGAATATTTCCTGAAGCAGATCCTTCGTCCAGTTGCCAGGATGCTGGTAGGGATAATGCGCCAATCCAGCTTGGATGCGCGGAATAGCACGTGGATCGTCGACCCGAACCCAGAGTGTTCCCCACATAGACCCCCAGTTTGTGAAAGCATATTTTGAGAGCCAACTTGTCGGAATGACCTCGATCAGATCGAACCCCATCGTCTGGCTCGGAGGCTGCGGCGCCAGAATGCCGCTTACGATCGCTTCCGTCTGACCATTATCGATCCGCAGGCGCTTTCCCAAAGCCTGTTCGGTCCCGAAATACTTACGAGCCATATCCGTCGAAATCACGACCTTCCCCGGACCGTCCAGCGCGGTAGAGCTATCTCCGGCGAGGAGGGGCAATTTGAAGACGGAAAAGAAAGCGGGGTCCGTCAGCGTTACTTTTTCCTGGGACAGAGTCAGCCCCGCCCGAACAACCAGCGGTTCTTGCAGCATCCGTATGGCTGCTCCAATTTCGGGAAAATCCTGCTTAAGGAATGGGAAAGGAACAAAACTGACGTCATCGCTTTCGGACGGCGCATGACCCGTAGGTCGAAATACTTCATTCAGAACATAAAGGTGGGATATGTTAGGAACGCTGGCGTCGTAGCTGTTTTCGTAACGCACGATCAGTGCCATCGTAAGAAACACGGCAATGCCGAGTGCGAGGCCCGCCAGATTGAGAAATGTATAGCGTTTCTGACCGGCAAGAGTACGCCAGCTGGCTCTGAGAGTATCGGCGAACATAATTAGGTTCTCCTTTCTTACCAACCAGCCTTGTCGATAGCGGAGCTCGGCGCCTGAAGAGGTTCCCAGCCGCGTGTCCGCGCATGCTGAAGTTTTGCCGCAGCGTCATAATGAGGCATTCCGGGTAGGAGATCATCACTCTGAAGCCGCCCCATCGCGGCAAGAAGTGTTGCTTCTGCGACGATGGTATCATGACGACTGCTGGCGAGTTCCACCTGGGCTGACCGCAGGTTCTGATCGGCATAAAGGACGTCGGTCGTGCTCCGCAGACCGTAGCCATATTCGATCTGGTATCCCTTGAGAGACGTTTCACCGGATTTGACTTCGGCAATTCCGGCACTGATAGCCTGTAATCCGTTTTCAACGGCATGCCAGTTGGTTGCCACGTCCTGAAGCGCGGTCCGCCGCGCGAGTTCAATGTTCTCGCGGGCCTGTTCGTCTATGTTGCGAGCCTGGCGGATCTGGGAGTTGTACAGATCTCCGTTATAGAGGGGCTGGACGAGTTGCACGACGCCAGTCACCTGTTCGCCATACTGTCCACCCCGGAACGGTGAGGCGGGACCGATCGTTCCGAAAGTGCCCTGAACCTGAATTTGTGGCCCCCACTGTGAGCGGGCGGTGTCGATGTCGGCAGACGTGGCTTTCTTTGTTTCCTGCATCTGGGCGAGCTGTGGATTAAGTGTAAGCGCAGTTTTCAGCGCCTGATCGAGCGTTGCAGGTAGGCCCGGCAGGCTATCAGGCATTGTGAGTTCACTGGGATCTGCGCCAATAACTGCGCGAAACTGGGCCACGGATGCGGCAAGCGTGGCCTGAGCCTGTGTAACGGCAACCTCTGCTGACCGTCGGCGCGTCTCCGCCTGCTCGACATCGGTGCGCGTGACCTGTTCGGAGGGCTGTCCGCCGAGATTGTAACGCGAGGTTGTCAACTGGACCTGCCTTGTCAGCATCTCCAGATCTGCCCGACGCACGTCGAGGATGTTTCGATCTCGCAATACATTCATGTAGGCTGTGACGACATTGGTAAAGACCTGCGCCTCAATGAGCCTCAACTGATGCTGTTCCGCTTGAGAACGGGCGTCCGCTGCACGGACCTGATTGGCGACATGGCCGAATGAATACAGCGTCTGCTTGGCCGATACATAACCTTCAGCAGAGTTGGACGTATAGGAGCCAAGCGCAAAGGCGCTGGTGTATGGCCCCTGTTGATAGGAAGCATCCATGTTCAGCTGAACGGTGGGCCTCCAGCCTGACCTGGCTTGCGCTGAGTTTTCGGTAATAGCGCGCTGATTGGCCTGCTCACCGCGCAGCGTCGGATTGCTTCGGTAGGCGAGAGCCAAGGCCTCCTGCAGCGTTTGAGCGTCTGCAATGGCAGGGAAAGCCGCCGTGGACGCAACCAGCAGGGCAAGAACGAGAAGCGTGCTGTGTCTCATGATCGGGCAGGGTCCTGAGTGGTGAGTAGAGCAGCGGTTCATGAAGAGCCCAGAGCGATGGCCGGTGCGCTGCGGGCACCGCGGCGGATCTGGAACAGAGTGGTGAGAACCGCGAGCGCGAGTACGATCAGGGCAGTCAGGGCGAAATAGAGCGGAGAAAGGCTGATGCGGCGGTCAAACCCGGACAGCCAGTTACGCATCACCCACCAGGCAACCGGCCAGGCGACGATGTTCGCAATCATGACTGGCCGCAGGAACTGGAGGATCAGAAGGCGCGTCACCTGTTGGGCTGTTGCGCCGAGCACCTTGCGGACCCCAATTTCGAATAATCTGCGGCGGACGTTGAACACGGCGATGCCGTAGAGCCCGACACAGGAAATGGAGAGGGTCACGAAGGAGGCGGCAATCATCAGCATTCCGCGCTGCTGTTCTGGCCGGACATCCTCATCAATGATGTCACCGACACTGCGCAGATTCAGTGCGCTTTCCGGATAGACCTGCTTCCAGATCGTAGCGATTGCTGCTCGCGTTGTGTTTTCAGGAGCGTTTCTGTAGCGGACAGAGAGTACGCCGTACCCAATCGGGCCTGATATCGCATAGTAGAGCGCAGGCGTGACGCTGGCCCGACTGTCTTTGAAACGCATATCGGCAATGACGCCGATGATCGTCTGGATGTCCTTTCCATGCAATGTGATCGGTGTTCCGATGGCACTTGCGTCATTAGCGAACCCAAGCGCTCGCACGGCGGCTTCATTGATGACGACATTATGTGTGCCGAACGCCAACGCCTGGCCGGTGAGGAAACTGTCGAATGGGGACGCGGGCATAGGGCGACTGTCGTAATCATGAGAACTGTCGAACAGGCGCCCGGCGAGAAGGTGTGCCCCCCAGACCGGAAGCGTCGAGGATTGTGTTCCGATCACAGCTAATATGGCGGGTATAGCATTTCCCGGCCGTGTTGTGTCGAAAGTCATGCCTGCGCTGCCACCGCCAGGGGCATCGTCTGAAACCGTGACGCCAGTGATGCCTGGAAGGTTACGCACAAGATCGCTCAATCGCTGCTGGCGCAGACGCTCAGCCGGGTCATTTGGCAGATGGCTTACGAGAAGGCCGGATTGGTGGAACCCGCGGTCCATGGTCTGGAGCAGGCGGGTCTGGCGCCAGATGACCAGCGTACAGATTGTCAGTGTCACAGCGAAGGAGAACTGAACGATGGTCAGCCCTTCGCGCAGGCGGCTCCCGAGGCGACCGCTTCCAGGCAGGCGGGCAGACGAGAGAACCGTAGCCGGCCGGAAGCGTGAGAGGACCCATGACGGATAGGCTCCTGCGCAGGCCCCTCCGATGACGGCCGTAATGATAAGGAGGGGCACTGCAAAGCCAAAATCGAGCCGGATGGGCCAGCCACTCAGCGTAGTGATCCAGGGCAGGATCAGTTCAGTCAGGGCGAGGGCGACAAAGGCCGCAATCAGTGCCAGCCCAATGGCTTCTGCCGTAAACGACAGCCCTAGCATCAAGACCGTCGCTCCCAGCACCTTGCGCATCGCGACTTCACGGGCCCGGGTTGCCGCAAGAGCCGTGGACAGTGTGACGAAGTTAACCAACCCTGCGCCGAGTGCCAGCAGACCGACGATGCCAAGGATCACTGGCAGGCGTTTATCAGTCCCTCGCATACCAATGGTGGCGTCGAAGAAGTGCAGACTGGTGAGAGCACGCCCGCGGACAACATATTTTTTAGACTCTTGTTCCGACAGCCCTGCGGCATGTCGCTGTACGAGACCTTGGAGGAGGGTGGGGAATTGAGATGCGACCGATGGCGAGACCCGCACCCAGATTTCAGATGTGGCCATTGGCCAGAGATCATTGATGTGCAGGGCTGCCTCCGAAGAGGGAACAATGATGTCAAATCGTGGTGTGGTATTCGCGGGAAGTTCCTTCAGAACGCCCGTGACATGCAGTCTGTGAGTCTGCCCTTTCTGGGTCAGGTCGAGTGTTTTTCCAAGAATGCTATGATCGGTCCCGAAGAAGCGTAGTGCTTCTGCCTGTGAGATGACCACGCCGTCTGGAACCAGAGCAGTTGCGGGGTCTCCTTCCAGAAGCGGCAGGGCAAAGACATCGAAGAGATGCGGGTCGGTGCGCGCAATGAAGACGTCCCAGGCGTTTTCATTGACGCGAATGGTCGCTCCGGAAAAGCCTCGCAGGACGGCGGTCGCGTTCCAGTCCGGATGTTCGACGCGTAATGCGTCGATGAGGCGAATGCTAGAGACGGAAGCCTCGCTGTCATCGAACGCATCCAGCCTGTAAATGTCCGCAGCGTGTGGAATCCAGCGGTCGAAGCTGAATTCGTAGCGTACGATCAGGACCAACGTGAGAAACGTTGCCATACCGAGTGCCATGCCCAGCACGTTCAGTGTTGTGAACAGACGGCGCTGGACGATGCCACGCCAGAAAACCAGGGCGATATGGGACAGCATGACGCTTACTCCGCTCTGAGCGCACGGGCCGGTTCGGCGCGGGCGAGACGTAATGTTTGTCCAAGGACGGTGAGGGCAGCGATGGCAATCGTTCCGCTGACGACAATTGCGAAATCGAGCCATGAGACTGAGATCTGCTGATGGAAGCCTGAAAGCCAGTACTGCACCACGAACCATGCCGGGACAGCGGCGAGGACGCAGGCGACGAGCACGGGGCGCAGGAAATCACGCAACATGAGCGTGAGGACCTTCTGGCCCGTCGCCCCCAAAGCCTTGCGAATGCCGACTTCATGCGTTCTGCGAAGTGCAATAAAGGACGCAAACCCATATAGTCCGAGGCACGCAATAGTGACGGCAATCCCTGAGGCGATGGAGAACAGCCAGCCGCGTCGCTGTTCCGTGATATAGAACGTGGACATACGTTCCTGAACCGTCTCGAAGCCGGAAGGGGCATCCGGGAAAACCTGATCCCATGCCAACTTGAGACGTGTTCTCATGATGTTTTCAGAGGCACCAGAAAAGCGGACCGATGCGTGCGGATAGGTCTGAGGCGCGGTGGAATAGAACGTGATCTGGGGTGAGACGTCTTCGCGTGCGGAAATGAAACGCATGTCTTTGGTCACGCCGATGACCCGTAACGTGACACTTCCGCTCTTAAGCAAAGCACCAACAGCGCTTTCAGGCGTCACAAACCCTAGTCGGGACAGGGCAGTACGGTTGAGGACCACGTTCCAGGTTTTACCTGGCGCCTTATAGAATGCATCGTCCCCGGGGCTGTCGTCTTGACCGTGGCTGCTGTCAAACCAGCGCCCGGCAAGCAGGCGAGGACGATACGTCATGGCATAGTCGCCAACGATCGTATCTCCGAGAACGTGAATGTCTCCGCTATGCGAGCCAACGGGTGTGACATCAAATCGGTGACGATTGTCGATATTCGGGGTGAGTTCGGAGAGACATGTGGACACCACACCAGGGGTGTGACGCAGGGCTTCGATGAGGGCGCGCTGCTTTCCGGCATCATTCGCCATGTCGCCGGAACTGATAAGCACGCCTTCACGTGCGAAGCCCAGATCCAGCGCCTGCATGAAATTGGCCTGCCGGTTCACCACGAGCGTACAGATCGCGAAGGCCACGGCGAATGCGAACTGTATGATGACGAGCCCATTCCGCAGACGCGCCGCGCTCCGGTCGCCGCACGGCATCCGGGTTGCGGCAAGGACGTGTGCCGGTTGGTAGGACGAAAGAATGATCGCCGGGTAGAGGCCGCAGGCAAGGCCAGTCAGCAATACGACGCCGAAAAGGAAGGGAAGCGTAAAGCCATAGTCCATATGCAGGGTCGTACCGGTGAGGGCAGCCGTGAAAGGGAGGGCAACTTCACACAGGGCGAGCGCGAGTGCGCCCCCCACGGCGGTATTGACTATGGCTTCCCCTACGAACTGGACGAACAGTACCATTCGCGTGGCGCCCAGTGTCTTACGGATAGCCACCTCTCGTGCGCGCAGACCAGCCCGCGCCGTTGCGAGATTGATGGCGTTGAAAACGGCGAGCAGGAGCGCCAGAACACCGATCAGTTCAAGAATATTAACGACCGATCGGTCGGTTGCCTCATCTCCGCCAATGACCTGTAGATCGTGAAAATGTGTTTCGCGCAGGCTGACCAGTGAAAGGCGGAAGTGGCGTTCGGGATGGATACCTTCGCTGTTGTCGTTATTCGCATCTCCGGATGCGTGATCGATCACAAAACGGGTCAGGTTTTGTGAGATTACACTGCGATCGACGGCATGATGTACCCGTATGAAAATATTGCCTGCACTGGAGCCCCAGCGTGTGAATTGCGATTTTTCCATCTCGTAAGAGGGGATGGGCTTTACAGCCTCCGGTCTAATCGTCACAGGCCCGCTTGGACGAGCGAGTATGGCCGTTACCGTCTGGCTGACTCGGTGGCCTTCATGGTCTGTCGTGATGATGCGTCCGAGCACGTCGGTCGTACCAAACAGGGCCTGTGCCGTATTGGCTGAAAGGACGATCGCGTCTGGCCGGGTCAACGCCGTGCGTGCATTGCCGCGTTCGAGCTTTAGAGTGATGACATCGAAAAAAGATGGATCGACCATAGCGGTGTCGGCCGTGACCCTGCGATCGCCTGCGCGAAGCTGATAATCCGCTGTTTCGTAGCGTGTCGTGGCAAGGATCTGAGGGAAGTCCGTATGCAGGAACGGAAACGCGATGAACGGCACATCGGCGTTCTCCTGCGGAGCGTTTCCGGGATTCATGTGATGAGCGTCAAGGCGCAGAACATTCGCAGCATCAGGAATGGATGTGTTGAAGCTGTATTCATACCGAACCTGCAACGTCAGCACGAGGCAGACCGCCATACCGAGCCCCAGCCCGATCACGTTGAGAGCCAGATAAAGAGGCTGACGCCGGGCCTGACGGACGATATTGCGCAAGATGGTGATGAGCATGACGCTTACTCCACCTCAGATAGCGTTGCGGACGGAGACCACGACCTGACCGTCGAGCATGTCGATGCGGCGGCGCGCGAGGTCGGCGTGGCTGGGGGAGTGTGTGACCATGATGATAGTGGCGCCTTCGTCATTGAGGCGCTGGAGGATATCCATCACCTGTGCGCCGTTATCGGTGTCCAGGTTACCGGTCGGTTCGTCGGCGAGGATCAGGCTGGGCTGGCCTACAATGGCGCGCGCAATGGCCGCGCGCTGCTGCTGGCCGCCTGAGAGTTGAGAAGGATAATGCCGTGCACGGTGCGCGATGCCGACATGGTCCATGGCATGCGCAACGCGGTCCCTGCGCTCGCTTTTGGGCATCTCACGGTAGATGAGGGCCAGTTCGATGTTTTCTTCGATCGTCAACTCATCGATCAGGTTAAAACTCTGGAATACATATCCCAGATGTTCCCGGCGGAATTTAGCCAGTTCCGCTTCGTTCATTGCGGTCAGTTCCTGTGTGCCGAAGCGATAGGAGCCACCGGTCGGCCGGTCGATCGTGCCGAGGATGTTGAGCAGGGTGGATTTTCCGCAGCCTGAAGGCCCCATGATTGCGACGAATTCGCCGGTCTCGATCTGAAGGTCGATGTCCTGCAGGGCCGTGGTTTCCACCTCGTCAGAACGGTAGAGGCGCTGGATTTGAGAAAGTTCGATCAGCATGATGTTCGGCCCTGTCAGTGGATCGAGAGATGGTTGAAATTCTTGTAGGAAGTGTAGGAAGAGACGATCACCCGGTCGCCATCATGCAACCCGCCGGTGATTTCGACCTGCTCTGGATTGCGACGCCCGGAGGTAATTGAAACCCGGTCAGCGCCGTGATCTCCTGAGGCCATGACAAAGACCGAAGAGCCGCCACTCGCCTCCAGCCATGCACCATTCGGCAGGACGAGGGCGCGATGGGTTTCACCGAGCGTGATGCGCAGATCGACACTTTCTCCGCGCCTTAACCCTGCTGGTGGAGGACGGTCGAAGGTAAGTTCCGCGCGAAACTGGCCGTTCGTGACCTGTGGATGCACGCGGGATACGGTCATGGGCAGTTTTGTATCGCCAAGATCAGCCTCAGCCCGTTCGCCGATTGCGACGCGACCTAGATAGAACTCGTCAATATCTGCATCGAGACGGTACTGTCCCTCGCTGTCGATCTGGCCGATCTTATCTCCAGCTTTCAATGACTGCCCCGGCTGAAGGTCAAAATTGGTCAGTCGGCCATCCAATGGCGCGCGAAGGACGAGTGCATTGAGGCTGGTCTCCACGACGTCCAGATTGGAGCGCAGCCGCTGAGCTTCCTCATCAATCTCGTTTCCCTGACGATCCGCAACCTTCAGGTCCAGTGTCAGTGCATTTTCAAGACGTTTTAGGCGCTGGGCGTAATAGTCAGCCTCGTCACGATAGGACTGAACGTTCGCGTCAGATTCAAAGCCTTGTCCGTGAAGTTGCTGGCGAATGGAAAGTTCGCGCTGGGCCTTGAGAAGATTATATCTGGCCTCGGCAAGCTGCGTTTCTTCGGTTGTGCGCGTCTGTTGCAGGGTCAGGCGCTGGGCGCTGACTGCACCGAGTTGGCTTGCGATCTGCGCTTCTCTGGATGTGACGTCCAACTGGAGCTGAGGATTGGTCAGATGTGCCAGAACATCCCCCTTTTTCACGAGGGCACCATCCTTTGCCACGACTTCAGAAACCTCTCCGCCCTGTATGGCGTCGATAAAAGTGACGTTGAGCGGAGCAACGGTGGCGCGAACTGGAAGGTAATCGAGAAAGGGTGCGGACTGTACTGTCGCGACTGTCAGCTGATCCTGAGATACCGAAAGCGTTCCCGACGCGGGTACGAGACGCCATCCAGCCCAGAGAATACCGATGACTACCACAGGAGCGCCATAACGCAGGGCCTTCCGAAGCACGACCTTACGCCGTGAAGGAGGGACCACCCGATCCATAACGGCGCCTGAGGCCGGGCGCATCGTAGTGTTCGACGACGCTTTGGAAACGGGTTGATCCATGCACTGTTTCTCCTGTTCGCAAACAGTGTATCATGGAGATGATTGAATTTATCTTATTGATAAATAAGGAAGAAATTAAGGTATCTATCTAGGATATGTCCGGTTTCGAACGTGGTGTCCGGAACCGGACACCTCTGAAAGGCCAGTCAAGATCGAAATGAATGACTTCCGCAACGAATCGAGAGAAGGAAAGTCGTTAGTGCCCCGCCTTCTCTTCGTCGATGATGATCGCGATGTGCAGATTGCTGCGAGGCTATTGTTTCGCCGAAGTGGGATCGAGATGCTGTCTGCGTATGGAGCGGAAGAGGCTCTGACACAGCTTGCATCTTTTCCTGTGGACCTTGTGCTGCTGGATCTCAATTACAGAAAAGGCGAGAGTAGCGGCGCAGAGGGGCTGGCCTTACTCAGAAATATCCTGGTTCTCCGTCAGGATCTGCCCGTGATCGTCGTAACCGGCCATAGCGGCGTAACGATTGCGGTTGCAGCAATGCGGGCAGGCGCTGCTGATTTCGTTATGAAGCCCTGGAATAATGAGCGCCTTCTTGCGCTGGTTGGCACAACTCTGAAGGGCCGTCGGGCCGATCAGGCGGCTGAAACCGATCCTGTTATGATCGTGGCGTCGGAAAACCTGCGCCGTATTGTCACTGAAGCCGACCGCTTGGCCGTTACTCGTGCTCCACTGGTCATTACAGGGCCGTCAGGGGTTGGAAAGATGCTTCTTGCACGGCGCATTCATGCGCTTTCTCAGGAGAGCAATCCCGCAGTGACGATCCGCGCGGAAGATTGCGAGGGTCTACCTGAAGGAGGCGGAACGTGGATTTTTCGTAACTTTGAAGCGCTGTCTGCACCCATGCAACGACATCTGGCAGACAGGCTGGATGAACCCACGCCCCCACGGGTCATTGCCCTTTCATCTGTGGATCATACTGGTTTGGAGGCTGCTCTTGACCCGCGACTGATGCTGCATCTTGGGATGATAATACTGCCGCTGTCGCCTCTTCACGAGCGACCGGAGGATATCCTTGCCCTGAGCGGACATTTTTTACGCTATTTCTCAGTTCGACACGGGCTGATGGAGCCAGTGATAGATGAAGAGCGGCGTCAGTTGCTCTGTGGAGAAGCATGGCCGCAAAACGTGCGAAGCCTTCGTGCAACCGTTGAGCGGGCGGTCCTCACGGGAACATGGAGTTGGACATCAGCTGACGAGCAGGGCGGGGCGTCAAAAAGCACGCCTACACTGCGCGATACAGAGCGGTCCCTGATCGAGGCGACTCTTCGCAAACACGGATTCAATGTCACACAAGCGGCGCGGGAACTAGGCCTGACACGACCGGCGCTCTACCGCCGGATGGCAAGGTATGGGCTTTAGATGCGGGTTGCGATTGAAACGCTTCTGCTGCTTTCCGGCATCGTAGCGGCCTGTCTGATCACGGCTCCGGCGTGGCAGCACGGGTTTTACGCAACGGCTGTTCTGCTATCGTGCCTGGGATTGTTTTGTGCTGGCTCTGTCGTAGATGCACAGATCCGTATGGCGCGACGCCTGAAACGACAGGAACCTTCTGTCGTGCGATCTGTGGATCGGGAAAAACTGCGCAACCGGGCGCTGCTGGACCATGCTCCGGTTCCGCTGCTGATCCAGTATGTTGATGGCACCCTGCATGCTGCCAATCGCGCGGCACGGCGTCTGTTCATGACGGAAGGTGTCCTCCGCGATCCACCACCGCCACTTGTCATGGCATTAGAAAATGACGCGACGGGGCCAGAGAAACGTTTGATCCGACTGGCGTCCAGCGGAGGCTCATCCCGGGTCTACGCGCTATCAATGGGGAAGGGTGGGGGCGCCGGAGGCATCGTGGCGTATCTGGCACTGACAGACGTTGAAGCCGGACTGAACGCTGCTGAAGCACAGGCACTTCGTGATCTGTTGCAGATCTTGAGTCATGAAATCATGAACTCCCTCACACCCATCGTTTCTCTGTCGGCGACGGCAGAGGATCTGTTTGCCGAACAATGCAGTTTGAAGAGAGGGCGTTATGAGACAGACGATCTGATCATCGAGGCACTTGGGACAATCCGTCGCCGTACTGAAGGGTTAGATCGTTTTGTTCGTGGTTACCGTGATCTTGCCCGCCTGCCAGAGCCGGATCTGAAATTAACGGATCTTGGTGCATTGGTTCAGGAGATTGTGCGAATTTTTACTGCGCGATGGAAGGAATGCGTGGCGCTGGATGTCGTTGTACCGTCCGGCCGTATCATGGTTCGGCTTGATGCCGTGCAGATGGAGCAGGCGCTGTTAAACCTTCTGAACAATGGCGCGGAGGCTGCTCTCACACAGCCTGATCCTCATGTGCAACTGGCTGTCGAAGCTATGAATGACACGATTGCTATCCGTGTTCGCGATAATGGACCGGGTATAGATATGGATCTACGGGACCAAATCTTCGAGCCGTTTGTGTCATTCAAATCTGGAGGAAACGGAATCGGATTGCCTCTCGCGCGCCAAATTATCAGAGGTCACGGTGGTAGACTGGCATTAGGGATCACGGACGAGAAATCACATTGGAAAACAACGTTTGATGTACAGTTATAATATCTTCCACAAGGAAAAAGCAGGTTTGCAAACGCCATGTGAGATAGGCAGGTTTCTTCATTTATAAGCTCCGTAACCCTCTCAAATTACCACTATAATATGTTGGATTAATATCCGGGGCATAATTAGGGGTATTATAAAATACTCATCGAAAATTTTCTTTGAAAATCATACAATTAACCGTTCAAATACATTGACATCCCTCCGCCATTCAATGCGTCCCACAATAATTCATAGTGATTTTAGTGTCATCAAACTGGCGATTTTTGCTGTTTGTGGACTTTATAATGCTCCGTGATAGTCCCTCAAGCTCAAGCAGCGTCGGAGTATAATGAGAGTATCATTTCATGTGTGGGGTATCGATGCTGATGGATATTCAACTGCATCGCCTTGCGCTAGCAGAAAAAGCTTACAAACGGGCAGCTTATTCATTCTCGTACAACCTAACGGCTCGCAACTATGGCGTATGAAGTATCGCTTCGGCGGCCGCGAGAAGTAAGCTACGGGCCGTTCGTGATCCTGCCCTGACCAGAAAGCGCATCGGGCCGAAGCACAGAGAGCAGACCGGCAGTTACAAAGCGTCGGAGAGGACTGGATTACAGTACAGAGCGATCAGTGGGCGGAGCACGACAGAAAAGATGTGGCAACCAGTCTGCAATGTTTCTTATGGCCGCCACTTGGTCTGATCAATCTTGACGACATCATACCTCCCGTAGTTGCTGGAGGTTATCCGCCGGATCGAGGCCACGAGTGCAAAAGAAACAGCACGTTGGCCGTAGAAAGTCCAATGGGCCTGACAGAGGGATATAATTGGAGAACCGCCTTCAGCCGTTTTTTAGAAAAATGAGTAAATTTTTAGCTCTTTCTAATTTTTCTTCAGACGCTAATTCATATTATCGCTTTTCGGATGCATCATCAGAGTTACGGGAATATTATGCCATCTTAAAAAGAGAACGCCGCAAAGAAATTATAGAAAATACAACCTCACATCGAAGAAAAAAAATCAAAAATTATTTGAAGGAGAATATTTCACCACACAATTACGACCAGATGCTTTAGCCTCGTATAATGCAGCATCCGCCTTCGTAAGAAGAGACTGAAAGTCTTTTTCATTTATACAGTCTCGATAAACAACTCCTATACTGACAGTCATCTGTAATCCTGATTCAGCAATAAGGCAGGGAGCATGCTCTACCGTTTGGCGAACTTTCTCAGCCAGATCGATAGCCGTCTTTTCATCAAGAGCAGCAACGGTAATCGCAAATTCTTCTCCGCCGACGCGGCCAAAAATCTGGTTGGGACAAAGCACATCAGAAATAGCAGCAGTCACGGCGACAAGAGCTGCGTCTCCCGTAAAATGGCCATACGTGTCATTGATATCCTTGAAACGATCAAGGTCTATCATAAGTATGGCAACGCCGTTGTTCTTCGGGTTTTCTACGACGTCCTTAATCAAGGCCGCGCTTCTCTCCAGATAGGCCTGGCGGCTCAGAACATGCGTTAGACTATCCCAAGTAATGGATTGATTCAGTCGCGCCACCAAAGCCCGTTGCGTGTTCATGATAGCTGCTACTGTAAGAGGGCCAAGTACCAGAAAAGAAAGACCAAGCCGAAAGGAAACGGTTACACCAATAGCCTCATGCGCCTGATGGAAATTCAGAAGCCCGGCTTCTACAATTCCCATCACCGTGACGTTAAAAATCAGGACGACAAGACACATAGGCAGAACGCTGTAGGTCAGGGCACACCACAGCAGGGCAGGGACGGGAAAAGCAATTGCGCCAGGACCGCCAGTGAGGGTAGCGAGAACTACTGAGGCTGCCAGACTTACAATCGGCGCGATATTGAAGCCTGGCGTTACCAACACACTGCGCCAGCCTGCATTCACAAGATCCGAAAACCATTTTTTTCCTGCAAAACAGACAGGAAGCAAGACGAGATAGCGGTTCAGCTCACTACTGAACCACAAAATAAAGCGCCCCCACGGGGTACTGCCAGGAAGAGAAAATGCAATTCCTGTTCCCACTAACGCTGCGGCCCCTGCCGCGCCTGAACAAACCAGCAGTAAGGCGAGAACAGACTGGGGGCCATCCAACTCTGTCTCTTGTCGTTCCAAGCGCCGAAACAAGATGTACCCCATACCAACGCCAGCTAGGTTTGCTGTTGTGAGCCAGGCATTTGTAAAAAGCGGATCAGCCATTATCCACCCAGCCAGTAAGTAACCGACAGAGGCACTGATCCAGCAACTTCTTTGGCTAAAGCGAGGGTAAGTAATCATCAGCCACAGCAACAGTGCATTTGCTGGCCAGATCTGAGCAAGCTGCCCGATATAGCGCGAAGATATACCTACTATTGCTGCAACGAATACAACGATGCCGACAAAAAGAAACGGTGGGCACTTTTTTGTCAGACGTAAAAGCATGAAAAAATCAGACTATCCCAAATTTACAATAAGCGGACCCTTTGAAGTCTGCATCAAACATGTTTTCCAAACCATTAAGAAGCGCCTATGCGTGCCGGAAGATACCCCGATAAAGACTTACAAACAGAGCATGTCATATTCTTTGACCTAAAAAATAACAAAGTCACTTTTCATGATAGAGTATTTCACCATCCTCCCAATGACCCGTATCTCCCTAGCTCATTCGAAGCTCGACCGGCCCCAAAGCCGGTACTCATTGACATAGAACCGTGTACTTTTCCGTCCTTGAGGCCATCTTTCTCATTGCTCTCTGGAGCAGCAGAATGAACAGGCTTCAAAAGGTCGTCCCGCACATCTCGATGGGGAGAAGCTGCACATCCCGCCATCATACTCAAACAGACAATGGTCAGCCTGTGAAATCGCAAGGCAGTAACCTTTCAAGATGATAATCCTGCCCGCGGGCGCTCTCAAACCTTCTCAGCGAGCATTTCCCATAGCTGCATCAAAGAGGAAGGCACGTTTTAATGGCTCAGACGCCCTGAGAGACGTTTTGCTGCTTTTCGAAAAGCTTCATAAAAATCCGGGTCAATAGAGATTTCTCCGCCCGAGAAGCCGATGAAGCCGTCTACCATGCCATTTTGTAGAAGGCCTTCAGAATGAACCAACATTCCATCTGGATCTTCCTGACTGCCTGAAGCGGGCGCCCCGTCCTCGACCCTCGATCGAAGTGGCTGCTTCCAGGACTTTTCCCAGTATGCTTCAACTTTTTCGGGATACAGTCGTCCGTCAACTGTATAGCCCTCCATCGGCTTGCCCAAACCGTGCATATAACCGATTTCCACGGCAGTGCCTGGATCCATGTCCGCCGCACGACGGAACGGATCCACACAGAACAGACCTGCATCACACTGATCCATCAATGCTCGGTCAGCGCGGACAAATGCCAGAATGGTCTCCCGTCCTGGCGGCATCAGACGAGCTTCTGCTTGCCCGTCAAACGGAGCAATCCCTTCAAGCCCATACTCCGCACAAATAGCTTTGAGGCGCTCGAATATGGAGAGAGCATCAGGTCGAAAGACGAGATCTCCAGCAAGATAGACGGAAGGAATTTTTGTCTGCATGACCATGGGCCCTACCACGCGTTTTCCGCAGACAAAACCTCTTCTGTTTGCGTTACCAAAATTAATTCACGCATCCTGAATGTTACGAAGCGCTGAATATATCCGACGATACCGGCGATAGGCCGCAGCATATTCATTTTGAAGGCCAGCTTCAGGATCAGTTGCCGAGACACGTTCTGGAGACGTGCAGACGCTCTCTACACTTTCACCTGTTGCCGCAAGACGCGCCAACCTGGCAGCCCCAAATGCGCCACCATGCTCTCCATGTGCCAGGCAATGGAGCCGTAAATCCAACACAGACGCCAGAATGGAAATCCAGAATGGGCTGCGCGAGCCCCCGCCGATAACGTCGGCTTCCTGAATGGAAGATCCTGACACCTTCAGCCCCTCAAGGGCGTCCCGGAAAGAGAATGCCACCCCCTCTAATACTGCCTGCGTCAGCTCAGAACGGCTTGTGTCCTGTGAAAGCCCGATAAATGCCCCTCGAATGGTCCCATCGTTGTAAGGCGTTCTTTCTCCAGACAAATAAGGGGCAAACAAGACGGGAGAAGGGTGGGACGGTTTTTCAGGAAGTTCAGCCAGTAGATCAGCTTCTTTCATCCCACAGGTTCTTGCCCACCAGGCAAGCGAAGCCGCGGCAGACAGAGTGACCCCCATCTGATGCCAGGTCTTGGGAACAGCGTGACAAAACGCATGGACGGCAGACTGATGCTCCGGACGAAATTCGTTGGTCGTCACCCAAACAACACCAGACGTTCCCAGCGAGATAAACGCATCGCCATTGCGGATTGCACCAAGCCCAACAGCTCCCGCAGCATTATCGCCCGCACTGCCGGCAAAGACCGGGGAAGCCACCATTCCCCAACGTTTGGTGAGCTCTTCATTCAGATATCCTGCTGGCGCAGTCCCCTCACGGAGCTCAGGCATGTTGGCACATGTCAGGCCCGTTGCCTTCAAGGCTTCAGGTGACCATTCACGTTTTCCCACATCCAGCCAGAGAGTGCCTGAAGCATCGGACATGTCTTCAATCATCTGACCCGTCATTCTGTAGCGCAGCCATGCCTTTGGAAGAAGAACATGCTGAATACGTTCGAAAATTTCAGGTTCATGCCGAGCAACCCACAGAATTTTTGGAGCGGTAAAGCCAGGCATTGCAACGTTGCCCGTAATCTCTCGACTGCGGGGGAAACGCTCTTCAAAAAGCGCACATTCCGCCTCTGAGCGGGTATCATTCCAAAGAATACACGGGCGCAGAACCTCTCCCGCAGAATCCAGCAAAACTGCACCATGCTGCTGGCCGGAAAGACCAATGCCCCGTATGGCAGAAACAGCTTCTGGAACTCTGGACTTCAAGTGGTCGATGCCACGACAGGTCGCAGTCCACCAGTCTTCCGGAGCCTGTTCGCTCCATCCATCGTATGGCCGACTGACTGTCAGACCCTCTGTATGAGACGCAACTTCCTGTTGGTTCTCGTCCACCAACAAAACCTTGATTCCGGAAGTTCCGACGTCAATTCCCAGAAACATGCCTATGTCCCAAACCAGAGTTTAAAATCCGGAGCTTAGCGCATAGTCTCAAAGAATAGGCAGGGCACAATCTAGTGACCGGTTTCTTGAGTTCGCAACCATAAAAAAGCCACCGGGATTATTCTGCCACAGCAGCCTCGCTGACCTGAAAGGCGTGACATGCAAGATCAGCCAACTCAAGCACAAGGCCGTCTATATCGTTTTTAACCTGTTCAAACCCATGCGAAGGCTGAAGGGTGGCCGGATTCAAATAACGGGATCGGCATATTTCGAGCTGAAGGGCATGAATGCCCTCAGATGGCTGGCCATAATGTCGGGTGATGTAGCCCCCCGCGTAAGGTACATTTCTTCGAACAGCGTATCCTCTGCCTGAAAAATACTGCTCCACACACTCTGTGAGAGCGGGGGAGCATGATTTGCCATGCAGATCACCCAGAACCATGTCGCAGCTTTTCGCCTGATGCAGGCGGGGCATGGAATGAGCCTCTAGAAGAATTACCGACCCAAACTGTTTCTGCATTTCATGCAAAAGTTTCTGAAGGGCCTGATGATAGGGGACCCACGACGCAACCAGGCGCCTTTGAACTTCATCCAATGGCAGGCAGTGCGTATAGATTGGTCGTCCTTGCGTGGCGCAACGCGGAATAACCCCGAAACCTGCACGGACTTTCGAGGTCTGCAGCAGACCAGAGGCGGAAAGGGAAGGTTTGAACATTCCCGAATCCAGTTCACGACAATCCCGATTAACGTCACACCAGATCCGTGGAAATTCGGTTGTCAGCAATGTTCCCCCGATGGATGGAACACATTCGAACAACTGATCGACAAACCTGTCTTCTGTCTGCTGAAGCTCCCACAATGAAAGCCGACTGCTCTCCAGAAAATCCTGAAAATATTTCTGTCCGGAATGCGGAGAAGAAACCACAAGAGGAATGGCCGTTTTCTGAGGCTTTTGAATGATTACAGCAGGATAGGGGGAAGGGTCAGTCATAACCTCAGTGCATTTTTTTTGTTCAAGGGGGTTGTCACCCACATTCGAGACAGCTAAACACCGCCTCACCGGATCGGGGGCGCATAGCTCAGCGGTAGAGCACTACCTTGACATGGTAGGGGTCACAGGTTCAATCCCTGTTGCGCCCACCACCCGATCCGGTCAGATATTCCTTATAAAATCAATAACTTCAATCATTCACTACTTTTCCGTGCTTGATATTGTCCGCTCAGAATTAGAGCACTCCAGAAAATAATCATCGGGCTGAATTTTCGCAAGAATTGAGGCCCAGTCACTCAAAATCTCACCGCAAAATAACAGAGTGATTCAGCGTAAGTCCTTGCTGCGCGCAATTAAACTTCGCTACGCGGAATAATCCAGAAACGGCCCTCCCAGCACATTT
This sequence comes from Gluconobacter sp. P5B12, assembly GCF_018812035.1. Taxonomy (NCBI): domain Bacteria; kingdom Pseudomonadati; phylum Pseudomonadota; class Alphaproteobacteria; order Acetobacterales; family Acetobacteraceae; genus Gluconobacter; species Gluconobacter sp. P5B12. The sequence continues at coordinate 297,908 of NZ_JACRVV010000003.1, read as the reverse complement.
TAGCTTTATCTGGCCCAATCAATTATCGGCAACATTCATTTTCAACCGCCCTTTGAGGCGGTTTTTTCATATCTAGGGACTTTATTATATGCACTTTCTCAATCGCATCGCTGCGTTTGGCCTGTCGGGTATGCTGCTCGCTTCGACAGTGGCCTGCTCGACGACGAGCAACAGCACCAGCTTCAACACAGCCGCCCTGAACAAGGATGCTGCGGCCATCGCTTATGCGGTTCAGATCATCGAAACAATGCCGGGTGTAATCAATCACCTGTCCACTGATGACAAGGCCAGGTTCGATAGCCTTGTAGCCCAGATCGAGAGCGTTACCGCCTCGATTGAAGCCAGTTCTGGCGGATCCATTACGGTTGATACCGGGAAAAGCTGGGCAAAATCTCTTGGAGCCGACCTCAATACGCTGCTGACAATCGCGACCCCGATTGTGCAAACCTATTACCCTTCAGCTGCAAACTATATGCAGACCGTCCAGTCCATGGCCCCTCTGGTCGAAATGCTCGCTGGCTTGGTGGCAACTCCGTATGCAGATGCATCAACAGACAATGCTGATTTGATCCGCGCTCGCATTTATCGGGGTATCTAAACCAATATGGAAACCAAAAATTAAGGGAGAGGCGCCTTGGCTATTTACTCCTTACATTTTTGGTTTTTGACGCGATTTGGAAGCCAGAACCCTCTATAAAAGACCTGAGGGAACGGACCCACGATCGAAAGCAAGAACAATTTTCGATCCCAGGTTGCTAATAAGATTTTAAGCCATTGTGACGCTCATGACATTTTTCAGGGCACTTTGCGATTGTTCCCGGATTTCTCAAAATGACGGTTTTCGCTTATCGAGAGGAAACCTGACCATTTAAAGGAACCTCCACGCTGTCGATCAGTGCCAATTTTGACCCATTCGAGGTCTTCCGTGCTTTCTGGGTGCTCCTGAAAGAACTCTACTGGCTCATGCTGTATCTCTATCATCTTTTGACAGGTTTCTCCCCGCAACGTTGATCCCCTCTAACGCGTTGTCGTCAGCCTCCTGCTGCTAGGCTGGCTATATCGTGGAGAGAAATTATGAGGTTCCGTTTTCTTTTGGGGCCTATCCTTTTGGCCTTTGGGCTGACAGCTTGTGCTCACGACCATCACTCTGATCGTGTTGATCGCACTCACTGGCGCCAAGGCGATACACCAGGGCCATATTCCGGATACAAGCACAATAACTGGACCGCACCCGGCAGGTAGTCCAACGTCTCAGTTTTGTCGCCAAGCCATCCTGACGGGACTTGCACGATAAGACATTAGATCGCGACCATGGCCTTCAGTTCCTCCTCCGTTACTTGTCACATGGTGGATAATGCGCGGAGGAGGGGCGTAAGTAGTATGGCTTACAATTGATGGCGGGAAGTTTCTGGGGGGGGTCGTTTTCGCCTGCAGGAAATTTCTGGAGATCTTAGCTGGGATTTGTTCATCAAACTGCGGCACGATAACCTGCAGACCTGAGCCTGTCATGACCACCTGAGGCAGGAAGTCTGGCGGCCTGTAAAGGTCATTTTTCCCATTCCAGACCGCCATGACGTGCTCTTCATATTCCGCGCCCAAAGCAGGCGTTAAAGAGTGATAAGCAGCCGTTGCCGCACTCCAGCCACGCAATTGCGTGAAAAGATTTTTTAGAAAAAAAGCCCCATATCTGACATTGGTGAGGGGGTCGAAAGCCTCTTCTAACGAAAGAAATGCTTTCGGGTGATGATGAAGATTGACCTGCATGCAACCAACATCAATCGATGTGATACCGGCACTCTGAAATGCCTCGACCGCAGCAACAGCCTCGACTTTTGAAGGATAAAAATATCCTTTTCCGGCAGCATTCACAGTCCATGGCCAAGCGACCGTCCGGCCCGATAAAGGGTCACGACGACCACTCTCTACACGGCTGATAGCCGCCAAAAGACCATTCGGAATACCAGCCTGTGGCTCTGCAATAGACACGGCCTCGCTACATGCCCGCGCCATATCCCAGTCATTGGCGCCTGCCGATGAGGTGGCAACACTTATGCAGAATAGAAAAAACAGAAGCTTCCCGGTCATACCAACCTTATGACCGGGAAAAATGAATAAACGCTTACTGAATACCGGTCGTTTCGCGCATCATCGGCGCACAGACCTTCTCAAGCCACTCCTGCACATCAGGCTCAGCAACCGGTCCTACGCGCGTCAAAACCTCTGCGTGATACGCATTAAGCCATTCGAGTTCAGCATCATCCAGTAGCGTCACATCAATGAGCGCTCGATCAATCGGCGTGTAGCTCAGGATTTCAAACTCGAGAAATACGCCCTTCGCCCCTTGATAGGAGGAAGGCTTAACAAGCATCAGATTTTCAATCCGGATGCCATAAGCCCCCGGCTCGTAATACCCTGGCTCATTGGAGACAATCATACCTGCTTCCAAGGCAGTTGGACGCGGCGCAGGTGAAATGTTCTGCGGGCCTTCATGCACGGACAGATAACTGCCAATGCCATGTCCGGTCCCATGATCATAATCCAGTCCAACCTGCCAAAGAGCAGCACGCGCCAGAACATCCAGACGATGCCCTGTGGTCCCCGGGGGGAAACGCACGCGCGACAGCGCAATATTTCCCTTCAGAACACGCGTGAACGCCTCTTTGACGTCCTGAGGAGCTGACTCCGGCCCAACCCAGAGCGTCCGTGTGATGTCAGTCGTCCCGAACGGATACTGTCCACCACTATCAATCAGATAAACGCTATTGGCCGGAAGCACGCGATCCTTGCCGACTTCTGCACGATAATGCGGATATGCCCCATTCGGTCCCGAGGCCGAAATCGCATCAAAACTCTGTTCCCGATAGTCGGCAGAGCGTTGGCGGAACATCCCAAGACGCTCAACAAGATCCGTCTCCCGTTCTCCCGCAGCAGATATCGAAACGGAATGGAGGAAACGTGCCATCGCAATACCATCGCGCTGATGCGCCTGACGTGCACCATCCTGTTCGGTCAGGTTTTTGACAGCCTTGGGTAGCGTGCAGGGATCATTCCCATCCACCACCGAAGCGCCAGCGGTTTTCAGGGTCGTTTCGAACCAAACTGGCGTCGTCACAGGATCAAGCCGCACGACCTTGCCACTCAGCGCTACGAGGCGTTTTTCCAGTGTACTCGGTGCCTGAACAGCGACCTCTTCATCGAGCGCTGTAGCCAGATCGTCTTCAAGGCGGGCAGGGTCCACAAACAGCTCTGCCCGACCATCAGCATGCAGCAGGCCATATCCATGGGCCACAGGCGTTAGCGGGACATCACTACCGCGAATATTCAGGAGCCAGGCGACGGACGTGCAGTCCGCCAGCACCACAGCATCCTGTCCAGCTTTCCGTAACCCGGCAGCGAGGCGCTGGCGCTTACTTGAACTTGTTTCCCCCGCCAGTTCTACACCGTGATTAATAACGGCATTAGCCGGCGCAGCAGGGCGGTCGAGCCATGCCTGATCAATTGGGTTAAATGCCAGCGGCACCAGTTCAACCCCGGGAGCACTCCAGGATGCCAGCATGGAACGGCTGACCAGTTTGGGGTCGTATCCAACGCGCACACCCTGCGCATTTTCTTCCAGCCAGTCGGACGCAGGCTCCATGCTTACATGTCGCCGCTCCCAGAGATCATGGGGAACCTGTTCCTCCATCTGAACGGTATATCGTCCATCCGAGAAGACGGCAGCAGCGTCCTGAAGAATGACCGCGAGGCCTGCGCTCCCCGTAAAGCCGGTCAGCCAGGCCAGACGGTCAGAGCAGGGGGCAACATATTCCCCAAGATATTCATCCCCCCGCGGGATGATGAAACCTGCAACGCCCAGCGCCTCACACGCCTTGCGAACAAGGGTAGGGCGCTCTTTGAGCGGAATGGAGGAAAGGGTCATGGAAAGTCCTTTTCCGGTTTGGAAACAGCCTCAAGGCAAAGCGTCATGAACAAAAGATCCAGCCAACGGCCACCCTTTCGTCCAACCTGAGGCAAAATACCGTTATTTTGAAAGCCTAACCGATGATGCAGCGCAATGGAGGCCTCGTTGCCAGCCGTGATCCCGGCCACCATTACGTGAAATCCGGCCCATTTTGCGTGCTGGATCAACTGATTTAGCAAAAGCCTGCCTAGTCCGCGTCCCTGGCACTCGGATGAAACATATACGGAGTGTTCGACCGTGCCAGCGTAGCCTTCGAAAGCCCGGAACGGCCCATAGGATGCGTACCCGCAGACCACGCCATCTCCATCAACAGCCACGAAAACCGGAAAATTCTGAGCCTGTCGATCAGCAACCCATTTTCGACGCTGCTCCATCGTGAACGGCGTGCTGATCCAGAGTGCATTGGTATGCTCGATGGCATCGTTCGTAATCCGCAGAATTGCGGGAAGGTCGGCCTCCTGAACCTCGCGGATTACGACAGACATCTTAGCCTCTTTTACGCAGAATCAGGGTCGCCCAGTCGCCTTCACGCAACAGACGCTCCAGAACAAGGCCCTGACGGCGATGCGCAGCTAAGACCATATTGGCCTGTGTGTATAACAGCCCAGCAAGAATAGCCGTGCCGTTCGGTGCAAGATTAATGGCGAGAGACTGCGCCATCCGGCAGAGGGGACGCGCCAGGATATTTGCAAACACGAGATCATACGGCGCCTTGACGCGCACCTGAGCCGTGTTCCAGCCATTTCCGAAGCGACAGTCCAGCAGGTTACCCTGTCCGTTCAGACGGGCATTGGCTTTAGCTGTCCGCACAGACCATGGCTCAATATCGACAGCCAGAACTGGGCGATGCAGTAGCTTCGCCGCAGCCATTGCCAGAATACCCGAGCCACACCCCATATCCAGAATATGATGAGGTTTGCGGTACGCCACCATTTCCAGTGCGCGCAGGCATCCCCGCGTTGATCCGTGTTCACCCGACCCAAAGGCAATACCGGCATCAAGAGTAATGGTCAGGCGCGAGCGGTCAGGCTCGCCATGCAAATGAGTCCCTCGAATGGCAAACCGCTTGCCAACGTCCTGCTGCGGGAAGGATTCATAGGTCCGGGCCAGCCAACCTTCGGCTTCTGTTGCCTCACGAAGCAGTTCTGCCTCACAGCCCGTCAGAAGACGCGCAACGGACAACGCACTGTCAAGCTCGTCTTCCTTGTAGCCAGTGTCTTTGACACCTTCGATGCGCCAGTATTTCTGCGCATCATCAGCCTCAAAAATCCCGACAGTCTCACAAACACACATCAGAGCCTGTTCGAAAAGAGGAACAAATTCCTCCTCCACCGTAATGGACAAGGTTTCAAGCGCACTGGCATGGCGTCGGCCAATGCTGCGGGGTGCCATCACGATCTGATCTCCACGAAATTTGCCATGACGCGCTTGATGCCGCCATTTTCAAAGTTGATTTCCAGTCGGCTGCCATCCACCGCAATCACGGTGCCTTCGCCAAACTTCTGATGAAAAACCGTCGCGCCAACCGGAACATTCGCCTGCGGCTGCACGTCCGTAACGCGCGGACGAGGGGTCTGAGCCCCCCCTGAAGAACGACGCGTACTCGTAAACGGGCCGGATGCAAACATGGAAGGCGCTGCCGCAGCCTGCCTCCGGCTCTCAAGAGACTGCCCGCTCGTCTGAACGTATTCGGACGGAATTTCCTCAATAAACCGGCTCGGCATCGAGGCTTGCCAGTTCGCATAAATGCGGCGGCTGGCCGCATGAACAACGATCGCCCGAAGCCTTGCCCGTGTCAGCCCGACATAAGCCAGACGCCGTTCTTCCTCCAGCGCCCGGTTGCCGCCTTCGTCCAGGGACCGCTGAGACGGGAAAACCCCTTCCTCCCAACCGGGCAGGAACACCGTATCGAACTCCAGTCCTTTGGAGCCGTGCAACGTCATGAGGCTAACTTTGTCGTCACTCGTCTCGCTTTCCGTATCCATGACAAGCGCGACATGCTCCAGAAAACCTTCGAGCGTCGCAAACTCGCCAATCGCCCGCAAAAGCTCACGGATGTTATCAAGCCGGCCCGGAGCTTCCACAGAGCGGTCATCACGCCACATTTGCAGATAGCCGCTGTCTTCCAGAAGCTGCTCAACAGCCACCACCTGGCCTTCTGTCTCAAGCGTCGCTTTCGCACGCTGAAACGCTTCCATCAGACTGGTCAGGGCCTCTTTGGACTTCCCCTTGAGCGCACCTTGTTCAATCTGCGTCAGAACACCAGCAGTTAACGGGCCGGGCAGGGTACGCGCTACACCATGTAGCTTCTGCACAGCCACAGCCCCTACGCCACGCTTCGGAACATTAATGATCCGTTCGAACGCCAGATCGTCCGAAGGCTGCGACAGAACGCGCATGTAAGCCAGACAGTCCCGGATTTCCGAGCGTTCATAAAACCGCAGACCGCCAACAATCCGATAGGGTATGCCTATCGTCATCAGGCGCTCTTCAAATGGCCGCGTCTGGAAGCCAGCACGCATCAGGATGGCCATTTCAGACAGCGGATGACCATCGGCATGAAGGCGTTCAATCGCGCCACCAACAATCCGGGCTTCCTCATCGGAATCCCGAACCCCGATGATCTGGACCTTCTCGCCCTGCGCATCCTCACGGCCGGGACGGAGCGTTTTGCCTAACCGTCCTTCATTGTGAGCAATCAATCCCGCCGCCGCCGCCAGGATTTGCGCCGTCGAACGATAATTCTGTTCCAGCCGCACAACAGCGGCACCGGGAAAATCCTTCTCAAACCGGAGAATATTTTCAACTTCGGCACCGCGCCAGGAGTAGATCGACTGATCGTCATCCCCCACACAGGCAATGTTGGATGGACCCTGCTCGCGCTTTGCCAGCAAACGCAACCACAGATACTGGATCGTGTTGGTATCCTGATACTCGTCCACCAGAATATAGCGGAAGATCCGATGATACTGCGCCAGCACATTCGGCTGGGACCGCAGGATCTCCACCATGTGCAGCATCAGATCGCCGAAATCGCAGGTATTCAGTTCGCGCAGCCGCTGCTGGTAGCCGCGATAGATGGCTAAGGCCTGCCCATTGGCAAAATCCGTATCTTCGGCAGGCGTCACGCGATCCGGCGTCAGGCCACGATCTTTCCAACGCTGGATAATGCCCATGAGCTGATTAGGCGGCCAGCGCTTCGTATCCAGCCGGAAGGGTTCCATAATCTGCTTCAACAAACGAAGCTGATCATCCGTATCCAGGATATTGAACCCGCTCGTCAGGCCCACATACTCCGCATGACGCCGCAGCATCCGCGCGCAGATGGCGTGGAATGTGCCAAGCCAGAGCCCTTCGGCAGGCTCCCCCAGAAGAGCACCAACACGCTCGCGCATTTCACGCGCAGCCTTGTTGGTGAACGTCACGGCCAGAATCTGACTGGGGTAGGCCCGTCCGGTCAGAAGAAGATGGGCAAAGCGCGTCGTCAACACGCGCGTCTTTCCCGTTCCTGCACCGGCAAGAATCAGCAACGGGCCTTCGGTTGTCTCGATGGCACGTCTCTGCTCCGGGTTCAGGCGGGAGAGATACTCGGGGGTGGGGATGAGAGGGTCTTGCGGCACACTCCCGATATAGAGTGTGATGGCCCTATGGCCAACACATCATCTCCCCGGATCACTCTGACACGCGGCATCGGACCACAAGGCCATCGAGCCAGAATGCGAACCCGCGTCCTGACCAACGGCGCAGAAACCTTGGCAGATTACGAAATTCTGGAAATGCTGCTGTTCTTGGGCATCGCGCGCAAGGATACCAAGCCGCTCGCAAAAGGGCTCATCAGCCACTTCGGAAGCCTGATCGACGTTTTCCGCGCATCCACACAGGACTTGAGAAGCGCAGGCCTCAACGACGACACCATTCGTGCACTGAGACTGCCGGCCGTCGCGGCTGAACGACTGGCATCTGCCGAACACCGCGAACGACCCGTTTTGGGGGATTGGCCTCAGCTGATGAAATATCTTGAGACCGCCTTGGCAGGAGCCATCCGCGGGCAATTCCGTCTCTTTTACCTGGACAATCGCAATCGTCTTCTATCCGACGAAGCAGCTCCGGAACTCGAAGATATTACCTTGCTAAATCGCGCTATCGCCATCCGCGCACTTGCCTTGCACGCCACCGCCATCATCGGACTTCATGTTCAGCCAGCTTTAAAGCCAGTCGCGCTTTCAACCGCTGCTCGAACGCTGGAAACCGCACTTAGGCCACTTTCGATTGTTCTGCATGATATTCTCTTGGAGGTGCCCGACACCCCGGTTCGCAGCTTTCGACAGGAAGGCTTGCTATAAGGCCATAGGAACGTTGGGTTCTGTGACCTCTGCCGTGTGAAGGCAGTGGTCACAGAACTCATATCGGAATACCCCAACACCATATTCTGTGGCTTGATAACAACACTTGGGAAATGCCACAAAAACACATGGACGATATGCTGGCAGCCGAAGACGGATTTTCTGAAGTTCTGAATAGCTCTCTGCTTCAGACCATAAAATCCGCGGCCATGACCACTCAGCGATCAACCGAGTTACCCGAGCCTTCAAGGGCATTGCTGAGCGGACGAGGTCGTCATCTGGACGACGATATTCTTCTCAGAATGGTCGTCACTCTTTTCACCGGCGACGAAGCAAAAGCAGAGACTTTAAGCCCCTTATTGCTTGAACGATTTGGATCGCTGGCGGGCATTCTGGCAGCCACAAACAGGGAATTGGCCAGCATAAAGGATATGGGATCACACATGGTCCCGATGATCCGGGTTCTGCATGAGGCTGCACTTCGTTATAATCGTGAGCGGCTACCAAAAATTGATCTTCTCGATAGCGAGCAGAAACTTCTGGACTATCTGACAGCCAGACTTGCGCGAGAAAATATCGAGCAATTCCGTATTCTTTTTCTCAACGAGAAAAACAGCCTGATCACGGATGAGGCTCAGGCGCGCGGTACGGTCAACCACACCCCTGTCTACCCAAGAGAAGTTGCCCGCCGCGCGGTCGAAATTGAAGCCACATCACTTATTCTGGTTCACAATCACCCAAGCGGCGATCCGACACCTTCACAGGCCGACATCCAGATGACCCAGCAGGTTCAGGCCGCACTGGATGTTGTGGGCGTCCAGCTCACGGATCACCTCATCATCGGCAATGGAAAACATACCAGCTTCCAGAAGCTTGGCCTGATCTAGCCCAAACCGCTCTCAGCCCCTTGGAGGTAATAACCCCTCAAGGGCCAGTTCACCCGGCAATGCGCCACGTGGAAAGAGCGTGTTGACGTGCCCCATCTTCCGGCCTGGTCGTGCCTCGTGCTTGCCGTAGAGATGCAGTGATGCACCGTCCGTGGCCAGTATGGCAGGAACCCGCGCCATATCTTCCGGCCCGACAAGATTATGCATGACAGCGTCCGAATGACGTCGCGCAGGTGGAAGGGGAAGCCCTGCCACAGCCCGAATATGCATTTCAAACTGATCGATCAGACAGGCATCCATCGTCCAATGCCCTGAATTGTGGGGCCGGGGAGCAATTTCATTGACCAGTAACTGACCATCAGCAGCATGGAACATTTCCACTCCCATAATGCCGACCAGTTCAAGATCCGTCGCAATGCGTGTTGCGATGGCCTGAGCGTGCTCTGCGAGATCCGGCATAATAGGTGCGGGAGCCAAGGTGATGTCCAGGATGCCATCGCGGTGGCGGTTTTCCACTGCATCGAAACACCGTACCGTTCCGTCAATTCCGCGAACAACCATCACACTCAGCTCACGCTGAAAGTCGATCATTTTTTCCGCAACAAGCGGGTACGGCAAGTTCGTCAACGCAGAAAGTGCTTCAGCACTTTCAACTCGAAACTGCCCTTTCCCGTCATAACCAAAACGGGTCGTTTTCAGGATGAGAGGAAAACCCAGTTCTTCCAGTGCAGAGAGATCCGCCGGCCCGGATACCGCTTTCCACGGCGCCAGTTCCACGCCAGCCTGAGCCAGCCGGGTCTTTTCCAGAACCCGATCCTGACTGATCCTGAGGATCTCGCCACCAGGACGGACGGGACGACGTTTTTCGAGCAGTGACAGACCATCAACACTGATATTTTCGAATTCGAAAGTAACAACGTCACAACGAGCAGCAAAATCTTCCAACGCTATTGGATCATTGTAAGACCCAACTGTCGCAGAAGCTGAAACTTCGATAGCAGGGCTCGTGGCCGCCGGATTCAGGATATGAACACGATAACCAAGCTTGGCAGCCGCCATTGCTGACATGCGTCCCAACTGGCCGCCACCAATAATCCCGATTGTACTTCCAGGTGCAAAAACCTGATTATTCTGAACCGTCATTCGACAGGAATGTCCGCAACAGCTGCCGTCTGAGTACCGCGCCACGCATCAAGACGTGCAGCCAGCTCCGCATCGGCCAAAGAGAGGATGGAAGCCGCCAACAGGCCAGCATTCTTGGCCCCAGCCTTGCCAATCGCCAGCGTTCCAACAGGCACGCCACCTGGCATCTGTACGATAGACAGCAGGCTATCCTGTCCCTTCAGGGCATGACTTTCCACCGGAACGCCGAGAACGGGAAGGGACGTCCATGCCGCGCACATGCCGGGCAGATGGGCAGCACCACCCGCGCCCGCGATAACGACATGCAATCCACGGCTGCGAGCCGTACGCGCATAGTCCGCAAGACGATCTGGCGTCCGGTGAGCCGAGACAATCCGACGTTCATGGGCAATCCCCAGTTCGTCCAGAATGTCACAGGCATGCCGCATGGTTTCCCAGTCAGACTGGCTCCCCATGATGACACCAACGCGCACAGCGTCTTCTGCTTGAATGGTCTCGCTCGGAGAAAGGATCTGGCTCATCAGGCAATGTTATCCGGAATCAGACGGGTCTCGATCCAGGAAATCTCGTCTTTTAGCTGCAGCTTGCGCTTTTTAAGGCGCAGGATCTGGAGCTGATTGAGGGGATGGTCCACCAGGCGCTCAATAACCGTATCAAGATCGCGATGCTCGCTCCGGAGTTCGTGGAGGCGGCGGAGCATGGCATTGTTATCGGTCATCATTGCTATCGGTCCCGGAACTCTGTCACGGCATGATGACGAACAGAATTCATTCCGTCCATCGTCATGAATCCATATCACGGCTGAGGCGGCCTAAACCAGTCAGGCCCGCACCAATAAAAAAAGGATGCAGCTTCGTGAAAAGCTACATCCTTGATCTCAGCTCAGTGAGCGCTGTCTTCATGAGCGTCGTAGGCACTCACCACAGGAAGGGTCTGACCTTCACGAGCAAGACGGTCGTTGGCAGCTGAGACCGCTGCGTTCAGATCCATCTGAGTGCAAAGACCGAGAATGACCGGATCGCGCGGCTTGATGTTCGCGCTATTCCAATGCTGGCGGTCACGCACCTTGATGATGGTGTCCTTCGTCGTGCCCAGAAGCTTTACGATCTGAGCTTCCGTCAGATGCGGAAACTGACGAAGAACAAACGCAATGGCATCAGGTCGGTCATTGCGCTTTGCAACAGGCGTATAACGCGCGCCCTTGGCACGACGCTTCACCGGACTGCCAGATGACAGGATCTTCAGCTTGGAGTCCGGGTTCGCTTCGCAGCGCTTGATCTCGGCGTCAGACAGCTGATGATTTTTGACCGGATCGTAACCGTTGATTCCGGCTGCAACTTCACCATCAGCAATTGCCTGAACTTCAAGCGGATGCATGCCACAGAATTCAGCAATTTGAGTAAAGGTCAGGCCGGTTTTCTCGATTAGCCAGACGGCCGTGGCCTTGGGCATCAAAGGCAGGGTCATGTCAGTGCGTTCCTTTTGGGGCGCTAAGGGGCCGGCGAGAGCGCAGGCACCGATTGGCGTACCCGGAGAGGAACGAAAGGCCGCTCGGGATATGATCGCGGCACCTGCTGGATGCACGGCGATAATGAGAAACGGTATGGGGCACCATCACACATCTGGTCAAGGTCGAAACGGCAGGGCAAATCCAAAAACCGCCCTGCCGATCCTCCGTCATGCAGCGTGCTGCGTGCCAGCGTATGTGGATGCCGCTACGTTCTGATGACCAGGAACGCCATTCCCTGTAACAATCGGAATACGGCGCGGCCGGACAGCTTCAGGAACAACCTGCCGCACTACGATGGTCAACAAACCATTCTGAAGCTCGGCCTGATCAATTTCTGTGTGATCGGCAAGCACGAAGCGCCGCTCAAAAGCTCTCGTCGCGATACCGCGATGAAGCCACTCACGATCCCGAGTATTTTCTGGAACGCTTCCACGAATGACGAGCGTATTGTCTTCCTGAAGAACCTCAACATCATCCGGGCCAAAACCGGCAAGAGCCATGGTCAGGGCGTAGTCTGTTTCGGCAGTTTTTTCGATATTGTAGGGGGGGTAGCTCGGCATAGCCTGAGCATTGGCAGCGTTGCCAGCCATACGGGCAAGGCGATCAAAGCCAATTGCGCTGCGGAACAGCGGCGTAAAATCGTATGTCATGAAAACCTCCTCAAGGCAGGGTTCATCTGATGCAATCCCCAATTGGCAGACTGCGCTTGGTTTACCGGCCATGACCCCGAAGGCATCATGACCGATATTCCAGATGGTACCTGTCCTGCGCCCCTTCAAGAGGGGAGCGTGGAGGCAGACAAGCTTACTTGCGGGTACCGATACCAGCGAAGCGCTTGTTGAACTTGGCAACCTGGCCTCCGGTGTCGAGCATACGCTGCACGCCAGTCCAGGCCGGATGGGACTTCGGGTCAACGTCGAGACGCAGCGTAGCACCCGGCTGACCATAGCAGGAGCGGGTCTTGTACTCGGTGCCATCGGTCATGATGACGTTGATTTCGTGGTAGTCGGGATGAATGCCGGATTTCATGAATTCTCTACTCCAGGAAAAAAGCTCCGATACCGACCGGAGCGAATCATGAGGCGCGTATAACGGAAACCGCTCAAGGATGAAAGCACACTTTACGGGATCGCATGAGTCCGTTTATCCCTTGGGCGATGCAGGTAGCGCTTTTCCGGCCTGCAACCGCAGTGATGCGGGTTCCCCCAAGAGAGGTTCGAAATATGAGCGAAACGAAACATGCCCTGCATACTCCGGGCTGGCTGAGCGACTTCCAGAAATTCATTATGCGCGGAAACGTGCTGGATCTCGCCGTCGGTGTCATCATCGGTGCGGCCTTCACCACGATTGTGAACAGCGCCGTCAAAGATGTCCTGACGCCTTTCATCGGCCTCCTGACAGGTGGTGTGGATTTCTCTAACCTCTTCATCACCCTGAAAGGTCCGGTCAAGGATACGCTTGCAGAAGCACAGAAGGCCGGTGCGGTTACCGTCAATCTGGGTGTTTTCCTGAATGCTGTCATTCAGTTCCTGATCGTGGCATTCTTCATCTTCTGGGTTGTGCGCCTCATCGGCAAGCTTCACCGCAAGGAAGAGGCTGCACCAGCAGCGCCACCGGCACCGACCAAGGAAGAAGTTCTCCTGACAGAGATCCGCGACATTCTGGCCACCAAGGCTTCCTGATGTCACGGCAGGCTCCTTTCGGAGCAACCTTCACCCGCAAACTGACAGGTTTTGTTTTGGTGGGGAGCCTGCTCTGTGGATGCGTGGCACGTCCTTTCGAAGGCGTGCCCCCATCTCCGAATGCCAGACTTTATGCGTATCTGATTGCCCACGGCATGGCACGAGGGGCGTTAATGAGGGGAAAAGTTACCCCTCAGAATGTTCAAAAGCTCATAAGCCTCGACCATGATGCTCAAAAAGCAGTTCTAAACGCTACAAGGCTTCAGACATCATCGGATAATCGTCAGGCAGACGCCGCAATCGCAGCACTTCTGACCAGCTTTGATAGCTAGGCATTCCGCCTCAAAGCACAAAAAAACCGGCTCAGTTAGAGCCGGTTTTTTTGTGCCTGATAAAGACTTCAGAGCCTCATTCCGTATCGGAGGAAGGAGTTTTCCGAAGTCGCTTTTCACCCATCAAGAGCAGCAGGGGAGCAGCGATGAAAATGGAAGACGATGTGCCAACAACGATACCGAACAGCATGACCGTAGCGAACCCGGTCAGCGTGCTGCCACCAAACAAAGCCAGCGGTAGGGCCGCCAGAAAGACGGTCATGGAGGTGCCGAGCGTACGATTCAGGGTCTCATTGATGGAGAGATCCAGAAGTTCGCGCAGCGGCATTGTACGGTATTTGCGAAGATTTTCACGGATACGATCATAAACAACCACCTTGTCGTTGGTGGAATATCCGAGGATCGTCAGCAACGCGGCAACCATCACCAGATCAAACTCAAAACGCGTAATAGCGAGGAAGCCCACGGTTTTCGTCAGATCCAGAATAAGCGTCACCACAGCACTAATGGCGAACTCACGCTCAAAGCGGATCCAGATGTAAGCCAGAATCATGGCCAGACTGAAACCGAGTGCCAAGAGGCCATCCCGGAAAAGCTCGGAAGATACCGACGCACCCACAGCATCAGCCCGCAGAACCTGCGTACCGGGTTCAGCCGCTGAAATGGCGGTCTTTACACCATCGACAAGCTTCTGTGTCTGCGCTTCACGATCCGCACCATCCGGCGCATTGATCGAGATGCGGACATCCCGCGGAGAACCGAAGGCCTGAACAGCATCCGGATGAATGCCGGCCTTTTCCAAAGCAGAGCGCAGCTTGCCAAAATCTGCGGCTCCCGGCGTCTGGGCTTCGACGATGATACCACCCCGGAAATCGAGGCCGAGTTTCAGGCCCGGCTCGAAAAACAGAATGACAGAAGCAATGGAGAGAACCGCCGAAACGATAAGCCCCATATGACGGCCGCGCATGAAGTTGATGCGCCGATCGTCACGGACAAAACGGAGAAGGGGACGTGACAGCATGACGTTCAGACCGGCAGTTCTTTGGGACGGGCAAGGGCATACCACCGCACGACAAGGAAGCGTGACAGCAGCAGGGTCGTGAAGAGGGTCGTCACGATGCCGATGGTAATCGTCAGGGCGAAGTTCCGCACGGGACCCGTGCCGAACACGAACAGCATGACATGCGCGAGAAACGCCGTCGCATTACTGTCAACGATTGTGCTGGTTGCGCGCTCGAAGCCAGCCTGCAGCGCCTGAAGCGGCGCACGCCCGCGCTTCACTTCTTCTCGGATACGCTCATTGATGAGGATGTTGGCATCCACAGCCATACCAAGCGTCAGCAGCATACCCGCCATACCTGGCAGCGTCAGTGTCGCTTGGAAAAGAGACAGGATTGCGACCATCAGGATCAGGTTGGCGAACAGCGCAATATCCGCATACAGGCCGAAGCGACCGTAGAAGAGCACCATGAACACCACGACCAGGACAAATCCGGCCGCAAGGCTGAGAATGCCAGCATGGATGGACGCAGCGCCAAGGCTCGGACCAATCGTGCGCTGCTCGATAACAGCCAACGGAGCGGGCAGAGCACCAGCACGCAGCAGAAGCGCAAGATCGGACGCACTGTGGGCATCAAAGCCACCTGTGATCTGACCACTCCCTGCCGTAATCGGATTAATAATGTTCGGCGCTTCGATAACCTTGTTATCAAGCACGATCGCAAACCGCTTACCCACATTAGCGCGGGTCGTATTGGCAAAAGCCGTTGCACCAGCGCTATTGAGTTGGAACGTCACGGCCCAGCCACCGCTCTGCTGATCGATCACCGCACCTGCGTTCGTCAGATCCGTGCCGTCAACATCCACATGGTCCTGTACGGCAACCTGAGAATGGGTGCTGATGTCTTCCAGCATCGCCGAACCGGGGCTGGCCACACTGGGGTTTGGCGC
This sequence comes from Gluconobacter sp. P5B12, assembly GCF_018812035.1. NCBI lineage: Bacteria > Pseudomonadati > Pseudomonadota > Alphaproteobacteria > Acetobacterales > Acetobacteraceae > Gluconobacter > Gluconobacter sp. P5B12. The sequence goes on along the minus strand of NZ_JACRVV010000003.1, from coordinate 282,100 downwards.
CAGCAGACGGAACGTCAGACGGGCAGTTGTTCCCAGAAGAGTCTTGATCCGCTCAGGATCACTGACACCTGGCAATTCCACGACAATCCGGTCATCACCTTCACGGGCGATACTTGGATCAATAGCACCCGTCGCATCAATACGGCGGCGAACGATCTCAATGGACTGGGCAACAGCGTCCCGGGCACGCGCCAACATGGCATCATGCTGAAGCGTTAGAACGATGCGCCCATTGGCCTCAGCAACATGGAATTCATCAGGCACAACGACAGGAAGATCCTGCATCGTCTTCAGGGCAACAGCGCGCTCCGCATCGGAACGTGGCTCAAAGCTCAGGCTGGCCGTCTGATCATCCTTCTGGAAGTCACGGTAACCGAGAGATTTGTCCAGAAGGGTCTGACGTGCCTGATCCTGCAAGGATTGCAGGCGGTCATGTTCTAGGGACTTCAGATCAAGCTGAAGCAGCAGGTATGAGCCACCACGGAGATCAAGGCCAAGGTGAATCTGCCGCCAGGGCAGGGACGGCGTGGGGGCACGCATGAAATTGGGCAGACACAGCAGGAGGCCGATCAGGCAAACGCCTGCGACGCCCAGCAGTCTGAGCCGGCTATAATACATCATAACGGGTCGAGATGTCCTCGGCGGGTTTGGACGGTTCGAGTTTCTTGCGCGGGACCATGCCGCTTCCGCAATGCCGATGCAACCTTTCACCAACATTCCGCCCCTGACGGCTTTGCGAAGCCGTGATGGACTGGTAATCCTGTCACCCATGAACACTCGGCGACAGCTTCGGGTCGGCATCGTCGGTGCCGGTCACTTCGGGCGATTTCACGCCCTCAAATCAGCCGCAAATTCGGCTGAAAATCTGGTGGCGCTTTTCGACCCTGATCCGGCACGTGCAGCCACAGTCGCTCGTGAGGCACGTTGTGCCGTTGCAGAAACTTACGAGACCCTGCTAAATTCGGTTGAGGCTGTGATCATTGCGGCTCCAGCCGAGCATCATTTCCGACTTGCCAGCAAAGCCCTTAACGCGGACCGTCATGTTCTCGTTGAAAAGCCGATCGCAGCCACTTTGGAGGAAGCTCGCAATCTGGCGGATCTTGCATCCCAGACGGGCAAAGTTCTTCAGGTGGGCCATCTGCTGCGCTACTCCGCAGAGCACAGAGCAATCACAGAGCGCATCGACAAGCCGCTCTATATCGAAGCCACACGCATCGCGCCTTTCAAGCCGAGAGGGACAGATGTGTCTGTCATTCTGGACCTGATGATCCATGACCTGGATCTGGTTCTTGCAATTGTAGACAGCCCGATTACGGACATCGATGCTATTGGCGCAGCCGTTTCAAGCGAACACGAAGACATCGCGAATGCGCGGGTCCGATTTGAGAACGGATGCGTCGCCACAATCACGGCGAGCAGAATTTCCCTTAAAACAGAACGCCGTATGAGACTTTTCTCACAGGAAGGCTACCTGTCAGCAGACTTCATGGAGCGTAAACTCAGCTTCATTGGCAGAGAACGTGGCCTCCCTCTACCGGGAACTGGAGGCTTCAAACGTGAAGCCATCAGCTGGCATGACCACGACAACCTTGCGGTAGAGCACGAAGCTTTTGCTGAATCATGCCTTAACGGCGCACCAGTGCTGGTTGATGCCCAAGCAGGGATCAGGGCACTTGATGCGGCAATCCGCGTCACTGAAAGCATCCATGCGTCTCGCAAGGCCATGGAGCTCTCAGGCCTTATTCCGGTAGCAGATAAGGCCTGAGAACCTTATGTTTTACTGACTTTCCAGCTCTTCTTTTTTGGCTTCAAGTTCAAGCCATTGCTCTTCGGCGTCAGTCAATTCGCGCTCTGCCGCCTGAAGGGCATCACTGATCTTGGTGAATTTTTCTGGGTCCTTGCTGTAAAGCACGGGGTCAGACAATGCTTCGCGATACGTGACAATAGCCTTTTCCAGCTTGGTCATTTTTCCGGGAAGAAGGTCAAGGACCCGCTTGTCATTATAACTAAGCTTCGTCTGCTTCTTTTCTGATTTTACAGTATTTTTTGATACAAGGTCATTCTCACCCCGATCTTCTGAATGACGCTCAGCAGGAGCTTCACCGCGTCGCTGAACAAGCATGTCCGAATAGCCACCGGCGTACTCAATCCATTGGCCATCCCCCTCGGATACGAGAACAGACCCCGCTACACGATCAAGAAAATCACGATCATGGCTGACCAGAAGAACAGTCCCCGCATAGTCCGCCAGCATTTCCTGCAATAGATCCAACGTTTCCAGATCAAGATCATTGGTGGGCTCATCGAGCACCATCAAGCTGGATGGCTTGGCAAGCGCGCACGCAAGAGCAAGACGCCCCCGCTCACCACCAGATAATTTTCCAACGGGCGTACGTGCCTGTTCCGGACGGAACATGAAGTCCTTCATATATCCGATAACGTGACGCTTCTCATTCCCGACCTGAACCATATCCCCACTGCCGCCTGTAAGGGTGTCAGAAAGGCTTTTGGTCGGGTCCAGACTTTCGCGCTGCTGATCCAGCGTCACCATGGCAACAGACGGTCCGATATAAACAGATCCTTCCTGCGGGGGCATGCGACCGGTCAAAAGACGAATAAGAGTGGTCTTTCCTGCACCATTGGCGCCAACCAACCCCAAACGGTCTCCGCGCAGAATCTTGAGATCGAGATTTTTTACAATCGTGCGATCCCCATACGCCCATCCCAGGCTTTCCGTACCGATCGTAATCTTGCCGCCGCCATCTGCTTCTGTCGCAGACATGCGCAGCGTGCTGGTGCCTCTCGCGGAGATTTCTCGACGGTTATTCCTCAAGGACGCCAGTTCAGCGACGCGGCGGACGTTACGCTTCCGGCGTGCTGTCACGCCATAACGCATCCAGTCCTCTTCCCGAGCGATCTGACGATCCAGCTTGTGAGCATCACGTTCTTCCTGCTCCAGCACTTCGTCCCGCCAAGTCTCATAGCGCGAAAAGCCTTGGTCCAGACGCCGCGTCTTGCCCTGCTCAAGCCACACCACACTCCGGGATAGCGTCTCAAGGAGGCGTCGATCATGGCTGATGACAATCATGGCACAGCGCGATGCGGCCAGCTCTTTTTCCAGCCAGGTAATCGTCGGAAGATCCAGATGGTTTGTCGGCTCGTCCAGCAGCAGAAGATCTGGCTCCGCAGCCAAGGCGCGGGCGAGGGCGCAGCGGCGAACCTCGCCGCCAGATAGCCGTTCGCACCCTTCGTCACCCGTCATGTCAAGTTCAGCGAGCATGGATCGGGCCCGATAGTGCTCCGTCTCATCCAGCCCATCTGCGACATAATCGAAGGTGGAAGAGTAGGCCGTCAAATCAGGCTCCTGCGCAAGGTAATGCACCTTGACGCCCGGCTGAACAAACCGGGTCCCGTCGTCAGCAACAATGTCGCCAGCCGCTATTTTGAGGAGTGTAGACTTACCGGAGCCATTCCGCCCCACAAGGCAGATGCGTTCGCCCGGAAGAACGCCGAGCTCGGCGCCATCAAGGAGCGGGCGTCCGCCAAGAGTGTAAGTGATATTCTGAAGAAGAAGAATGGGTGCCGACATATCCCCTATGTGTCGCAGGGAACGCTTGCCCGCAAGGCACCCAAAGCCTGATTTTGTCTCAGACGGACTTTATCCCACCTGTGACAGCCTGATAGGTCGCTACAGCCAGCGCCATCGGCTCGAAGGGTTTCGTAATCACGAAGGAGGGCTCATGCGCTTCTCCGGTCAACAAACGCTCCGGATAAGCCGTGACAAAAATTACAGGCGTTTCATGTGTTTTCAGAATACGCCCGACAGCGTGCATTCCATCACCGCCGCCACCAAGATTGATATCAGCTAGGATAAGGCCTGGCTTCGTCTCGGCAGCCAGCTTCACGGCGTCAGCCTCTGTATAAGCAACGCCTGCGATTTTATGGCCACAGCGCTCGACCAGATCCTGAATATCCATGGCAATGATCGGCTCATCTTCAATGATAAGCACCGTCGTCTGCGCAATGCCCTGAAGAGCCTGCCGTGCCACAGCCAGATTTGCCGCAGCATCTTCTTCAGAAATTGAAAGTGCCCGTGCCGCAGAAGCAAGCGACTGCTCTTCAAGAGAAGTCAGAAGCATCAGAGCTCTCTGAACAAGGGTCATGTCCGGACGATCGGCGTTCCGCTCTGAGAACGCCTGCACAAGCTTGCCATACAGTGCAAGCCGGGGAGGGAGATCAGATTTCTCTTCCGCAAGAAAATCCTTCAGCGCACTGGCTACCAACTGGTCTCCCTGTGCCTGATCTCCAGCCAGGGCACGGGCAAAACGGCGAGCATACGGTACCGCCGCAATGAGTTCGTGACGTGACGTGTCAGCCATGGATCCTCAGCCTCTTGATATTAGACAGCCGCGCGGAAACCTTATGAAGGACTATCCGTTTGTGGCGATTGAATAATCATGACACGAGCGACCGGATACGCCTAGTGTCTGTCTGCACTTGCAGCTTTCACCTTCCCGAAAGGATACCCCCTCTGACGGCACCTGTTTCCGAGCCTGGGACGGCTGTACAGGAAAAAAGAGGCGCTTCCTTTCATCAGGAGTTGCTGAAAGCGCTGCCAGACCTTCGTGGTTTCGCACGGTTTTTGACGCGCGACGCCGTGACGGCTGATGACCTTGTACAGGATACGGTCGTTCGCGCGCTTGCTGCACAGACGCAGTTTCAGCCAGGAACCACACTTAAAGCCTGGCTCTTCACAATTCAGAGAAATGCTTTCTACGAACAACGCCGACGCTCCTCGCGTGAGCAGGAAATCATGCAGGATGTCGAGATGGATATGCCGCTCTCAACCGAAACACCCTCAATGCAAAGCGCAAGGGATGCCGTCACGGATCTGGGAGAACTGATCTGGAGACTTCCGGATCTGCTGCGGGAAGCCATTATCCTCGTAGGCGCACAGGAACTCTCTTATGACGAGGCCGCCTGCATCTGTAATGTCCCTCCAGGAACCATGAAAGCGCGGGTTTCAAGAGCGCGAAGCCAGCTTTCCATTCTGGCGGACGGGCAAACTCCTCAAGAAGCCCCCCATTAACCTATTGAAAATTATTATTTTTTCAGAAATTCGAAAAAAACTTACATCGGGATGCAACGATCCTGGAACCCTGTTCATTGATCCCATGAAACAGGACGAAACCAGGAGTATTTCCCATGACGTTCCATGATCAGGTTATTGCAATCCTACCGAAGCTGCGTGTGCAGGCTCTGTCCCTGACGCGCAACCGCGCTGCTGCGGAGGACCTTGTTCAGGACGCCGTGTGCAACGCTCTGGCCGCTCAGAACAGCTTTATTCCCGGCACAAACTTCTCAGCATGGATGCATCGCATCCTGCGCAACCGCTTTATTTCCGACCTGCGCAAGCGTCGCGAGACGACCGACATCGATGATGTGCCGGCTTCAACCTTTGCCAGCCCGGCAACCCATGAAGACCGGCTCGCTCTGAAAGACCTGTCATTGGCTCTTTCCCGCCTGCCAGCCGACCAGCGGGAAGCCCTTGTCATGGTTGTTATTCAGGGCATGAGCTACGAAGCTCTGGCCGAGGCAACAGATTGCGCTGTCGGTACAGCTAAGAGCCGCGTTTTCCGTGCCCGCCGTCAGCTGGAAGCCTGGATGACTGGCGATATGCCAAGCAACGATAAGCTGCGCGTTAAGGTGAAGGCGCTACGTGACGCGATCGATGTCCGTCATCGCGCTGGACAGTCTGCTGACGATCTCCTTTTCTCATAAGCAGTGATGAACTCTTTGCCTCATGGGAACGTTGGTATTTCGCCCATTTCGGAATTGAAGCGATTGCGGTAAGTGTACCGTTTTTGTAAACAGTTCTTTACTGTCGTTTGGCTACGCAACTCTCACAGAGCGGTTGGCCAAAGCGACAGTCTGCAGGGAGCAGAGGCGATTATTCTGCGTTGTCACAGAGAGGCTCAGGACTAGAAAATGACCGGAGGAGACAAGTCCCAATCCTCATCCGGAAAATCCAAAGGGGATGATCAGGATTCCCCTTTTGGTATCTGGCTGAGTCGTGGACTGCATCAGCTCTTTGACGATGTTGCGAGCGAACCTATTCCTGAAGAGCTTTTAAAGCTAATCGAAGAAGACCGGAAAAAGTGATTGCGCAGGAAGCCCGGCCTGAGATCCTGGGTGGCAGGTCATAAAGGGTTCCGTCATTCCTTATCGCAAAATGGTTTTTCGCAGTGTGCGTATGCTCGATACGGTCGGGGCCCGTGTAATGGCCCTGATTGTTGCGACAACGCTTCCGCTTGCGACAATCGCAGGCCTGTTGGCTTGGCATAGCTATCAGGAAAACGTTGGCAACGCTTTGGCCAGAACCGAACGCGATGCCCAGGCTGCGCTCTCTGAACTGTCAAGCGATCTGGATCAGACGCACAGCGTTCTGGATATGCTGGCCGACCGCGATATAACCGCAGAAACCGCACTCCGAGAATTTGGCCTGGTCCAAACGATTTCACAGCATCACTATTGTTCCCTGATGCTGACAGACGCGCAGGGACACCCCTCTGTTGTGCTCCCACCGCCGTCTTCTCAAGACCCCGCAATCTGTCCTTCAGGCCAACTTCTCACAACGCTGGCTCAAAATGCTGAACGCCCTAATATCGGCGTGGATGTTATCAAAGGGGGACGTGGCCCTCTGGTAAGATTCGTCGTTCCCCTGATGAGCCAGGGAACGATAGCAGGATACATTATCGCGGTACGAACGCTTGGTTGGCAGCGTAGTCACCTGCCTGTCGGGGATGGAAGACTACTCCTCGGGGTAAATGACAACGCGAGACATCTTCTCATGATGGGAGATGGGTCGATTTTTTCGCTCTTCCCGGATCATCCTTACATTCCCACGCTGCCTCCTGCTGTTCATGATCGCCTCAAAAGAGATCTTACCAATCATGCCTTGCATGACTCGTTCACGTCCCACGGCACAACTTATGTGCTGCAGAACGCCTATGGCCCAGTCAGTCTGCTGGTTGCCACTGAGCGCACCCGTGAAGAGAACCGTGCCCTTAATATCTTTTTGATTCGCGTGAGTCTGATTGCCACTCTTCTGGTTCTGGAGTTGCTCATCGTAGCCTGGGCTGCCCGAACCTTTCTTGTCGAGCCACTGGAGAGGCTTGCTCTGGCAGTAGCGGACTGGAGGCGAGGGGCGCCCTTCGATCCAAGAATTAACCGCTCTATCCCACTGGAAATTCGACACCTGGAGCGCGCCTTTCTTAGAGCAACGCGCCGATTGACACGCCATGAGCAGGCCTTGGAGAAATCCGCACACCATCAGGACATGCTTATCCGGGAAATTCATCACCGGGTTAAGAACAATCTTCAGGTCATTGCATCACTGCTGAATCTTCAGGCCAGCCGCATTCGCTCTCATGAAGCGCGAGAGGAATTTCGACTGGTACGAGACCGGGTCCGCGCACTCGCGACACTGCATCGCTATCTGTATTCTGAAAATGGTTTGTCCGCTCTGGATGTTCAGAGCTTTCTGGAAGAGCTCTGTTCAATTCTCTTTTCGGCCCACAGCATGAATACGCAAACGCGGATCAGGCTGGAGCTGGACATCGAACACGTCCTGATCTCGCCAGATCAGGCCGTGCCAGTTGCGTTGATTGTCACCGAAGTCGTCAGCAACGCCCTTCGTTATGCCTTTCCGGAAAATCGATCCGGTATCATTCGTATTTCCCTTCATCGCGTCCAAAATCCTCCCGCCGATAAAACGGGATTAGTGGCGTTCGAGCTTGGGGATAACGGAATCGGACTTGAAGCCTCACGCGCTACGGAGTCACGCAACAGGCGAGAAGGAATCGGCATTCAGTTGATCCGTGGATTTGCCCGCCAGATCAACGCGGATCTTCTGATCTCGAATGAAGATGGCACATGGTACAACATGAAGTTCGTACCTGCGGATCCCTCTCCGACAGCTGTCGCGATTGCTCACAAAGCAATCCACAGCGAAGAGTCGCCAGCGTCCACGAGCACGCGCAAACCGTCCGACTCCTGAAATACGCACTTAAAATCTAAATAAGCAGCAAGAAATGCGTCAAAGACTGTCTTGTGGCGACTTTGCGACCTATATGCAGGGATCATGAAGGCCGACAAGACAATCGCAAAAGCGTGGATAAAAGCTCAGGGGCGTGCCAGCCGTTCCCTGATCTCCGTTATAGTGATCCTCGGACTGCTCTCGACCCTTCTGGGTCTTCTGCAGGCATGGGCTCTCGCCCGGACACTTGCTGCCATTCTAACCGGACATCCGGGCAATGCCCCTCCGGCTATCGGGATGTTCATCATCGTGAGCATCCTCCGTGTAGGCCTGTCGGCTGTGCAGGACATCAGAGCATCGTCCGCCAGTCTTTCTGCTCGCCGTCGGCTTCGATCCGAAATCATGGCTCGCATTATTGGCGAAGGCCCCGCGCTCCTGCGTCGGCAACACAGTTCAGTCATCGCCTCCACGCTTGTGGATCGCGTGGAAGCGCTGGATGGTTATTTTGCACGCTGGCTTCCAGCATCCGCGCTATGGCTCGTCTCGCAATGGATCGTCGTTGCTGCTGTCTTCTGGCAGAACCATCGTGCAGGCGTCATCCTCGCAATATGCTGCGCATCCCTTCCGGTCTTCCAGGCTGTCTTCGGCATCGCCACTGCGGTTGCGTCCCGCCGTCAGTTTCTAGCCATGACGCGTTTGCAGACGCGTTTTCTGGACCGGGTAAAGGGAATTGCCACAATTGTGCTGTCCGGCAGTACGGAACGTGAAGCACAGGCGCTGGCAACAAGTGCTGACGATCTACGACTACGGACTATGAAAGTCCTGCGTATTGCCTTCATTGCATCCGCTACGACAGATATCGCCATGGTCGTAGCGCTGGTGTTGATCGTCATCACCCAGAGCCATAATCTTAGTAGCGCGACGCCTGAAATTGCTCTCACACGCGCCCTTTACGCCATTCTTCTTGTACCAGAAGCATTCGCGTCTTTCCGTGCCTTGTCTGCGGCTTATCAGGATCGCGCGCATGCGACGGCAGCCGCGGAGGCTATGCACGAGTTGGCTGACCTTCCTGAAGAACTGTCGTCAACGCCCGCACTTGCTACTGTACAGAATGGCCGTGGCCTCACCGTGACTGCTGAAAACCTGTCGTTTTCCTGGAACGAAGAACGTGGTCCCGTGATCGAAAACGTGAGCTTCACGCTCCCGGCCGGCGAGACATTGATCCTGGAAGGGCCCTCGGGCGCAGGCAAGTCCACACTTCTCGAACTTCTTCTGGGTTTTGTAGACCCGACACAGGGCCGCATCCTTCTGGACGGCACAAACATGGCTACCCTGACGCCACGACAGATTTCATCCCGCATTAGCTGGATCGGGCAGAAGCCGGTCCTTTTTGCAGGAACAATTCGCGAGAACATTCTTTTCGCTAAACCTGAGGCTTCCGAACAGGAGTTGCAGTCAGCCATTTTTCACGCAGCAATGGATAGCTATATCCCGCATCTTCCCGAAGGCTTGGAAACGCGGATCGGAGAAGGCGGGTTTGGTCTTTCAGGCGGACAGGCCCAGCGCATTGCAATTGCCAGAGCCTTCCTCAAGAACGCGCCACTTCTGCTTCTGGACGAACCCACATCACATCTGGACCCGGCGACAGAGGCAGACATCCTGACCAGCCTTCATCGTCTGGCTGAGGGGCGAACAGTGGTTCTCTGTACACATTCTGCGCAGGCCCAGAAGTTCCATGGTCGCCACCTTGTTCTCAGCAAGGGTCGCGTTATCTCCTATACGGAGCAAGCAGCATGAGCGCTTCTCTTCAATCGCAGCGCCCGGAGAACAGCACGGCTCTTTCGCGTATTATCCGCGTCTGGAAGCCACATTACGGCCGCCTGATTACAGGCATCGTCATTGCAGAACTGGCTGTATGTTCCAGTCTGGCTCTGATGGGGCAGGCCGGTAGTCGCGTTGCGGCGGCTGCCGTAGGGGTTGCTGCTGGGTCGATGCTGTTACAGGCAGCCGGTGCCTCCCAGATCGTCCTGCGATATCTGGAACGCCTCTATACGCATGATGCGATGTTCCGCGCTCTGTCAGACCTGCGCGTGTGGTTCTATCGCCGTCTAGCAAAAGGCGCAGCAGCAGGCCTTGGCTTCCAACGCTCTGGAGATCTCCTGTCTCGTCTGGTCTCGGACGTCCAGACGCTCGACAATCTCTACCTGCGCATTCTGGTCCCGATGGCGTCCGCTGTTCTGACGCTGCCTGTTGCCGCGTTTGTCTGGCTTAAAGCTGGAACACTCCCCGGCTTGCTCACAACAGTACTATTCGCGGTCCTTGCTTTCGCCATGCCTTGGGTGGCAACCCGAGTGTCACGGCGTTTCGGCCCGGACATTCTTCACGCTGAGGCGGATCTGCGCGTAGCAGCTCTTGATCTGACGTCGGGTCTTCGTGAGGCTCGCGCTTTTGGCGCCGAAGACGTCCTTGCAAACGCGGTAACTGAACGTCAGGAAGCCCTGTTCTCTGCCCAGCGCAGACAGGCCATCCGCATGGCGCTGACAAATCTGGTGGCTGGCCTGGTCGCCAAAGCAGGTATTGCCATCATTCTCTGCGCAGTCGCAGGTCTGATTTTCCAGCAGGCCGCCCCAGTTGCTGGCATCGCAGCACTTTTTGTCGCCATTACCGCTCTGGAAGGCGTGACGGGCCTCTCTCGTGCAGGCCTGTTATATGGCCAGGTCTCGTACGCTGCTGAACGCATCATGGAAGTGGCCGAGAAGACCCCGACTGTCGCCGAGGGAACAACGCCGCTTCCATCTGGACGAGACATCAAAGTCGATAGGGTAACCTTTCGATGGGCTCCGAATCGGGAACCAGTTTTTCGTGATCTCACCCTCTCTCTTCGGCAGGGCGAACGTGCGGCGCTGATTGGCCCATCGGGTGCTGGAAAATCCAGTCTTGCAGCGCTGATTCTGAAAGTTGTTGCGCCTGAAGACGGAGAAATTCGTCTGGGTGGCGAAAATATTGCCAATCTGAACAACGACGCATTGCGCTCTCAGGTCGCGTGGCTCTCGCAGTCCAGCCACCTTTTTGATGATACGATCCGCAATAACCTTCTTCTCGGCCGCACCGATGTTCCAGAAGCCGCACTCTGGAATGCTCTCGATCAGGCGAAAGTCGCGGATCTGGTGCACAGCCTTCCTGAAGGTCTCGATACATGGATTGGTGAAAGCGGATCGAAACTCTCCGGCGGGCAGGGGCGGCGCATAGCACTCGCCCGTGTCCTGCTGTCAGACGCCCCGATCCTGATCCTCGATGAACCTGCAACAGGCCTCGATGCAGATACCGAGAAGGCGTTCCTGGAGACCCTGAACAACGTTGCAGAAGGCCGCAGCGTTCTGCTGATCGCTCATCGCCTGACAGGCGTTGAAAGGCTGGATCGCATCTGGCGCCTTGAGAACGGACAGGTAGTTTCAAGCGCAGGTTGACCAGACTCTGCCGACAAGGCACCTAGGAGCCTCAATTCTTTCTCTCAGGACGTCACGCCATGGTTCGTATCCTTTCTTCCATCCGTATTGCGGCTCCGGCTTTCGTCCTGACCGCCGCTCTGGCCGGTTGTGCCGACCAGCCGACACGCGACAGCTACGTTGTTTTTTTCGACCGTGATTCCGTTTCACTAAGCCCGGTTGCTCAGGCTGTTGTGACAAAAGCGGCTACGGCAGCACGCAATGAACATGCTCAGAGCATCCGCGTTTCCGGTTCTGCTGGCATGAACGGTGATCCAGCAGTTCTTAAGGAGCTTGCTGACAGCCGCGCGCAGGCTGTTGCAACACAGCTTGCCAATGACGGCGTGAACGGCGCCAAAATCGAGATCAAGCCAGAACCAGAGGCGACCATTGACGCATCCCACGTTGCGCTGCGTCGCGTCTCCATCACGATCACACCGGGTCTTTGAGCCGGAGCCCGGAGTGACGGAGGGACAAAACCACCCTGCGGCCAAACCGGGCCAATCTCCCGAACAGGTCCTTGCAGACGTGTTCGGGTTTCCAGGATTTCGCGGCCTCCAGGGAGAGGCCGTTGAAACTGTCATGCGGGGCGAAGACGTTCTCGTCCTCATGCCCACCGGCGGGGGAAAGAGCCTCTGCTATCAGGTTCCCGCATTATGTCGGGACGGCATGGGTCTCGTTATTTCTCCCCTGATTGCCCTGATGGACGATCAGGTAGCAGGTCTGAGGCAGCTGGGTATCCGTGCCGCAGCTCTTCATTCCGAGTTGGATGCTGAAGAGCGTGACATCCTGCATCAGGATCTTCGCAATAATCAGATCGACATCCTGTACATTTCACCGGAACGGCTTTTACAGCCCGCGACCAGCAACTTTCTCTCCAAGCGCCGTATTTCCCTGATCGCGATTGACGAGGCTCACTGCGTTTCTGCATGGGGACACGAATTCCGACCGGAATATCGGGCCCTCGCATCGCTTCCTGAACTCTTCCCGAACGTCCCCCGTATTGCCCTGACGGCAACGGCTGACCCGCGCACACGCGACGATATCCTGAATGTTCTCGGGATGCCCGATGCGCGCGTCCTGATGGCAAGCTTTCACAGACCTAACCTTTTCATGGAAGCCCGCCCAAAAGGAGGCGAAAGCAAGCAGCTGACCGAGGCACTGGAAAGCCATCGGAGCGGCGCTGCCATCGTCTACTGTGGAAGCCGTAACAAGACCGAACGTGTAGCAACGATGCTACGGGGCAAAGGCCTGACTGCGCTTCCGTTTCATGCAGGCCTGTCTCCTATTGAAAAACGGGCGACCCTCATGCGGTTCCGCTCTGGCGAGGACATGGTCATTGTTGCCACCGTAGCGTTCGGAATGGGCATTGATCGCCCGGACGTCCGCTGCGTAGTGCATCTGGACATGCCATCCTCTCCGGAAGCCTATTACCAGCAGATTGGACGGGCAGGGCGTGATGGTGAGAAGTCAGACACACTCCTGCTTTATGGCGGTGAGGATATGGCTCGCGCGCGACACTGGCTGGAGCAGTCAAGCGCGCCTGAAAACGAAAAGCGCGTCATGCAGTCCCGTCTGGAGAGCATGATTGCCCTCACGGAAACCACAGGCTGCCGGACTCAAGCCCTTCTGGCCTGCTTTGGAGAAAATCTTTCCTCTCCCTGTGGCCATTGCGATAACTGCATCAATCCCGTGTCCACGTTCGATGGCACTGAAGCCGCACAGAAAGTTTTGTCAGCCATTTATCGCACTGGACAACGCCTCGGCGCCGTCCAGCTCACCAATGTCTTACGCGGCAAAACCAACGAAACCATCGAACGTCACGCCTATCAGCACCTTTCAGTGTTCGGGATCGGGAAGGATCAGACCGAGAACTGGTGGCGTGCCGTGGTCAGACAGCTCATTGCGCGCGGTGCAATCCGGACGCACGGCGAACATGGGAGCCTTGCGCTTCAGAGCGAGATTGCGCGGCCAATCCTTCGTGGGGAAGAAAGGGTCTCTTTGCGACTGGACGCCAAGCAGAGCCTTATTGCGCGGTCTCCGACCACCAATCCGGAAAACGACAATCTTTCCGCAGAAGAAAAATCTGTTTTCGATGCCCTGCGGCAATGGCGCCTTTCAGAAGCACGGGAGCAGGAAATTCCCCCCTACGTTATTTTCCACGATTCGGTTCTTCGGGACATCGCAAGAGAACACCCCGTCAGCCATCAGGAACTCGGTAGTATCAAAGGGGTGGGTGCATCCAAGCTCGACCGGTACGGCGAATCGGTTCTGGCCGTTATCAAGGAGATCTCAGCCACCATCATGGCCTGAGATCTCCAAATCAGTTTATTTGGCCGCTTCGACCGTAAAACCGATCGTTATGCTGTCACCATCGAGGAACTCGAAGGTAAACGGTACTTTCTGTCCGAGCTGAAGACCCTGCTGCACACCACCGCACAGCAGATGATAACCGGAAACCGGAAATATCATGTCTGAGTTATGGGGCAGGGCCAGATGCGAAAACAGATCGTTCGTGGCCTGCGTCTGCTCCTGGTTCGTGTGATGCGCCGTGATGGTGGAGCAGGCCGGTGACGTGATGCCCTTCAACAGATGATCACTGTCATCGTCATTGCGAATCGTGAAATACGCATTGGCCCGTGTGTCGTCATGCTTCGAAGGGGCGAGTGTTCCATCCAGAACGACAATTTTTTGGCGATTATGCTGTGCAACTGGCAGAGCGCCAGTTTCCTGCGCAAAAGCAGGAACAGCAGAGAGCGATAACAAGACAGCAAAAGCCGCAGATACCCGTTTCAACGATAGTCTCCCGGTAACGGACAGGCCCATTTGGGCCAGAACGGATGATCCGGTAAACTGCTCCTATTTTCCTGGCCCCGACAAGGCCCGAACGATCAGGACTGTTCATGCGTTGCCCTTTCTGCGGACACGACGACACTCAGGTAAAGGACAGCCGGTCCAGTGAAGACGGGACCGCGATCCGACGTCGGCGCGTCTGCTCGGTCTGCACACAGCGCTTCACAACCGTAGAGCGCGTTCAGCTTCGCGAGTTGAACGTTATCAAGGCAGATGGCCGGCGTGTCCCCTTCGATCGGGACAAGCTCAGCCGTTCGATCCGCGTCGCTTTGCGCAAACGCCCAGTTGAAGAAGAGCGGCAGGAACGCCTGGTCAATGGGCTTGTCCGGCAGCTTGAGGCGTCCGGAGAGCAGGATATTTCTTCACATCGTATCGGCGAACTTGCGATGGACGCATTGCGCGAGGTGGACGGTGTGGCTTATGTCCGCTTCGCCAGCGTTTATCGCGACTTCCGCGAGGTCGAGGCTTTCTCGAAGATCCTCGCCGACATGAACCCCATAACCGGGGACGCAGATGCGTCTCCCGGAAAAAACGACTCCCAGGAGACACCATGACCGCATCAGACGCGCCCAACAGCCGACCAACGCGCCGCAGCCGGACCATTGCCCGTGTTGCAGCCGTTCAGGCTCTGTTCCAGTGCGAACAGTCCGGCGACAATGCGGAGACCGTTCTCGGCCAGTTTCTCCGTCACCGCCGCGTCAGCCCGACAGCATCCTTCGAAGACGGCCACATTCCTGATGCCGACCTGACCCTGATGCAGGAAATTGTTCGTGGCGTAACGCTCGATCAGGACAAGATCGACCACACGTTAAGCGATCTGCTTCCCGAGCAGTGGCCAATGACGCGCCTCGACCCCGTTCTTCGTGGACTGCTCCGGGCTGCAACATTCGAAATCGCTGATACCGATACGCCCGACCGCATCGTCATCAATGAATATATGGACGTTGCGCACGGCTTTTTCTTCGGGGATGAGCCAAAGATGGTGAACGGCATTCTTGATGCCGTCAGCCGACGTAACGAAAGCAACACCTGAAGCATGTCGGGCGAATTCAGTTTCATCGCCCGACATTTCCGGCAGCTCGCGGGCCCGGAAAGTCTCGACCTTCGAGACGACTGCGCGCTGATCTCTTGCCCCTCGGGGCAGGAGATGGCCATTTCTACCGACACGATGGTCGAGAACGTCCATTTTCTGACGGAAGATCCCCCTGAAACAGTGGGGCGCAAGCTTCTTCGCTGCAATCTCTCAGATCTCGCTGCCATGGGCGCAGAGCCCTATGCCTACACCCTGAACGTCACCATCCCACACGCATCTCGCTACGATGACGTGTGGTTCAGTGCGTTTGCTGCGGGCCTGGCGGAAGATCAGAAGCTCTATGGCGTAACGCTGCTCGGGGGAGACACGACCTCGACGGCGGGTCCACTTGTTCTGTCAGCAACAGTTTTTGGACGGCTGAAAAAAGGCACTGCTCTTCGCCGGAGCGGAGCCAAAGCTGGTGACAGCCTGTGGGTTACCGGAACAATCGGTGATGCCGCGCTTGGCCTGTTAGCCCTCCAAGGGAAAATTTCTGATCCAACAGGTTTCCTGTCAGAGAGATACCACTTGCCCCGCCCACGAACGGGTTTGAACCTGAATGGGCTTGTGCATGCAGCGATGGATATTTCCGATGGCCTGATACAGGACTGCGGTCATATCGCAGCAGAATCCGGGGTGGCCATAGATATTCTGGCAGACACAGTTCCGGCGTCCTCGGCCGCCAACGCCCTCGGGTCACAATGGCTCGAACAACGTCTCACAGGCGGCGATGATTACGAGCTTCTTTTAACCTGTGCCCCTGAAAACGAGAGCGTGTTGGTTCAGACGTGCTCTCAAAGAAACGTGCCCATCACTCGTATCGGGGCCATCCGCTCAGGAACGGGAGTTCACGTTCTAAATGCCGAGGGACAGGTTATGGAAATACAAAAAAAAGGGTGGCAGCACTTCTAAAGCTGGCACCCCTTTCAGATCTCAATCCTGGACTGAGCGTTCATACAGGCGATAACGCTTGTAAGGATGCGGAACTACAGCTTCCGCCAAATTCTTCATTCTCGTATCAGATTCCTGAATCCACCCAAGCTCTACCCAGGAATAGGGTAGAGAGCGCCCGCGACGCAGCAGCTCCGAAATTGCCAAAGAGGGCAGGAGGGAGCCCAGCATCGTGCCCTGAAGCTTGCGCGTGACGCCCAACAGAATGACACGCGCAGAGTGAAAGCGATGCAGTCCCAGACGGGTAGCAAGCTTGATCCAACCGAGCGGCGTAGGATCACCACCGAGATCGCCTGCAATATCGTAAAGATTGGGAACAACCAGAGCCATGGCCACCGGCTCACCGTCCTGATCAATCTGAACATAGTGCTCTGGTCTCAGCAGCGGCTTGAGCTGATTGATCATCGCCTTCATTTCGTAGTCCTGCAAAGGCACGAAATTATACTTTCCACTCCAGGCATCGTTGTAGAGCGTCCGCAGGACTTCACCTTGTGCTGCAATCTGCTTCTTGGAAAGACGCGTCACGGAAATGGATCCGAGACGACCTTCCCCGATTTTCAGATCACCCGGAACGCGAAAATTGGCTCTGTTTTCTTCAGTCAGATCGAAACGGTAGCTCAGAAGATCTTCGCTTCGTTTGTAACCAGCGCCTTCGACCAGCTGCCCCAGCAGTTTGGGGTGCCAGGGCATCGCAATCATGAGTGGCTGATCCTGCCCCTCGATCATGAGCCCGGATTCACCATTCCCGCTCAGCGTAACCGGACCACGCACGCGATCCATGCCCTGAAGGCGAAGCCAGTGACGGGCAGCACTCAGGAGGGCTGCAACAACAGACGCCTCCGGCACAGCGTCCAGTGCACCAAAAGACCCTGTTTTCTCACCCCAGAATTCAATCGCACGATGATCAACAATCGCAGCAATACGCCCGACAGGGGTGTCACCACGCCAAGCCAGAAAATAGCGAATGCTGGCATGACGGAAAATGGCAGCTTTCTTGGGGTTCAGAAGGTCGTTCTGTTCCATGTCCAGTGGTGGAACAAACCCGGGCATTCCAGCGTAAATACGGCGGGGCAGGGTAATAAAGAGCTTCAAATGTGCCCGCGTCGTAACCGGACGGACTACTAGATCATCTTGCGGAGCGGGCGATGTCATAGGGTCGGGCCTTGCACCTCTGGTTGAAAAATTTTTCAGAGCTAATGGAGTAATATGCCTTAACAGCACAGGGTCGCATTTTTTCGCACCGGAAGGCTATACCCTCCCATTACCAATCCGACCATGACTTTCAACGTGGATATCTCTCCCATGGCAACCTTTCCGCTTTCCAGACGCGGCCCTCAGTCACGAATTCTGATCACCGGAGCCTCCAGCGGCATCGGTGAGGCCCTCGCACTTCACTATGCGCGGGCAGGAACACATCTTATTCTATGGGGCCGCAATCAGCAGCGACTGAACAACGTCGCTGCTCAGGCCCAACGCCACGGTGCCACGACAGAAACTCTCGCTCTTGATCTGTGTGACACAGACGCGGCCCTTGCTGCCTTACGAGAAGCCGACGACGTCAGCCCGATCGATATTCTCGTTCTCGGTGCAGGGCTGGGAGACATCCGCCCGGAAAATGAACTCACGGAACTCCCGGAGCAGGTGAAAACCATTTCCCTCGTCAACTTCACGACGCCCGTGACCTTGGCCACAGAAATGGCGCGCCGCATGGCTCCACGGGGGGGCGGAAATATCGCCCTCATCGGTTCTGTTGCTGCCTTCCATGATCTTCCCGTCGCAACGGCCTATAGCGGCTCAAAAGCTGGCCTTGCCCGTTTCAGCACAGCGCTTCACGCTGCCATGACACCACACAATGTTCATGTGACGCTTGTCTCTCCGGGATATGTCGACACGCCCATGAGCCAGCGTCTGGAAGGGGCTCGACCGCTCCTGGTGTCCTCTACCAAAGCAGCGCGCCTCATCGCGCGCGCCATCGGGCGGGGACGGGCGCATCTTCTGTTTCCATGGCCTTTCGCTCTGGCCCGACTTCTGGAGATGCTGGTGCCGCGGCCAATCGTTCATCGCCTGCTGCGTTCCGCCGAAGTGCGACAACGTGCTGCAAATTAAGAAAAGCCACCTCTCACTAACTTGACGGCATGCTGCCGGTAGGCGACTGCTTCCACATTCAACAGATGCCAGACAGGCCAGAGGATAGTTGTCATGAGGGAAATCGTTGCGGTCGATATCGGCGGCACCCATGCCCGTTTTGCAATCGCAAGCATCGAAAACGGAACCGTCGCGGAACTGGGTGAAGCCGTCACCCTGAAATGCGCTGAGCACGCAAGCCTGGCTCTGGCCTGGGAAGCTTTTGGCAGAACTTTGGACCGCCCTTTACCAAAGGAAGCGGGGATTGCCGTAGCCTGTCCGGTTACGGGTGAGATCCTGAAGATGACCAACAACCCTTGGGTCATCCATCCGACGCAACTGGCCAGCCGTCTGCATCTCGACAACTTCGTTCTGGTCAACGATTTCGGTGCCGTGGCCCATGCTGTAGCACAGGTTGATTCCTCTCATATGAGACATCTGTGTGGGCCGGACGTGGACCTACCATCTCAGGGAACAATTACGATTGTCGGTCCAGGAACAGGCCTGGGGGCAGCATGTTTGCTGCGCCGCGGAGAAAAATACTTTGTCATGGAGACCGAGGGCGGCCACCTGGACTACCCACCGCTCGACGAAGTTGAAGACAACATCCTCAAGGCACTCCGCCAGCGTTTCCGGCGCGTATCAGCAGAACGCATCGTCTCGGGTCCTGGCTTGACCAACCTTTATGAAGTCATCGCGGAACAACAGGGCCTGCCCATCACACTGCGCGATAACAGAACGCTCTGGCAGAACGCCATGGAAGGTTCCGACACGATCGCAGCAGCGGCTCTCGAACGCTTCTGCCTCAGCCTTGGCGCCGTTTCTGGTGATCTTGCACTGGCACACGGCGCCCATGCCGTTGTGATTGCCGGTGGCCTTGGACTGCGCCTGGCGAATATTCTCGGTGAATCCGGCTTTGCCGAACGTTTCGTCGCAAAAGGGCGATTTGAGACCATGATGAGCGAAATGCCCGTCAAAATTATCACGCATCCCCAGCCTGGTCTCTTTGGGGCAGCCGCAGCGTATGCAGAGGCTCACTCCTGACAGACTGAGCAAGACGGCTGGCTAACGTGGCGCAATACACACGGCCAGCCGATCAAAAAAAGCCAATGCTTTATTTGAAAACTGTAAAATCGAATTCCTGATTTTTAGAACATCAGGAAAAAACGGCTATTTTCTGCGGGGGAATAGCCTCTCTGGAGGTCCGGGCGGGAATCGAACCCACATACGCGGATTTGCAGTCCGCTACATCACCATTCTGCCACCGGACCTCGGAGGAGACAGGGGCTATATCGTCTTTCAGGACATTTTGGTCAAGAGAGATATTTCAGTCCCGATGAGGATTTTTCTTCTGGGAGGGATCAGGCTATTAAGGGCTGATTCACGAAACGCTGCGATACAGTGTTCAGATGGCAGGATATCTCATGACTTCAGGATGCAACGGCACAAAGGCTCTATCCGGTCCCCTAGGGCTGGGTCTTCTGAGCTTTCTCCTGAGCGGAACAGCCCTGGCTCAGAAGTATGATGGGAGCGGGTCCCCAACCTTCGTTCCGCATACCCTGCAGGAAGCACTTGCCACTGCCTATCTGACCAACCCCACGCTTCGTGAAGAACGTGCCCACCTGCGCGCAACCGACGAACAGGTTCCGACGGCAATGGCTGGATGGCACCCGACCATTCAGACGTCCATGAATCTGACCTACTACGACGGTCGTACAAATTATGCGGCTTCCGGAGGCTCCCTCGGAAGTGGCTCTACCTATCAAACTCCCGGCTACAACGGGCAAGTGAATATTACCCAACCGCTTTACGAAGGCGGAAAAACAGTCGCTGGTATTCATGCTGCGACCAATCAGGTCATGGCCGAACGCGCCAAACTGATTTCAACTGAACAAAGCGTTTTTACCAGTGTCGTCAATGCCTATGTAGGCGTTGTCGAGGACGAACAACTTCTTCAACTTGCCATTAATAACGAAAGAGTTCTCCAGCAACAGGTTCAAGCGACACAAGAACGCTTTCGGGTTGGTGAAATAACGAGAACCGACGTTGCTCAGGCACAGGCCGCACTGGCGAGCGCATCGGCCCAACGCCAACAAGCTGAAGGAACGCTGCAAGGCGCGCAGGCCACATATCTGCAAATTATAGGCATTTCTGCGGCCCCGAATATTGAGCCTCCACAGCCACTCAAACTACCAGTTTCGAGCGAACGCGAGGCAGTTGCCGCGGCGGTGCAGAACAATCCCGACGTCGTTAACGCGCTCTTCACTGAGGCTCAGCAAAAAGACAACATTTCTGTGCAAATCTCGGCGATCATGCCAAAAGTTTCTGCTGACCTCAGTTATCAGCATACCGTCAACCAAGGCTACAGCCGCACGTTGATGGATAACAAGTACGGAATGCTCTCTTTTCAGGTTCCCATTTATCAGGGGGGCTCTGAATATGCAGCTATTCGTGGCGCACGCCAGCAGGCTCAGGCGGCTCATCGCGAAGTGGATGTACAGCGTCGCACTGCACTCCAGAAAGCAGCGTCCAGTTGGCAACAGATGGTTGCGTTCAAGCAGTCCATCAATAGTGACCGGGTGGCGATATCCTCCAACGTGATTGCGCTTGACGGCGTAGAACGTCAGGCTCTGGTCGGAACCAGCACGACACTGGCTGTTCTCCAGCAGCAGCAGACACTCCTGCAGGCCCAGCAGACACTGGTGCAGCACCTGTCTAACCTGGTCATCTCCTCGTATGCGGTCGCAGCGTCGATCGGAAGACTGACGGCATCTGACCTCAAACTGGGTGTCCCGCTCTACGATGAAAAAGCCTACTATAATGCGGTCAAGAACAGACTGTGGGGCACCAGCGACTACGCGATCAATCAGCCTGGACGCTAATGCTTTTCCTGTAATGCTCAAGATGCCCCATACGTCATGACCTCTCCATCTCCGGAGCCGCAGCGTGGCTCCGCTGACGATACAATCGACACCGTCCTTAGCTCGATCCGTCGGATCCTGAATGACGACAAGACTTTGAACACAACAGTGGAGAGCACACTCGTGACGTCAGCTATCGAAAATGACGAACTGACCCTTGAACCATCCATGATGGTGTCGCCTGCAAAGACAGAGCACGGCAACTCCGCGCCGCAGGATGATCTCATGGGCGCACAAACCATTGCTGCTGCAGAGCACTCCCTGAATGACCTGCAGACCGCATTCAGCAGTAACGGAAAATCAATCCCGTCCGATACCGTCGTGAGCGGAAGCAGCGGCATGACGATTGAAGACATGGTTCGCACTGAAGTGCGCTCCATGGTACGGACATGGCTGGATGCTCACCTGCCTTCGCTTGTAGAAATTCTGGTGCGCGCCGAGATTGCGCGTCTGCGCCCGAATAACTGATTGCCTTCTTTTACCAACATTTGCTGCTGAACTTTCTGGATTATCATGCTCGAAAAAAGTTTTGTTCCCGCTGATCATGAAACGTCTCTCTACGAAAGCTGGGAGAACAACGGGGCTTTCCGTGCCGACCCGAGTGCACCGGGAACGCCATTTTCGATCATGTTTCCGCCACCAAATGTCACGGGCACACTGCATCTCGGTCATGCCCTGACATTTACCCTGCAGGACATTCTAATCCGCTGGAAGCGTCAGGAGGGCTGCAATGTCCTGTGGCAGCCAGGAACTGACCATGCTGGTATCGCCACGCAGATGGTTGTCGAACGCTCACTCGACAAAGAAGGCGTCAGCAGAACCGCTCTGGGCCGCGAAGGCTTTCTTGAGCGGGTGTGGGAGTGGAAAGAGCAGTCCGGCGGGGAGATCGTCCAGCAGCTTCGCAAACTGGGTGCTTCTGCAGACTGGGACCGCGAGCGCTTCACCATGGACGAAGGGCTTTCACGCGCCGTCCGCAAGGTTTTTGTACAGTTGCACCAGGAAGGGATCATTTATCGTGATCGGCGCCTGGTAAACTGGGATCCAAACTTCCGTTCCGCGATTTCCGACCTTGAGGTTGAGAACCGTGAAACCAAAGGATCCATGTGGTACATCCGTTATCCGCTCGAGGACGGACGTACGATAACGGTTGCAACCACGCGCCCTGAAACGATGCTGGCAGACGTTGCGGTTGCCGTTCACCCTGAAGATGAACGCTACGCCGACATGGTGGGCAAGTTCGTTACGCTCCCGCTAACGGGTCGCCGTATTCCTGTTGTGGCAGATCTCTATTCCGACCCTGAAAAGGGAACCGGCGCCGTAAAAATTACGCCGGCTCACGACTTCAATGACTTTGAAGTGGGCAAAAGACACAATCTGTCTGCGCCCACGATGCTGGATGAAACAGCCCATATCTGGCTCGATGAAATCCGCACCGAACTGGCAGATGTTGACGGCTTGTCGTCCGTAGCGTTTGTGGAATCGCTCGCAGGCCTAAGCCGGGAAGAGGGACGCAAGCGCATTGTTGCTGAACTCGAGCGTCTTGAGTGGCTTGAAAAAATCGAACCACATAAGCTTCAGGTCCCTTATGCCGAACGCGGTGGAGCTATTGTTGAGCCGCGCCTGACATTGCAGTGGTATTGCGATGCGAAAAAGCTTTCCGGGCCAGCCGTAGAGGCGGTGGAAAGTGGTAAAATCGTTTTTGAGCCAAGGCAGTGGCAGAACACGTTTTTCGCGTGGATGCGAGACATTCAGCCATGGTGCATCAGCCGCCAGCTCTGGTGGGGGCATCGTATTCCGGCCTGGTATGGGCCGGATGGCAGTGTTTATGTCGCTAATACAGAAGCTGAGGCCCAGGCCCAGGCCGGTGATGGCGTTCCACTGACGCAGGACGAAGATGTTCTCGACACGTGGTTCAGTTCCGGCCTCTGGCCCTTCACAACACTCGGCTGGCCGGACAAAACGCCTGAACTCGCTCACTATTACCCAACAAGCGTTCTCGTTACTGGCTTTGACATCATCTTCTTCTGGGTCGCCCGGATGATGATGATGGGCCTGCATTTCATGGACGATGTGCCCTTCCGAACGGTCTTGATCCACGGTCTTGTCAGGGACGAAAAAGGGCAGAAAATGTCCAAGTCCAAAGGTAATGGACTGGACCCTCTGGATCTGATTGCAGAGTTTGGTGCTGATGCAACCCGTTTGGCAATCTGTGCGGGCACAGGCCCGGGACGTGACATCAAACTGGGTCGCAAGCGCGTAGAAGAACACCGTGCATTCGTCACCAAACTCTGGAATGCATCCCGTTTCCTCGAGATGAATGGTGCACGACCAGTCGCGGACTTTGACCCAACGACTGTGCAGAGCAGCTTGGGGCGCTGGATCCTTTCAGAAGCGAACACTGCGATTGCGGACGCACAACAGGCTCTCTCGAACTATCGGTTCGATGAGTACGCTAACTGTTGTTATCGCTTCGTCTGGAGCTGCTTCTGTGACTGGTTCGTAGAGTTCTCCAAGCCCGTCTTCGCGGCAGAAAATGATGAGACAATCGAACTCCGCGCAGTTAGCGCGCATGTTTTAGGCCTGATTCTGCGCCTCATGCAGCCCGTGACACCATTTGTAACAGCCACTCTCTGGAAAGAACTGGGTTACTCGGGGGACTTCACTTCAATCCGCTGGCCTGAAAAGATGCCGGTCCAGAATGCAGAGGAAGCCCGTGCAGAACTGGATTGGGTTGTACGCCTGATCAGCGAAGTTCGTACGCTGCGCTCTGAGATGAACATCCCCCCGGCACAGAAAGCACCGCTGATTTTCCGCGATGTTTCGCCCGAAAATCTCACTCGTGCAAAGACATGGGCTGAAGCCATCGGCCGCATGGCGCGTGTCTCTGAAGTCGATATTTTCCAAGGCGAAATACCGAAGAATGCCGCTCAGATCGTGCTTGATGAAGCGACAATCTTTATCCCGCTGGAGGGCCTGATTGATCTCGATGCAGAACGGGGACGCCTTGCAAAAGAGATCAGCAAGAACGAAAGTGAAATCATCAAGGTCCGTCGCAAACTGGACAACGCTGATTTTGTTGCACGTGCAAAGCCGGAAGTGGTTGAAGAAAACCGTCAGCGCCTTGAGACCTTCGAGCATGATCTCGAACGCCTCAAGGCAGCCCTTGCGCGGCTTGGCTAAGCCTCCAAAGCTTTTCCTGATTGCTCTGGCAATGGTGGTCTCACAGATCCCCATCGCCAGAGCCACAGAACTTCCTGTCGGATCGAGCTCCCAGAAAGCCATTCTGTATGGTCGATCTCTGGACATAGACACGTTCCGACCAGCCGATTGCCGTCTACGTGTCATCCTGTTCGTAATGGCCGCCAAAGACCGTGATAACGAGGCATATCGCGATCAAAGTATTCCGCTTGCACGCGCAGTCTGCGGAGTTGTCTTTGCGCCGTCTTTTCCTCTGAAGCAGTTTCCTACCTGGCAATATCAGCGCGGTGGTTTTCCTGTACGCCAAGGCGAACTGCCCGCAGCGACCCTGATCAAGCCCATGGAACAATGGGCATGGGACGAAACCCAGCAGCCCAATCTTCCTATTATTCTGATTGGACATTCAGCCGGCGCACAGTTTCTGGACCGTGTGGCGGCATATGCTCCGGCAAATGAAGTCGAGATCATCCTCATGAATCCGGCAACATATGTAGAGCCGGAAGCTGAGAGCCCGGTCCCTTATGGGTTCAATGGCTGGCCGGAGAATACTCAACAGCAATCCATCAAGCGTTATCTGGCTGAGCACCTCACCATTTTGCTTGGCTCGGATGATGTGGAAACGACGCTTGAGGCTGGTCGTATTGCACAGGCCATGGGGCAGGGACGCAACCGTCTGGAGAGAGGGCAATGGGCCTACGCCCAAGCCAGAGAAGAAGCCTACCGGCTTGATGTCCCGTTTAACTGGGACATCGATATCGTACCCAACACAGGGCATGACGGGCCAAAAATGTTGGCCTCTCCCGAATTGAGAGAGGCCGTAGAGCGGGTTATCAGCCGCGTGTCTTCACGATGATCTGAGACAGATCACGAACAGCGCCGTTGGCAGCGCTTGTTGTCATCGCCGCGTAAGCCTGCAGGGCGCGGGATACGACACGCGTGCGGTTCGGCTTCCAGGCATTTTCGCCACGGCCATTCATGGCTTCACGGCGGCTCGAGATTTCCGCATCTGAAATATCAAGACGCATCGTCCGGTTTGGAATGTCGATCACGATGCGATCACCATCTTCTACCAAGCCGATCACACCGCCTTCAGCAGCCTCCGGCGAGACATGCCCAATGGAGAGGCCTGAGCTACCACCCGAGAAACGGCCATCCGTCACCAGAGCGCAGACTTCAGCCAACCCTTTGGATTTCAGATAGCTGGTCGGGTACAGCATTTCCTGCATCCCTGGACCACCGCGCGGCCCCTCGTAGCGGATAACAACGACATCGCCAGCAACGATCTTGTTCCCAAGAACAGCGGCAACAGCATCGTCCTGACTTTCAAACACGCGAGCCGTACCCGTGAAGGTCAGAATGTCTTTGGCCACGCTGGCAGTTTTCACAATCGCGCCGTCTTCCGCGAGGTTACCGTACAGAACGGCCAGCCCACCATCCTGCGAGAAGGCATGAGCACGGCTTCGCAGGACGCCATTCTCACGATCCGTATCCAGCTCATGGTACTGGCTGGACTGTGAGAAGGCATGAACGGTGCGCACTCCACCAGGAGCGGCCTTGAACATTTTAACCGCTTCTTCGCCGCCATTCATGATGTCCCACTTCTGAAGGGCATCAGCCAATGTGGAAGCATGGACGGTTGGAAGAGATGTTTGCAGCAGGCCTGCACGATCGAGTTCGCCCAGAATGGCTGGAACACCGCCCGCGCGATGCACGTCTTCCATGTGAACGTCTGCTTTGGCAGGCGCGACTTTGCAAAGATGCGGCACCTTGCGAGACAGACGGTCAATGTCTGCCATGTGGAAATCCACTTCACCTTCGCGGGCAGCAGCCAGCAGATGCAGTACGGTGTTCGTTGATCCACCCATGGCAATATCCAGCGCCATGGCATTCTCAAACGCACTCCGGGTTGCAATGCTGCGCGGCAGAACGGAGGCATCGTCCTGCTCATACCAGCGACGTGCCAGCTCAACTGAGAGACGACCAGCCCTCAGAAACAGATCGCGACGGTCAGCGTGAGTTGCCAGCAGAGACCCGTTACCAGGCAGCGCAAGACCCAGCGCTTCCACAAGGCAGTTCATGGAATTGGCCGTAAACATACCAGAGCATGAGCCACAGGTCGGGCAAGCTGAGCGCTCGATCTGTTCAGATTCACTGTCCGTCACGTTCGGGTTCGCCGCAGCAACCATCGAATCTACGAGGTCCAGCTTGCGCTCAACACCTGGGCCATTGAGCTTGCCCGCTTCCATGGGGCCACCAGACACGAACACAACTGGAATGTTCAGTCGCAGGGAGGCCATCAGCATACCCGGCGTGATCTTGTCGCAGTTGCTGATGCAGACAATGGCATCAGCACAGTGCGCGTTCACCATATACTCAACGGAGTCAGCAATCAGCTCTCGTGAGGGCAGGGAATACAGCATTCCGCCGTGTCCCATGGCGATGCCGTCATCCACAGCGATCGTGTTGAATTCTTTGGCGACGCCACCGGCTTCCTCAATGGCAGATGCCACGAGAGAGCCCATGTCTTTCAGATGCACATGCCCAGGAACAAACTGGGTGAACGAGTTGGCAATCGCGATAATAGGCTTTCCGAAGTCACCGTCCTTCATCCCCGTTGCGCGCCAGAGCGCACGCGCGCCAGCCATGTTGCGGCCATGGGTCGTGGTACGGGAACGATAGGCAGGCATCAGAACAGAACTTTCATAACGACAGGAGCCATGCTCCATAGCGAATCAAACAAAAAAAGAACAGTGCAGGAAAGATATGAAAAGCACTCTCTCCCGCTCTTGCTAGATGGGAACACACAAGGCCAAAATCCATCCAAAGATCAGGAGCCTTTTGTGAAACGTTATCTTCTCAGCCTTGGAACGGCTCTTTCCATTGCCTGTATCCCTGCCGCACTGGCTGCCCCGGCATCTGCTGGACCCGCCGTCACGCCAGACATGATCCAGACCGGAAACGACATTCCAGCTCATGCTGCCCTGCCAACTGATCAGCAGGACTACATCAAGCGTGACATCATGATTCCCATGCGGGACGGAGTGAAGCTCCATACCGTGATTGTCATTCCCAAGGGAGCAAAAAACGCACCAATCCTGCTCACGCGCACACCATATCATGCCAGTGAGCGCCTGAACCGAATTCCCAACGCGCCAACCATGCGTGAAATTTGCCCTCAGGGCGATGGGGTCTTCGTCGAGGAAGGATATATCCGCGTTTTCCAGGATATTCGTGGAAAGTACGGGTCTCAGGGCGACTACATCATGACCCGTCCGCCGATCGGTCCCCTCAATCCCACCAAGACAGACGATACCACCGATGCGTGGGACACAATCGACTGGCTCGTGAAAAACCTTCCGGAAAGCAACGGTCGCGTTGGCATGACTGGCTCTTCGTATGAAGGCTGGACCGTTGTGATGGCATTGCTGGACCCACATCCAGCCCTCAAAGTGGCCGCTCCGGAAAGCCCGATGGTGGATGGCTGGATGGGCGACGACTGGTTCCACTACGGCGCGTTCCGTCAGCCTGGCCTCGACTATTTCACCATGCAGATGAGCGAAGCCGGTGAGGGGCCGACAATTCCTCGCGCAGATGCCGACGATTACACCAATTTCCTGCAGGCTGGCTCAACGGGGGCATTTGCAACCAAAGCAGGGCTGAACCAGTATCCGTGGTGGAACCGCCTGAAAGCACACCCATCCTACGATGCGTTTTGGCAGGAACAGGCGCTTGACCAGATCCTGGTCCGCAAGCCTCTGAAGGTCCCGACAATCTGGGAACAGGGCCTATGGGATCAGGAAGACATGTGGGGGGCGATCCATTCCTGGATGAACCTCAAGGCTCACCACACACAGGTCCCAAATATTCTCGTCATGGGACCCTGGCGCCATAGTGGCGTTAATTACGACGGATCGACGCTGGGTCCACTTCACTTTGAAGGTGACACGGCCCTTTGGTATCGCTCCAACGTCATGCGTCCATTCTTCGATCATTATCTGAAGGATGGCGCTGACCCGCATCTTGATGAAGCGATTATCTACAACACGGGCGAAAACCACTGGGATCATTTCCGCAACTGGCTCGCAGAGTGTGACACAACCTGCATGATGCGTGGGGAGCGTCTGTATCTTCAGCCTGACCACGGCCTGTCATTCAAACGGACACTGCCTGGCACGGATGCTTATATCTCTGATCCCGCGCATCCTGTTCCTTTCATGCCACGCCCCTACAACGCAGGGGATTCACGCTGGAAAGCATGGCTTGTTACGGACCAGCGCTTTGCCGAGAGCCGCCCGGACGTTCTGACTTACGAAACTCCCGTTCTGGACGCGCCCGTCCGCGTGTCAGGCGTCCCGACCGCCGATATTTTCGCTTCCACGACCGGCACGGACGCCGACTGGGTTGTAAAAATCATCGACGTACAGCCTGGCGTTACGCCGGATCGTCCGGAAATGGGCGGGTATGAGCTTCCAGTTTCGATGGACATCTTCCGTGGGCGCTATCGCAATGACTTCGCGCACCCATCGGCCATACCCGCAGGACAAATTCAGGAATACAAGTTCACGCTACCGGCGGTGAACCATGTTTTCCAGAAGGGCCATCGGATTCAAATCCAGATCCAGTCTAGCTGGTTCCCGCTTTATGACCGCAATCCGCAAAGCTTCGTTCAGAATATCTTCGACGCGAAAGCATCGGACTATCACTCTGCAACCCAGACCATTCATCGCGGCGGCAATGCTGCAAGCGCAATCTGGTTACCAGTAGTGAAATAAGGAAGAGGCCTCCCCATATGGGGAGGCTATCGTCTCAGGAGACTCAGTTTATGAGTGCACACTCTTCCATTCTTCTTGGTGCAGGCTGTTTCTGGTGCGTGGAAGCCGTCTATACCGGCCTGCGCGGCATTATCTCGGCAGACCCGGGCTATGCAGGCGGCCATGTCGATAATCCCTCCTACGAAGCTGTTTGTACCGGGAACACCGGACATGCAGAGGTCGTGAAGGTCGTGTTTGATCCAGCGGAAATTTCTCTAGCAGATGTCCTGCGGGTCTTTTTCACGACCCATGACCCCACGCAGCTCAATCGGCAGGGCAATGATGTCGGGACGCAGTATCGCTCTGTTATTTTCGGAGATGCCGACCAACAGCGTGTTGCCCAAGAAGTAAAGGCCGAGATCACCGAAGAGCAGATCTGGCCCGCACCGATTGTCACGTCCATTGAAGGACCGGCGCATTTCTGGCGCGCCGAGGAAAAGCACCTAGACTATTTCGCCCGCAATCCGGAAACGGCTTATTGTGCGGCTGTTGTAGCCCCCAAGGTTGCCAAGGCGCGCAAGCTATACCGAGACCGTCTCAAAACACCGGCCTGAAGGGTTTTCTGCTTCTGCTGAAAGGCAGAAGCAGATCCTATTCTTCCGTTTCCAGATGGAAGCGGTCTGACTCTTCATCATAATCGAACAGTTCAGCATACCGTGCCCAGCCGATAGCTGTTGTCAGTGTCTGCTGGGCATAATCGGGAGACATGTTCTCTTCGAGAGCTTTGCGGAAGCGATTGGCATCCACCACATGGTTCGGCCGCTCATCCAACGTGCTTCGAATGACACGAAGAAGCGGCAGATAATGCAGGAGCGCCGTGCGCATAATATCCCTGCGGGCATCGGCGTCTCCCTCGACGAATGATCGTCCATCATCCGTGAGAAGAATGTCTCCATCTTCCAGTTCTGCAAGATCAAGCAGTTGCAGGGACTCTCCCAGCGGCAGAAGATCATCGAGCGTCATCTGCAAACGCTGACCAAGTTCCGGAAGATCCGCGCGGCCTGAGAGCGGCTCTCCACTCAGAACTTCCATAAGACCAACCAGCACTTCAATCTGAAGGTCTGGCAATACAATGGACAGAGGCGGCAACGCAGCAGCGGATACACCAACCGTAGTATCGACTTCCGAGACGATCGGAGCGCGCCGTGTCATGAGGGTGTAAATCTGGTCCACGAAGCTCCGAAAATCAGCGCCCTCCCGATTTCGCGGATGAGGAAACGGAACGGAAATTTCGTGCGTCACCCGTCCTGGGCTGGACGAGAAAATCAGGATCCGGTCACACATTAACACGGCTTCTTCAATGCCATGTGTCGCGAGTATCATCGCATTGAGCGACGAGAGGCGTTTCTCTGCCCAGAGTTCAATCAGATCCGTTCTTAGATTTTCCGCACTCAGAACATCGAGGGCAGAAAAGGGCTCATCCAGCATGAGAAGAGAAGGTTGAAGCGCCAGTGCCCGTGCAAACGAGGCACGTTGGCTGAGGGCTTCAGATAACTCCTTGGGATAGGCGTTTTCGTATCCCTCAAGTCCCATGACTTCAATCGCGGCACTGGCACGCGTTTCCCGCTCAGAACGGGATAAGCGCTGCGCTTCAAGCCCCAGCAACACATTCTGTCGAAGGGTCAGCCACGGAAACATCGCGCCCGACTGAAAAACTGTCGCCACCTTTTCCAGTGGGCCAGCTACAGGCTTGCCCTCCCAATAAACCTTTCCCTCAACAGGAGGCGTTTGTCCGGACATGATCCGCAAGAGAGAAGACTTGCCAGAACCGGACCGGCCAAGAAGCCCAAGGATTTCACCAGGACGCACATCGAAACTGACCTGATCAAGCACCACAAGATCAGCATTGCTGTCCTTCTGGTAAATCTGGCGGCAGTCCTGAAGGCTAAGCAGGGAATAGATCATCGGATTGCATATTTCTGTGCGGCGTAAACCGCGAGGGGCTGAAGAACAAGACGATCAAGCAGCATGGAAAGAAGCGTGAGAAGCATAAGAATAACGATCTGTGCGCCGATTTGCCCCTGAAGCATATCGGCCAGGAGCGTCGCACCCAGTCCGCTATCAGAAGGCACAAACGCCTCAGCCACCATCACGGCATCCCAGATTGGAACAGCGGCCAAAAGCAGGCCTCCACACAGATCAGGTGCAATGGCTGGTAAGATCAGGCGCTTCCACAGCAGAACGCCTTTAAGCCGCAGTCCGCGCGCAACCTGCCTGAACGGCGCCGGAATAGCCTGAATGGCATCCAGTACCGTCCCACCCGTGAGCCAATGCGCACCAAGGAACAGAAGAACAGCGGTGGGAACGACATCCAGCCCACGGAAAGCAGGATAAAGAAGAACGGCCGGGAAAAGCGAGCCTGCCAGAATAATCATTCTGCTGCCCCGAAAAATACCGGCTCCAGCATCAAAGAAAAATAGAGCCAGCGGTAACCAGAGCACGATGCACAGAATAAGAGCCCCGCAAACATGCAGAAGCGTCAGAACACTCTCAAGCACATCATAGGGCAGACGTGTCGCCAGATGGCTCTGCGCAATGGCGAGACCCAGAAAGAGTAGGGAGGCCGCAGGAATAAGCCAGCCAGGCACCGGTAGGGATTCCGGGGAGGAGGGTTGAACGTAGCGCATCGTCCGGCCGATCCGGCAGTTACCGATCCCGCTAATGAGCGTGTGCAAACTCACACTAACACCATTCAGAAGACCTGTTTCTCTCCAGAGCTGAAGCATCCATGAGTGGGTACGTTTTTTCTGTGGCTGAGGACCATCCAGCCTGTACCGCTGCGCCCATCCGGTCATAGGCCTGATCAGACACTGGTCCATGATCACGATCAGAAGAACCGCGCAGACGCCAGCCTCCAGAAACCAGCTCAGATGATGGGTTTCAAGCGCCACCAGTGCCTGCGCCCCACACCCTCCGACGTCACGCCGCATCAGTAGGGTCATAAGACCCTCCACACACAGCAGGCGAAACCATAACCCCGGAATGGCCTGCACAGCACGGAACGTCACCAGAGGGATGGCAACCGGAACCTGCAACCGCCAGAAGTGCTGCCAGCCCGTCATACGCAGGCCCGTGGCGACTTCTTCAAGCTCGACTGGAAGCGTGTCCTGGGCATCGAGAAGAGCCGTCAGAACACGCCAGATCATATTGAACGCCGTTGCCGCTACAATCACGACAAGGGGAGGAAAAAATAGAAGTAAGAGCCCCGTCAGGCCAAGCCCCGGAACAGCGCGCGCAACAGAGAGTGCAGGCACCAGAATACTGCGAAACCGTGGAAACTGCCGCGCCGTACCTGCCAGCACGAGCGACACCACAACGACTGTCGTCAGAGCCAGCACCGCGTGGAAGACAGTCCAGGCGACTTCCTGCCAGATCGGGAATGCCGGCTTGAGTGGCAAGGGCAGGGCACCCGGAACCCAGACTGCGCTCTTCAGCAGGAAAAGACACAGACCCGTCATGGCAAAAAGAATTGATAACTCTACGCCACTCATACGCTGTCGCCAGCGATGCATGACGCGAATGGGCATGGCCAGCGGGCTGCCCGTCATGATGACTGTCGTCCTCCCGGTTTCATGATGACCGAGAGTAAGGAAGGTTCTTCCGGAGGCTCAAGTGTTTTCTGCATGTCCTAAAGCGTCTCAGTGGCCTGTGCTGCCAAAACCGCGTGCACCGCGATCCGTTTCATCCAGAGAAGAAACTTCCTGCCACTTCAAACGGGACACCGGCGCCAAAACCCCCTGAGCAATGCGGGTGCCACGCTCTACCGTGAAGGGCTCACTCCCGGCATTCATGACAATAATGCCAATTTCCCCGCGATAATCTTCATCAATCGTGCCAGGAGAATTTGGGAGTGTAATGCCGTGCTTCAGAGCCAGGCCAGACCGTGGGCGGATCTGAAGTTCGTACGCAGAGGGCAGGGCAATGCATAACCCTGTGGGAACAAGTGCACGGCCACCCGGTGCGATGACAATGGGTTCTGCAATCGCAGCAACAAAGTCAAAACCAGCGGCGCCAGAGGTGGCGTAAGCTGGCAGAGGCAGCCCCTCGGAATGAGGAAGGCGTGTAATCCGTACATCAATAAGATCGGTCATCATGAGGCCTTTCTTATCTTGGATTTTCAGGGGATTGAAGAGATGAAGACGTCAGAAATCCGCTGTACCAGCCTCCCGGCAACCTGAGACTTGTCCATTTCAGGCCAGGTTTCGATGCCTGTCTCAGTGATCAGGCTGACCAAATTTCTGTCTGCTCCAAAGACGCCGCGACGCACATCGTTGGCCACCAACCAGTCACATCCCTTGCGCTGACGCTTGGCCACAGCATTCTCGAGCACGTCATCAGTTTCCGCGGCGAAGCCGACGATCAGTTTCGGCCTATTTGCCAGTCGACAGAGAGTTGCAAGGATATCCGGGTTTTCCATCAGTTCGAGAACAGGTGGCCCTTCACTGGTCTTCTTGATTTTAGCCTGAGCCGCTGCCTTTGCGCGCCAGTCACTGACTGCGGCGGTGCAAACGGCAATTTCGGCAGGAAGCGCGGCTTCACACGCCCCTAACATCTCACGTGCCGTCTGAACCTTTACGCAGACGACACCTGCCGGGACGGGCAGAGTAACCGGACCACTGACAAGTGTTACTTTTGCGCCTCGCGCAGCAAGAGCGGCGGCAATCGCATAGCCCTGCTTGCCAGAAGAGTGATTGGAGAGAAACCGGACAGGATCCAGAGGTTCAACTGTTGGCCCCGCAGTAACAAGAGCATGTCTGCCGGCCAAAGAATGATCTGACGCCAGCGCCTCTAGGATTGCGTCCCGAATGACGTCAGGTTGGCTCAGACGCCCCGGACCAAACTCCCCACATGCCATACCACCTTCATCGGGGCCTACGACCCGCACGCCACGCTCTTTCAGAAGGGCGAGGTTGGCCTGTGTCGCGGGATGCTCCCACATGCGCACATTCATGGCAGGAGCCAGCAGTATAGGCGTCGTGGTGGCTAAAAGAAGCGTTGTGGCCAGATCATCGGCCATGCCATGCGCCATACGGGCCATGAGATTGGCTGTAGCCGGGCAGACCACGACAAGATCCGCACTGCGTGCCAGAGCAATATGGCCAATTTCGCTCTCCTGCGTGGGAGCAAAGAGCGCATCATGCACCCGCTCCCCAGACAGAGCTTCAAGACTAAGAGGTGTAAGGAATGCTTTTGCCGCGTCCGTCATAACCGGTGTCACGGAGACATTGTCTGCCTTCAACAGACGCACCAGCTCCAGCGCCCGATAAGCAGCAATGCCTCCGCCAACAATCAGCAGAACGCGGCGCATCAATTACAGACGCCAACCGGAGTGAATGGCAGCAATACCGCCAGACAGGTTGCGATACTGAACACGCTCCAAACCTGCATTCCGCATCATCTGAGCAAGTGTTTCCTGGTCAGGGAACATACGGATGCTCTCGGCAAGATACTGGTAGCTCTCAGCGTCCTTGGCGATCAACTGTCCCATCTTTGGGAGAACCTTGAAAGACCACGTATCATAGACAGGCGAAAGAGCCGCAATTTCGACACGAGAGAATTCAAGACAGAAGAAGCGTCCACCAGGCTTCAGAACACGACGCGCTTCACGAAGCACTGCATCCTTGTCGGTGCAGTTCCGCAGACCAAAAGCGATAGTCACGCGATCAACAGAACAGTCGGGCAGGGGAATCGCTTCGGCGTCGACAACACACACTTCAATCTGGCCGATCAGACCAGCCTTAATTGCGCGATCACGCCCGACGGACAACATCGCCGAGTTAATGTCAGAGAGAATGGCCGGGCCACCGCCCGCACGCAGCCAACCGAATGTGATGTCACCTGTACCGCCAGCCAGATCCAGCAGCTTCATGTTCGGACGGGCACCGAGCATGCCCACGAAAATCCGCTTCCAGACGCGATGGATCCCCAGCGACATGACATCATTCATGATGTCATATTTGCCAGCGACGCTCTCGAACACCTCCCTGACCATGGTCTTCTTCTGGTTCCGCGGGACATTGCGGTAACCAAAATCCGTGGTGTCTCCGGTCTGCTCGGAAGACGGGAAGGGCGGGACGTTATGTTCAGCGCTATCGGTCATGGGGCAATCGATATATCTTTGTGACCAGTCATGCCAGAGCTTCCAGAAGTCGAAACCGTCATGCGTGGGTTCCAGGATGCCTTTCAGGGGCAGAGGATCCGTCACGTTACTGTCAACCGCCCTGACCTAAGGTGGCCATTTCCCTTGGATCTCCGGGAAAGGCTTGAAGGGCAGACAGTGCTCTCCTTTCATCGTCGCGCCAAGTATATCCTGATGCGCGTCGAGAACGGATGGAGCATGATGCTGCATCTGGGAATGTCCGGCAGGCTGCTCCTTGGGCAGTCAGGCATGAATACGACTCCGCCCAAACATGAGCACCTTGTCCTGCA
This sequence comes from Gluconobacter sp. P5B12, assembly GCF_018812035.1. Lineage (NCBI taxonomy): Bacteria > Pseudomonadati > Pseudomonadota > Alphaproteobacteria > Acetobacterales > Acetobacteraceae > Gluconobacter > Gluconobacter sp. P5B12. The sequence goes on along the minus strand of NZ_JACRVV010000003.1, from coordinate 246,218 downwards.
AACGGAAAACGGAGCACGCGCTGGCCTCGTTGACCCACGCAGGTTCGGCATGGTGGATGTGGTTCCCACACATCAGGAAAACGCACATCGCCTTCTGAGCGGCCTGGGAATCGAGCCCTTATCCGCGAATATGACTGGCGCGTATCTTCATACGGTCATGCAGGGTCGCCGCACGCCGATCAAAACAGCGCTTCTGGACCAGAAGCTGATTGTGGGCCTTGGCAATATCTATGTGTGTGAGGCGCTGTTCCGAAGCCATATCCATCCCGCACGCGCGGCCACAACGCTGACAGAGGCAGAAGCCAACAGTCTTGCGAATGCCATTCGAACTGTTCTGGAAGAGGCCATCGCGTCAGGAGGCTCCTCTTTAAGAGACTACGTTCAGGCTGACGGGACGAAAGGGGGATTTCAGGATCTCCACCTTGTTTATGGGCGGGAAGGCGAGACATGCCGCCAGTGTGGGGCAGGCTCCACCATTTCACGCATCACCCAAGCGGGGCGTTCGACATTTTTCTGCGCAAACTGCCAGAAATAGTGGCCTCCGCCCCATTGGTGGCAGTGTGTATAAAATGTGTAAAACGCTTGACGCCGCCGCTCATGACGGGTAGAGGGCGCCAATCATTTTCCGCGACAAGACCGCTAACTGAACCGAAAGATCCATGGCAAATACAGCTTCTGCCCGTAAGCGCATCCGTCAAAACGAACGTCGCCGCGAGCGCAACGTCGCCCGCATGTCCCGTATGCGTACCTTCATCAAGAAGGTCGAACAGGCCATCCAGTCCGGCGACAAGACGGCTGCTGCCGAAGCATACAAGGTTGCACAGCCTGAAATGCAGCGCGCTGCCGGTAAGGGTGTCGTTGCAAAGAACACGATCAGCCGCAAGCTGTCCCGTCTTTCTGCCCGCATCAAGTCTCTCGCCACGGCCTGAGACCCTTTGCAGGGTTTGAACTGAAGAACGCGCTCTCTCACGGGAGCGCGTTCTTTTTTGACTATATGGCAACACCCCTCTGCAGCACTTCTGAACCTTTCGTGTTCCAGCTTGCTTCGGTCTGACCAGAAGCCTATCCTGTCAGATCAAGTCAGTGCCAGAGGCTCTGTTTTCTCCGGGAAGCGTCAGCTTTTTCTGAAGCGCCATGCAGCTTGTGTGGTCACTTCCCGTTGAGGACGTATTCACCCTGCGCGCAGGGAATCAAGACAGACGCCCCGCAATTCCCGGGGCCGAAATGAAAGGGGGTACCATAGGTGGAAAACGCTCAGTATCTGGACGCCAGCGCCTCCGCCCCCGGCTCGTCGAGCCCGCTGGAAACTTCCTGGCACAGGGTTCGCGAGAAGCTGAAGGGCGAGGTCGGTGAAGTCGAATACCGCACCTGGCTTCGTCAGATCGTTCTTGGCCCACTGGAGGATGGTGAACTCATCCTTTATCTGCCGACGCGCTTTCTGAGAGACTGGGTTCGCAGCCAATACGAAGAGCGCCTCCAGACCCTGTGGCGCACCGAACGGCAGGACGTGCAGGGCATTGAACTGCAGGTCAAACGCGGCCTACCTGAAGTCCTTCCATCAGTTGAGACGGACGGTGACAGCGTCATCGAGGAAGTGACAGCGCAGGTCGCAACCAGTCATGAGGTTCGCAGCGATCTTGCTGTTCCGCTGGACCCACGCTTTTCTTTCGATACGTTCATCGTCGGCAAGCCAAATGAGTTTGCCTATGCCTGTGCACGTCGTGTGGCCGAAAAGCCATCCAGCCCCGGATTTAATCCGCTCTTCCTGTATGGTGGCGTAGGCCTCGGCAAAACGCATCTTATGCATGCCATTGGGTCTGAGCTGACAAAAACGGGCAATGTCTCGGTTGCCTATATGTCAGCTGAGAAGTTCATGTATCGCTTCATCGCGGCGATCCGCTCGCAGTCCACCATGGAGTTCAAGGAACAGCTTCGTTCCGTGGACGTCCTGATGATCGACGATCTTCAGTTCCTGATCGGCAAGGATAATACGCAGGAAGAGTTCTTCCATACGTTCAACGCCCTTGTTGATGCCGGACGTCAGATCATTGTCAGCGCCGATAAAAGCCCATCCGATCTGTCAGGGCTTGAAGACCGCCTGAGAACGCGGCTCGGCTGCGGCATGGTCGCAGATATTCATGCCACCACCTTTGAATTGCGTATTTCCATTCTGGAAGCCAAGGCGAAAGCCTCAGGCACGCATGTTCCGTCAAAGGTGCTTGAGTATCTCGCCCACAAAATCACATCGAATGTTCGTGAGCTTGAAGGCGCACTGAATCGCCTTGTCGCACACGCCGATCTGGTTGGGCGCCCTGTCACACTGGATACGACGCAGGATGTCCTCAAGGACATGCTGAAAGCGCATGACCGTCGCGTCACAATCGAGGAAATCCAGCGCAAGGTTGCCGAGCACTGGAATATCCGCCTGACGGACATGTCCTCCGCGCGCCGTGCACGTGCTGTTGCTCGCCCACGGCAGGTGGCAATGTTCCTCGCAAAGCAGCTGACAAGCCGCTCTCTTCCCGAGATCGGACGCAAGTTTGGCAATCGTGATCACACAACCGTCATGCATGCGGTCAATCGCGTTGGTGAACTGATGGAGCAGGATCCGTCCTTTGCAGAAGACGTCGAACTTCTGCGCCGGATGCTCGAAGGTTAAGGAAGACGACAAGTCGCCTTCGGTGCCTTTCACCGGAGGCGGCTGTCTGCTAAGAAACGGCAAAACTTAAAGATTGCCGACCCAGGGAAAAAAACGATGAAATTCAAGGTTGACCGCACCCTGCTGCAACGGGCCCTGGCGCATATTCATGGCGTTGCAGAAAAGCGGAACACCATTCCCATTCTGGCGAATGTTCTCTTGTCCTATGAAGGCGATGTGCTTCGCCTCACGGCCACGGATATGGAAATTGCGGTCGTCGAAGACGTTCCGGCAGCAGGTGAACGTCTAGGTTCCACCACAGTCCCCGCAGCCGTGCTTTTCGAAATTGTGCGCAAACTGCCAGACGGCGTGGAAATCGAGTTCGATCATCCGGAGAGCGACGCGCCCCTCGCATTGCGTGCGGGCCGTTACGCGACGAGCCTCAACGTTCTTCCAGTTGATGACTTCCCGGCCATGGTTGCTGGCGACCTCCCGCACCGCTTCCGCATTCCTGCGGGAACGCTACGTGGCCTGATCGACCGGACGAAATTCGCGATTTCCAACGAAGAAACGCGTTACTACCTGAACGGCATCTATCTGCACGTTACGGAAAGCGGCGCCATCCCGATGCTCCGCGCCGTCGCAACGGATGGACATCGCCTTGCGCGCGTCGAGACCGAGCTTCCAGAAGGCGCACGTGGCATGCCGGGCGTTATCATCCCGCGCAAGACCGTTGCTGAACTTCGCAAGCTGCTGGACGAGGGCGCTGCGGATCTGGAGGTTTCCCTTTCAGATACACGTATTCAGTTTCAGGCTGGACCTGTCCTGCTGACGTCAAAGCTGATTGACGGCACGTTCCCGGAATATGAGCGCGTGATCCCCAAGGGCAATGACCGCATCCTGCGCATCACGAAGAAGGATTTCGCTGCTGCGGTAGGTCGCGTTGCTGCCATCAGCCAGGAGCGCTCCCGCCCAGTCAAGCTCTCTGTCACGCACAACATGCTGACATTGTCGGCCATCAGCCCCGATCAGGGCGTGGCACAGGAAGAGTTGGACGACAGCACGGTCACGTATGACGCGCCTCCGATCGAAATTGGCTTTCAGGCACGATACCTGACGGACATTACGGATCAGATCGATGTTGAAGTCGAATTTGCGTTTGCCGACAGCTCAGCTCCGACACTGGTCCGTGATACAGCATCACCTTCTGCATTGTATGTTCTGATGCCGATGCGGGTCTGATCGGTCCGCATTGAGACTAACGCGCCTTGCCCTGACGGATTTCCGGAATTACCGGCATTCCGTCTGGAAGCCTGAGACAAATATCTCCGTTCTGACCGGCCAGAATGGCTCTGGAAAGACCAATCTTCTGGAAGCCGTTTCGCTTCTGGCTCCTGGACGAGGCCTGCGAGGCGCACCTCTTCAAGCGCTGTGCCGCACAAATGCCGATCACTGGGGCGTTGCCGCAACGCTCTCTCATGGGATCGACCAGACTATTCTTGGGACTGGAGCAAACCTCTCCGAGAACGGCCGGCGTTCATTTCAGCTTGATGGTTCTTCCGTTCGGTCTCAGGCAGAAATTGCTCAAATCTTCTCCTGCGTCTGGCTAACGCCACAGATGGATCGGATTTTTCTTGAAGGTGCGGGCGGCAGGCGGCGCTTCCTTGACCGTCTGGTCATGGCGCTTTCTCCGGATCATGCCCGGCAAATGACGGCTCATGAGCGATCAGTTTCCAGTCGTAACCGCTTGCTGTCAGAAAGACCGGACGAGGGGCTCTGGCTCACGTCGCTGGAAGATTCCATTGCCCGCCATGCGGTCGCCGCATCAGCCGCTCGGCTGGCGCTTGTGGAAAGCATGAACACTCACCCCTTCGACAGTTCCGATTTTCCGAAAAGCCGCCTGCATCTTGACTGCGCCATTACGCAACAACTGATGATCAGCCCGGCTTTGCAGGTGGAAGACTGGTTGCGGGCAAAGTTAAGGGACAGTCGGCGGGATGATCGCCTTAAAGGCAGTACATCTTTGGGTGCCCATAAGGCGGATTTTCTTCTTTTTGATCACACCACAGGACGGTCTGCCGAACTCTCAAGCAGCGGGCAGCAAAAAGCCATGCTTTTGGGGGTCGTTCTGTGCCATGCTGCACTGATCAAACAGAGCAGGGGCGATGCACCTGCCATTTTGCTGGATGAGCCACTTCTTCATCTGGATGAACCCAGACGGAACGCGCTTCTGTCCAGTCTAAGCAAGCTGAAAACGCCGGTTCTCCTCACCGGAACAGATCCTGATCCGTTTTCCAGCCTGATCGAAAAAGCGGGCTTTTTCAGCGTTCAGGATGGCCATATCCAGCCCGCGTGATGTGTGCGCTCTGGCCTCACGGCCTGTGACACGCTATAGTCATACAACAGTTTTTCAGAGTTCCACGGAGACCGCCTCGCGCATGTCAGAAACCCAGAACCAGCCGGAGATTCCAGGCGCAGACGGTGACGATTACGGCGCCTCCTCGATCTCGGTACTGAAGGGACTGGACGCTGTCCGCAAACGCCCCGGCATGTATATCGGTGACACGGATGATGGCTCCGGCCTGCACCACATGGTGTTCGAAATCATCGATAATGCCGTTGACGAAGCCCAGGCTGGACACGCCACCCGCTGCATCCTGACACTCAACGGAGACGGCTCCGTTTCCGTACGTGATGATGGCCGCGGCATCCCAACAGACATGCACGCGGAAGAGGGCATCAGCGCCGCTGAAGTCGTGCTGACGAAGCTGCATGCAGGCGGCAAATTCAACCAGAATTCCTATAAGGTTTCCGGCGGTCTGCATGGCGTGGGCGCAGCTGTGGTGAATGCTCTGTCCGAATGGATGGAAGTTCGCATCTGGCGGAATGGTCTGGAGCATAAGATCCGCTTCCAGCACGGTGAACGCGATGAAGCCCTGACGGTTGTTGGACCGTCAGAGGAGCCACGCGGCACATTAGTGACGTTCAAGCCAAGCAAGCAGACCTTTACGAGGGTCGATTTCGAGCTTTCCATTCTGGAACGTCGCGTTCGCGAACTGGCATTCCTGAATTCCGGGCTGGAAATTATCCTGCGCGATGAGCGTCACGCTGAAAGCAAGGAACTTCGGTTCTTCTACGAAGGTGGCCTGAGTGCTTTCGCGGAATGGCTTGATGCTTCCAAGACGTCCATTGTTAACCCGCCGATCACGGGCCTCATTGATCATACTGAAAGCGGTATCCGCGTCGAGTTCGCTCTGACGTGGAACGACAGCTATCACGAGACAATGCTGTGCTTCACCAACAACATTCCGCAGAGAGACGGCGGCACACATCTCGCTGGCTTCCGTCAGGCGTTGACGCGTGTTGTTGGCAAATATGCAGAAAGTGTTGCCAAGCGTGAAGCAGGCTCACTGACGGGTGAGGACATGCGTGAAGGCATGACCGCCATCCTGTCCGTCAAGGTTCCGGACCCGAAATTCTCGTCCCAGACGAAGGACAAGCTGGTGTCGTCCGAGGTTCAGCCGGTCGTTCATGCCACGGCAGCTGACTCGATTTCACATTGGTTTGAGACGCACCCTAAGGAAGCCAAGGCGATTGTCGCCAAGATCATTGACGCAGCCAGCGCCCGCGAAGCTGCCCGTCGTGCGCGTGAACTGACGCGCCGTAAGGGGGTGCTCGATGTTTCTTCGCTGCCTGGCAAGCTGGCTGACTGTCAGGAGCGTGATGCGTCCAAAGCAGAAATCTTCATCGTTGAGGGTGACTCTGCAGGTGGTACGGCCAAGCAGGGGCGTGACCGTCGCTTCCAGGCCATCCTACCGCTGCGCGGCAAGATCCTGAACGTCGAGCGCGCCCGTTTCGACAGAATGCTTGGGTCTGCGGAAATCGGTACACTCATCACGGCCCTCGGTACGGGCATTGGCCGTGGTGAAGTCGATCAGGGTGGCTTCTCGGCTGCCAAACTGCGCTACCACAAGATCGTCATCATGACAGACGCCGACGTGGACGGTTCCCACATTCGGACGCTGCTGTTAACGTTCTTCTTCCGCCAGATGCCAGAGCTTATTGAGCAGGGGTATCTCTATATCGCTCAGCCGCCACTCTATCGTGCAAAGCGTGGCCAGGAAGAGCGCTACCTGAAGGATGATGCTGCGCTGGAGCAGTATCTGCTCGATAAGGCCCTGGCAAATGCTTCGCTACGCTTCGGTGATGGCCTTGAGCTCACGGGAGAAGAGCTTCGTGAAGAAGTCCGCTTCCTGATTGCGGCGGCACAGAACCTGAAGAATATCGCAACAAAAATCCCTGTGTGGATTTTGGAGCAGGCGGCTGTATCCCGCGTGCTTGATATTGATCCAGCAGCGATCAGCGATCGTATTCCAGAATTCCAGCGCCACCTGGAAGAAGCGTCACCTGCCAATGAACGTGGCTGGAAAGTTTCACTATCCAGCACAGGCATTGAGTGTGCCCGCTCTGTTCGTGGCGTCAGCGAGATCTACCGTCTGGAGCAGAGCATTCTGAAATCCGCTGAAGCACGCTGGCTTGCTTCGGAAGGCGAGCGTCTGGCACGTGACTTCATGACGCCAGCCATACTGCGTCTGGACACGCAGGAGTATCCGCTGTTTGGCCCGTCCAATGTCATGGACCGGATTTTTGCCCAGGGTCGTCGTGGTCTGACAATCAACCGGTTCAAGGGCCTTGGCGAAATGAATGATGAGCAGCTCTGGCACACCACACTTGATCCCTCGACCCGTACCCTGCTGCAGGTCAAGGTTGGCGATGTGGAAGAGGCTGGCCAGGTGTTCTCCACACTGATGGGCGACGTGGTTGAGCCACGCCGAGACTTCATTGTGGGTAATGCCCTCAAGGTTGCCAACCTTGACGTTTAAGGGCCTTCGCGCGCTGGCCGCAGCAGGAATGCTGTTGGCTGGCCTCGCGCCTACAGCTCATGCGGCCGGACAGGTCAACACAACGTTCGCCATTTATATGCGCGGACTTCATGTGCTTGACGCAGATGCCTCGTATCAGATCGAGCCTTGGGGCTACGGCGGAACAACGCATATCAGACCGGCAGGTCTGATCAGCTGGTTCGTGACGATGGACATTCATTCCCGCGTCGAGGGCGACTTCGTTCCGGGCGGGAACGTCAAACCCATCCGTTATGACAGCGGAGGACTATCCCGGGGCCAACATCGGCGTGTTCTGCTGACCTACAATGGCAACACGCCGCATGTAGACATTCTGGAGCCTGCTGAGACAGATCGCGACCCTGTCTCGGACAGTGATCTGCCCCACACCATTGATACGCTCAGCGGAATGGCCCGACTTCTTGAAACCCTGACGCAGACGAAAAGCTGTGAAGGGTCCGCTGTGATCTTCGATGGAATTCGCCTGACAAGAATGACGGTTCATGGTCCAGCCACATCCGATATTCCCCAAACCCACAAGCAGGCCTATTCAGGTCCAGCGCTTCGCTGCGACTTTGTCGGCCAACAGATTGCAGGCTTTGTAAAAGACTCTCCAAATCGCTCGAAAATGGCCGCGCCACAGCCTGGGTCAGCTTGGTTCAAAGAGATCGATGGTGTTGGACTTGTCCCAGTGCGGATCGAATTCAATCATCCCAAGCTCGGGCACGTCACTGTTGTCATGCAACAGCCACTTCCACCTTCAAAATCCACAGCCATCCTTTCGCAATAAATGGCAATCGGAAGTGATGGAGCCTAACTCAACCATCGTTTGACGGATTGGCGTGGTTTGGATACCCGGAACGGAACATGACCAATACCGCACGCCACACCACAGCCATCATCCTTGCAGCGGGCCTCGGCACGCGGATGAAATCACGTCTTCCCAAGGCTTTGCATCGCCTTGGAAACCGCCCGATGATCACACATCTCATCGATACGGCCCGAGAAATCTTTCACGACATCGTTGTAGTCGTCGGACCCGATATGCCTGAACTGGAAAAAGCCGTTCAGCCATACCGAACAGTCGTTCAGACCGAACGTCTGGGCACCGCACATGCGACCAACACTGCAAAAGACCTGTTTGGAGACGGCGACATAGCAGTTCTCTACGCAGACAACCCGCTGATCACAGCCAATACAATGCGTCGTCTGACGGAAGCCCGCCAGGGCGGGGCGAGCCTCGCACTTCTTGGGATGCGCCCAACCAATCCAGGTCGTTATGGACGCATTGTTGAAGAGCAGGGCCGCGTAAGCCGAATTGTAGAATACAAAGACGCAAACGAGCAGGAACGCGAAATCACACTCTGCAATGCAGGCGTCATGTGCGCAGGTGCCGCAGATTTCCGGCGGTGGCTGGCCGCTATTGGCAACGACAATGCGCAGGGTGAGTATTATCTGACCGATGTTGTTGCAATGGCCGCTTCGGAAGGGCGGGTCCAGTGCGTGGAAGCACCCGAGACTGAGTTGGCCGGCGTCAATTCACGTGTGGAGCTTGCCCAGGCAGAAGCCACGCTTCAGCAGCGCCTGCGCATTTCTGCGATGGAAGGCGGCGTCACACTTGTCTCTCCAGAAACCACATTCTTCAGCACCGACACCTGTCTGGAGCCGGATGTCGTCGTTGAACCAAATGTCTTTTTTGGACCAGGCGTCACGGTTCGCAGCGGTGCCCTGATCCGTGCATTCTCTCACCTTGAAGGCTGCACCGTGGGCGAGGGCGCCACGATCGGCCCCTTTGCACGACTAAGACCCGGAACAATCTGCGCTGCTGATACCCATGTCGGTAATTTCGTTGAACTGAAGAATGTCGATCTCGGCCCTGGCGCAAAAGCCAATCACCTGACCTACCTGGGTGACGCCTCCGTCGGTGCACAAACTAATGTTGGAGCAGGGACCGTCACCTGCAATTACGATGGATACTTCAAGCATCGCACGACAATCGGCGCCCGCAATTTTATCGGCTCTGATGCCATTCTGGTGGCCCCCGTCACAATTGGCGATGACGCGTTGATTGCTGCGGGAAGCACCATCACAGAAAACGTCCCGGCCGGAGCACTCGCTTTCGGACGCGCTCGCCAGACAATCAAGCCAGACCGCGGGCTTGAAATCAAACAGACCCTTAAAGCCAAAAAGGAGCAGGGCTGATGTGTGGAATTTGTGGCGTTGTAGGCCATCGTCCAGCCACCCCGATCGTCTTCGAGGCTCTCCGCAGGCTTGAATACCGCGGATATGATTCCGCAGGCATCGCCACGCTTACAGCCGACGGCACAATTGACCGCCGCCGCGCCGCTGGCAAGCTTGATAATCTTGAAACTGTTCTGAAGGCTGATCCGCTAACCGGCACCACAGGCATCGGCCATACGCGTTGGGCCACACATGGCGCACCGACAGAAGCCAATGCCCATCCCCATGCGGCAGGCCGGGTTGCCATCGTGCATAACGGCATCATCGAAAACTTTGCGACATTGAAGGCCGAGCTTGAAAGTGAAGGCCGGATTTTCCTGTCCGACACAGATTCAGAAACAGTCGCCCATCTCGTCGATTTCTACCTTGATCAGGGCAAAACACCGCGTGAGGCCGCTTTTGCGGCCATCAAGCGTCTTGAAGGCGCTTATGCCATTGCCATCATCTTTCAGGGTCATGATGGTCTGCTCATCGGCGCACGCCACGGTGCGCCTCTCGCTGTAGGTTACGGCGACGGCGAGATGTTTCTTGGCTCCGACAGCCTCGCCCTGGCACCTCTGGCAAGCCGCATCACCTATCTGGACGATGGAGACTGGTGCGAACTGACGCCCGGCAATGTCATCATCTTAAACGGGGAAGGTCAGGAAGTCAGCCGTCCAATCCAGAACATTGCGTTCATGGCAGGGCAGGTCGGCAAGGATGGCTATCGCCATTACATGGAGAAAGAACTGCACGAGCATCCGGTCGCCATTGGCCAGACGCTTCAGCGCATTACGGATCCAGCGTCCAAGACAATTGCCCTGCCGGAAATGCCTTTCGATCCGGCACAGGTGCCCCGCGTCACAATTACAGCCTGTGGGTCTGCTTTCTATGCGGGCATGGTCGGGCGCTACTGGCTTGAATCGCTAGCGCGCGTTCCGGTGGAGATCGATGTAGCGTCTGAAATGCGCTATCGCGATGCGCCGCAACCAGACAAGGGCGTGGCACTGCTGATTTCCCAGTCTGGCGAGACGGCAGATACGCTTGGTGTCCTGCGCAGCCTTAAGAAGGCAGGACAGAGCATTGTGTCGGTTCTAAATGTCGAGCATTCGACGATGGGCCGCGAAAGCGATCTCGTCTTGGGCATGGTTGCTGGTCCGGAAATTTCTGTAGCCTCAACCAAGGCCTTTACGGCACAACTCTCTGTTCTTGCAGCTCTTTCTATTGATTTTGCACGAGCTCGCGGAACGATCGACAAGGCACGGGAAGAGACCCTGACAGCAAGCCTGCTTGATTTGCCGTCTCGGGCCGCCGAAGTGTTCACACGCGTTGAGGCCATTCAGGAAATGGCGCGCATTGTCGCGGAAGCTCGCGATGTTCTGTATCTGGGTCGTGGTATCTGCACACCGATCGCGTTCGAAGGCGCTCTAAAACTTAAAGAAATCAGTTATATCCATGCAGAAGCTTATGCGGCTGGTGAACTGAAGCATGGTCCGATCAGCCTGATCGATAGAACCGTTCCGGTCGTCGCGATCGCTCCATCAACCATCCTGTTCGATAAAACACTTTCGAATCTTCAAGAAGCCAAGGCTCGAGGTGGTCGTATTCTGGCCTTTACAGATGCCGTCGGCGCCAAGCGTCTGGAAGGCGTTGCGGAGCATGTTGTCATCCTGCCGGACGTCGATGCGTTCGTTGCCCCCATTCTCTATGCTATCCCAGTTCAGATCCTGGCGTATGAAGTCGCACTTCTGAAGGGTACGGACGTAGACCAGCCTCGCAATCTGGCGAAATCTGTCACGGTGGAATAAGGACATTTTCTTTCCGTGAGGAGGACTTTCCAAGACGCTTCATTTCGTCGAGGATAGTCTTCCAACACGCTATACGACCGGGGAGAAACGAACATGGGTGGCGATGCAGATCTGACAGGTGTGGCCGGACGCTCAGGCCTCTATCTTGCCGCATCTGAATTGCACATCCGCGATATTTTCCTCGCCAGACTGGCTGCCGAAGGCTTTGAGGGTGATGTCACGCCCCAGGTCTCTGCCCGATTAGTCGGGGCGACAGACAACAGCATTTACCAACGCCTTCCACTGGCCGTCATCTATCCCCGAACAACCGAAGACCTGAACCGTGCCGTGCGTGCGGCAGAAGACGGCTCTCTCACACTCGCCATGCGTGGAGGCGGCACAGGAACCAACGGTCAATCCCTGACCGCAGGGATTGTCGTTGATGTGGCCCGATATCTGGATCGCATTCTGGATTTCGACCCTGACACTGGGCACGTAACCGTCGAACCCGGCGTTGTTCTGGCCAGACTGAATGCCTTTCTCAAGCCCCATGGTTATTTTTTCCCGCCTACAGTTTCAACTGCGACCCGTGCCACGATCGGCGGAATGATTGCGACCGATGCTTCAGGCAAGGGCTCTCGCATTTACGGCCGCACATCCGACTACATTGAGACCATGGATGTGGTGCTATCGGATGGCAGTGATCTCCATATTGAAAAACTGACCAGCGACGCTCTTGAGCACAAGAAGACCGGTAGCGATCTCTCTGCGCGGGTCTATCGCGAAGTGTACCGCGTGGTGACAGAGCAGGCGGACGAAATCCGTCGGGTCTTCCCAGACATGAACCGGGGGTTGACGGGGTATAACCTCGAAAACGTTCTTCTTGAGAACGGCCAGTTCAGTCTGGCTCGCCTGCTGGCGGGTTCAGAGGGAACACTGGCCCTAACGAAGCGTGTTGTGCTGCGTGTTCGGAAGCTTCCGAAATATCGGCAGCTTCTCGTCGTGCGCTACGCCAGTTTCGACAGCACCCTCCGAGACGTCCAGACCATTCTTCCAGCCAATCCTTCGGCAGTAGAAGTGCTGGATGACCGTGTGCTGGAGAAAGCGTCGCAGGATATTGTCTGGCAATCCCTGGAAAGTGTTCTTGGTGCCCGTTCAGAGCAACCCGTGCGGGGGATGAGTTTTGTTGAGTTCGTGGGAGATAACGCAGACCATCTCCATCAACAGATGCAGGAAGCCGTCACCCTTCTTGAAAGCTCCCCTTACGAAGTCATTGATTATAAACCTGTATCTGATCAGGCAATCATTAATCAGCTTTGGACCCTGCGTGAAAAATCCGTGGGGCTTCTCGGCCGTCCGGATGGCCGCAAACAGGGCGTGGCTTTTGTCGAAGACACAGCCGTTCCACCCGAAGCCCTAGCTGACTATGTGTCTGAGTTCCGGGCCATTCTCGACGGTTACGGATTGTCTTACGGCATGTTTGGGCATGCCGATGTTGGCTGTCTGCATGTCCGTCCTTTTCTGGATATGCTGTCCGAACATGATCGAGCCCTGATCCGCCCGATCTCCGACGCCGCGGCCAACCTGACCAAACGCCATGGTGGGTTGTTGTGGGGGGAACATGGGAGAGGTTACCGCGGAGAATTTTCGCCTCTATTCTTTGGGGAGACACTCTTCGCAGAGCTCTGCCGCATTAAAGAAGTCTTTGATCCCAAAGATATTTTTAATCGCGGAAAGCTTGCGCCCGTCGGCGTCAAATATCCAGTAGACCAGATAGACGGCATCCCGTTCAAAGGTCAGTTTGACGAGCAGATTTCCTCAGATCTGCGAGATGACTTCAGCCTCTCTGTGAGCTGCAATGGAAATGGGGCCTGCTATAATCGCGAACCTGACATGGCCATGTGCCCGTCCTACAAGGCCACCAAGGACAGGCTTCAGTCACCAAAAGGCCGAGCAACCTTGCTGCGAAGCTGGGCGCGACTGAATTCGCTCCCAGATACCGCCGCGGACAAAAGTGCGCTTCCCGAGCTAACCGCCGAGCTCAAAGCCAGTCTGGACACATGCCTGTCCTGTAAGGCCTGTGCCACGCAATGTCCGATCCGGGTGGACATTCCATCCATGCGGTCGAAGTTTCTGGACATCTATTTCCTCAAGCATCACCGTCCAGTGAGGGACTATCTCGTGTATTGGCTCGAGCCTCTCCTGAAAGTCGGTCGCCAGATGCCGACGCTCGCCAATATTCTGATGCAGAACCCGATCTCGACTGTGTTTCTCAAGCAGTTGGGGCTTGTCGATCTTCCAAAGATCAGCCCCGCGAAACTGGCAAAAACCGCGCGGGTCAGCACAGAATGGCTTGAACAGGCAGGAAACAATGACCGGTCGGTTGTTTTGATCCGGGACTCATTTACGGGAAGCTTTGATGGCGGTGTCATCGAAAGCGCATACACGCTTCTCAAATCTCTTGGGATGGACCCGCGCGTCACGTCCGTGTGGGATAATGGCAAGGCCAGGCATGTACGGGGATTTCGTAAAGGCTTCTCAGCCACTGCTCGCAAGACCCTGAAGCAGCTCAAGAATATCGCTCAGCACGGCGTACCCGTCATTTCTTTGGATGCCGCCACAGGATTGATGTTCGAACAGGAATATCGGGATGTCGCAGGGTCCGAAGCCATCCCACCCGTGCTTTCACTGGAAGCCTTCCTGAAACACCAGATCACCAAGGGCATCATACCTTCAAATGCGGTAAAACCTGACACGGCAGCATTGACCATCATCTCACATTGCACAGAGCAGGCTGTGCGTCCGGGAAGTGCTGAGGACTGGACGGCCATTCTGCGACATCTGGGCGTTCAGGCAGATGCGGGCAAAGCTGGTTGCTGCGGGATGGCTGGCCTGTTCGGCCATGAGAAGGAACACGCCGATCTATCCGCCAGCATTTTTGCCCAGAACTGGGCCAGCAAGGCAGAAGGCAATATTCTGGCAACGGGCTTCTCCTGTCGTTGCCAGACAAAGCGTCTTGCCGGACGGCGGCCTGCTCATCCAGTCGAAATACTCGTATCTCACCTTCAGATAAAAAATGAGAAAGCCTTCTCAACTCAATGAAACCAAAAATATTTCTAGGAAATTTTTCTTTTAGAAACTGCTATTTTATCACCTCGGTCATAGGGCTAACGCTTTATCTCGTTCTAGCGGTTTACGTCTGTTCGCTGTGGCCCAAGACATCGGATCAGGCGTCCTATTTCCTTGCCGGGCTGGATGTACTGCATGGAAACTGGCGCCTACATGACTGGGTTCTGACCCCACCGGATTTCTGGACGTCCGATATCCCTCTCAGCGCCGTCCTGAGTGGCCTATGGCAGCTGTTAGGCAGACCGGCAGGCAGCCCATTTCTTCTGATGGTGCAACCCGCAATCCTATGGGTCGGCGTTGTCGCGTCAGCTTTCTCGGTGGTTTTTCTGCGCTTGCGAGGCATTGAGGAACGCCTCGGCGCAGCGACCCTCCTTTTGCCAGTGCTTGCCTTTCCCCTGATGCGCTCTCCGATGGCGTA
The DNA here is from genome assembly GCF_018812035.1 of Gluconobacter sp. P5B12. NCBI lineage: Bacteria > Pseudomonadati > Pseudomonadota > Alphaproteobacteria > Acetobacterales > Acetobacteraceae > Gluconobacter > Gluconobacter sp. P5B12. Next base: position 231,125 of record NZ_JACRVV010000003.1, on the reverse strand, counting down.
TTTCATCACGCTGTCTGCGATCCATATGGGCGCGCTGATTTACGGTCTTTGGGCACTTCACTGGGCTGACCGGTTTCTCTCATCGGGCTCCTACCGGTCACTGGCGGCCGTCGCAGTGCTACTGTGCCTCGGGGTGATTGGAGACCCGTTACTCGCAGTGACAGGCACGGGGGCGATCATCGCCTACGCTTTTCTGGCTCAGCACTTTACTCTTCGCCAACGTGGGCTTTTGGTCTTCGCATCCATGGCAGGCACCGTGTTGGCCAAAGCCATTCTGCACATCAATGCCGTAACCGGCGGCTTTGTTACGGAGCCATTGGAAACCCGCTTTGCACCATGGGAACAACTGGGCAGCAACTTCGGAACATCCGTTCGTTCCATTCTTCTTCTCTACGGAGCAGAACCCTCTGGGCAGGCAGTAGCATCCTCAATATCGGAATGCCTCCGGCTTCTTCTTGTCGGCCTCGCTCTCGCTGCGGCTTTCAAGATTGCCCGGTCAGGATGGCAGAGCAGGGACCAGATTGCCGCATTCCCGATGATGCTGCTTCTGTCCGCCGCCCTGAATTTCATGGCGCTCGCTCTTAGCAACCGCATCGCTCTTGATGGCAGTCCCATCGCTGTCGCGCGTTATCTTTTCCCACTTTGGATTGATCTGGCCTGCCTCACAGCGCTCGTCTGGCCGAAAAAAGGCTTAGCCCTGAGTCTGGCAGCCATGATTTTAGTCGTCACGCTCATTACGGACTATCGGACCCTTCCAGCGCATTCGACTGGTCTTCTAAGTTCCGATGATAACCAGCTTCTCAGCCGACTTGAGCACGACGTCCCACCGGATGGTGTTGGTTCCTGGTGGAGTTCCGGCAACCTGGAAGTGGCCTCTCTCGGAAAAATGCACATTTACCCCGGCATGAAGCAGGGAGACGGTACGGTTGCGCCGTTTGTGCACATCCGCAAGAAAATGGATTGGCATAGCTTTGATGGAAAAGCCTTTTTCGTCCTGATCCCACACCCGGAAGAAACCTTCGGGGAAGCCGAGGTGCTGCGAACATTCGGCACTCCGGCCAAACGTCTGACGGAAGGGCGCTATACGATCTTTGTGTACGCAGCCGATCATCTCCCCGTGCGTGCCTCCTGACCAAACAGACAAGCCATGTTAAACACGTCCCGCTTTTACGAGGAGGACATGGATGACTGGACCTCGCATTCTGGTTCGAGGCGCCGGCGTAGCCGGAATGGTCACCGCTGTGGCTTTGGCAGAACACGGCGCACAGGTCACGGTTCATGACACCGGCGGCCGGGTTGGCGCTGGCGCCTCATGGTTTGCGGGCGGAATGCTGGCCCCCTGGTGTGAGGCAGAATCAGCACCAGATGAAGTCACGCAGGACAGCCTGACATCGCTCCATTGGTGGAAATCCCACGTTCCGGACGTAGTTCAGGCAGGCAGCCTTGTTGTCGCTCCGCCTCGCGATACGCCAGAGTTAAACCGCTTTGGACGCCGCACCAGTCACTTCGAAACCCTCAACGCCTCCCAGATTGATACGCTGGAACCAGATCTGGCAGGCCGTTTCGATAAGGCGCTCTTCTTTGCAGAGGAAGGGCATGTCGATCCTCGCAAGGCCTTGCTGGCTCTTGCTCACCGCCTCAAACAACAAGGCGGCCAGGTCCTGACAGTCCTAGGGTTTGACGATGATAGGTTTGATTGGGTTGTTGACTGTACGGGCGTAGCGGCCCGGACCACGCAAAATGACCTCAGAGGCATGCGCGGGGAGATGGTTCTGCTACGCTGTCCGGAGATCAGCCTTCACCGGCCTGTTCGCATGCTGCATCCCCGCATTCCGGTCTATATTGTCCCGAGGGCAGACAGCGTCTTCATGGTCGGGGCAACTATGGTCGAGAGTGATGATACGCGCGGCATTACAGTGCGCGCCGTGACCGAACTGCTCAATGCGGCCTATACGCTGCACCCTGCTTTCGCAGAAGCAGAACTTCTGGAGGCCAATGCTGGCCTCAGACCAGCCTATCCTGACAATGTCCCGAGGGTGAGGCAGAATAGGAAGAGCATTTCCCTCAACGGCATGTATCGTCACGGTTTCCTGCTATCGCCCGCACGTGCACAAGAAGTCTGTGACATCATTTTCGGAACGGATCGGGCCTGAGACCCTTTCTTCCTCTTATACCCCTGGATGGGAGAGACATCATGCAGATCACCGTGAATGACGAACTCCATGAAGTTCATGCGCGAACACTTGGCGCGGTCCTTGATGAACTGGGTTACGGCAAGGCGCGCGTGGCGACGGCCCTGAACGGTTTTTTCATTCCAGCCACCCAGCGGAGTGCACAAACAGTGGAAGAGGGGGCTGTGCTCGAAATTCTTGCCCCCATGCAGGGAGGCTGACATGCAATTCTACGGCACTGAACTCTCTTCAAGGCTGATGCTGGGCACAGCCCAATATGACAGTCCCGCCATTCTCGCAGACGCGGTAAAGGCCGCTCAGGCTGGTGTTGTAACCGTGTCTTTGCGTCGCGAAGCTGCGGGCGCTCAGGCAGGACAGGCGTTCTGGTCTCTGATCCAGAGCCTGAACGTCCCCATTCTCCCTAACACCGCAGGGTGTCATGGGGTTCGGGAAGCTGTCACCACCGCACAGATGGCCCGGGATGTTTTCGGAACAGACTGGATCAAGCTGGAAGTGATCGGCCAGGGAGACCTGCTTCAGCCTGATGTCTTTGGGCTGGTCGAGGCCACACGCATCCTGACGGAAGATGGCTTCAAAGTCTTCCCATACACAACGGAAGATCTGGTTGTGGCTGAACGGTTGCTCCGTGCGGGTGCTGAGGTGCTAATGCCATGGGGCGCACCAATTGGTTCGGGCAGGGGGCTGAACAATCTTTTCGGCCTCCGCGCATTGCGCAGCCATTTCTCGGACATCCCAATGGTCGTGGATGCCGGCATCGGAAAACCCTCTCATGCCACGGCAGCCTTTGAGCTCGGATACGATGCCGTTCTGATCAACACGGCCGTCGCCAAAGCAGGGAACCCGGCCCAGATGGCCACCGCGTTTCGCCTGGCGTGCGAAGCCGGGCTTGCCGGATTTGCTGCAGACCCTATGGAAGAACGCGATATGGCGGTGCCCTCGACCCCGACCCTCGGTCTGGCCCGCAGCCTCGGTGGAGAAATGCTGTAAATGTCCCGTCTGCCTTCGAAAATCTATCCTGTCGTTGATCATCCTCGTTGGGTCGAACGCCTCGGCGGAGCGGGCGCGCGTTTCATTCAGCTGCGCCTCAAGGACATGCCGTCTGAAGAAATCCGGGCGCAGGCTGAAACTGCCCAGGAACTGGCCGCCCGCCATAATGTCGCCCTCGTGCTGAACGATTATTGGGAGCTGGCAATCGAACTGGGCTATGAGTGGCTGCATCTGGGGCAGGAAGATCTTGAGACCGCAGACCTTGAGGCCATCCGCCAGACGGGCATTCGCCTCGGCATCTCGACCCATAGCCGTGAAGAACTGCAGCGTGCTTTGGCCTGCAAGCCCGATTACGTTGCACTCGGTCCGATCTGGGAAACGAAACTGAAGAAGATGGCGTTTGGTCCGCAAGGTGTTGAGCGCCTGACCGAGTGGCGTGAGCTCAGTGGCGATGTCCCTCTGGTGGCCATTGGTGGCATCACGCTCGATCGGCTGCCGTCCTGCCTGAAGGCAGGGGCAGACAGCGTTGCCGCCGTAAGCGATTTCATTCGTGCCGAAGACCCGGAAAGCCAGGTCAGACAGTGGCTTGCCGCCGCTGACACATAATTTGCAAGACAGAGCTATCGTGGGGCGGCAACCGTCTCTAGGATGGTTTTCGAACCAAGGGAGTACGGAATACAATGATGGTGACAGGCCTTGCAGCCGTTCTTCTCGCGATTGCGTTCCTGCTCACGCTCGTCAGCATCATTCAGCCTCTGGCCAAACGGCTTGAGATTTCCGAAACGGTTCTGCTGGCCCTTGCTGGCATCGTTCTGGGTGGCGCTGCGTCTCTTGTTGTTCGTTCCTCCGCAACGGACCTGCTGGATGGCGCCGCCGAAGCCCTGATCTATTTCCCGATCAACAGTGAAGCCTTCCTGTTGATCTTCCTGCCCATTCTGGTGTTCCAGGGTGCCATGGGCATTGATGTTCGTCGTCTGGCCCATGAAACAGCGACAGTGCTTCTGCTGGCGGTGGTGGCGGTCGTGGTTTCCACAGCCACCATTGGTCTCGCGCTTTACCCCTTCGCCAATCAGAGCCTGGTGGTCTGCCTTCTCCTCGGATCCATTGTCGCCACGACTGATCCGTCAGCCGTAGCAGGCATCTTCAGGGAGATCGGCGCTGCGTCACGTTTGACGCGTCTTGTCGAAGGTGAGGCGCTCCTGAACGATGCCGCCGCGATTGCGATTTTCGCCATCCTGCTGGCCTCCGTCACCTCCCACCGGCACATCCATCTCGGTGAGGCGGTCGTTGATTTTGCGTCGGCTTTTGGTGGCGCCATCGTTGTCGGCGTCTGCCTTGGCCGCTTGACCCTGCTGCTCATTGCAGGCCTGGGCGGCGCACCGGCAGCAGAAATTACCCTGACCCTCGCTCTGCCATACACGGTCTATATTCTCTGTGACGAAATGCTCGGCTTCTCCGGCGTTGTCGCCACGGCAGCAGCCGGCCTGACAGTCTCAGCTTACGGGCCGTCCACCTTCCGTCCGCAAGTCTGGCGCTTCCTGAACGAGCTTTGGCAGCAGCTCGTTTTCTGGGCAGGCTCTCTCGTGTTTCTTCTTGCCTCCATGCTAGTTCCGCGCCTCCTGATTGGCATGACCAAGTGGGACTGTGTGCTCATCCTGATCGCGAGCGTGGCAGGCTTGGTCGCGCGCGGTGCCGTTGTGTTCGGTATGCTGCCGATCCTGGCGTTCACGAAGCTTTCGCCACCTGTCCCAACGCCTTTCAAGGCTACCATGGTCTGGGGCGGCCTGCGCGGCGCCATTACTCTGGCGCTCGCGCTGGCCGTGACCGAAAACCAGAGCGTCTCAAGCCCCGTAGCGCATTTCATCGGCATCATCGCGACAGGCTTCGTGCTGATTACCCTACTGGTTAACGGGACGACCCTGCGTTCACTCGTCCTGTTCCTGAAGCTTGATCAACTGTCACCGATCGATCAGGCGATCCGCCAGCAGATCCTTGGGATCGGCCTTGGTGAAGTCGCAGAACGGACACGCGTGATGTCTGATGAACTGGGCTTTAGCGAACAGACGCGCATTGGTGTCATCAGCCGGATCGAGAAGCGCGCTGAAAAGGAGAGGGCGGCCAATAATTTTGAATCTGCCCTGAGCGACCGCGCTCGCGTCAATATCGCGCTCATCACGATTGCCAATCAGGAACGCTCCCTTCTGCTGGACCTGTTTCGCATTCAGGGCCTGTCGCGACGTGTCATGGAAACGCTCCTGCGGACGGCTGAAGCCATGGCGGATGGCGCGCGTCTTGAAGGACGCTATGGTTATGTCCGCGCCCTAAAGCGCCGACTACAGCCACCGGTGAGGTTCCGGGTTGCTCAGGAACTGCACAGCCGCTTCCATTTCGACGAACCTCTAATGTACGCGATGATGGAACGCTTCGAGATGCTGATCATCGCACATCTCGTGTCACTGTCGCTGCAACGCTTTGTGAGGCAGCGCATGGAGCCAACCCTCGGTCCGCGTATTACGGAAATCGTATCCGAGGTTCTGGGTCGTCAGCGCAAGCTTCTGGATGATGCTCTGGAAACACTCCGCCTGCATTATTCCGGTTACTCGGAAGCTCTTGAGAGCCGTATTCTCCGTCAGATCGCACTGCGCCTGGAAGACGAAGAATACGATGCGCTTCAGGCTGACAATCTCATTTCCGAAGAGTTGCATCGGGAACTCCACCGGGATATCGAACGCCGGAGCGCGCGTCTTGAAGCGCCTCTACGCTTTAATCTCAAGAGCGGTATTGAACAGCGGCTGCGAGCTTTTCCAGCCTTCAATGGCGTCCCCGACAGCGTTCTGCACACGCTTTCCCGCAAGGTTGCCATGCGGTTTGTCTCTCCTGGGGAGGTTCTTTTCAAGCGTGGCCAGAAAGCAAGGATTGTCTACGCACAGGTCGCTGGCCTTGCCGAAGTTCATCTTCCGGAGCGTGAAATCCTGTTCGGCAGCGGGGACCTGATCGGCGCGGCCTCCGTCATCCGTGGAGAGCGGCTACAAGGGACCGTTCGGTCGCTTCAGTTCAGCCATCTTCTGGCAATCCCCAAGCCGGTATTCGAAAAACTGATCACCGACTATCCGATTGTCCAGCGCCTCATCATTGCCCGCAGCAACAAGCGCGCTGACGGCCTCCTAGACCCTTACGTGGTTAAAACGGCAGAAGGTGTCAGGCTTGCTCCCGCTCAGGGGCTCAAGGGAATAGCGTCTTCCTGAGCGCAGACTTCCGACATTAGATAGCCTTCTTCTGCGGGGCCAAAAGGTCCCGCCAGAAGAAGGCACATCCCATCAGAACACATGCGGCCAAAAGACAGGCCCCACTATGAATGAGCCAAAAGGGCACATCCCCGACATGACCAATCAGGGTTGAAAGCTTCCCGATCAGGAGGTTCGCCAGAAAGAGATGCAGGGTAAAGCAGGCGACCAGAATAGTGTTGAGGCTTGCGGGCGCAGCACGTGAATACAGCGCCATGCCGATCGCATAACTCATGCTGAAGCCAATATCGTTAATCGTGTGAAAAGCGATCCCCCAGATCAGGCTCACCTGATGTGGAGCAGGGTAGAGCCAAGACGCTATGGCGAGTACGAGCGGCCCCAGAGAAGCAATAAAAGCGCCGATCGCAACCTTCGTAATCTCAGCTGGATTTGGCCGCCGACGACTATATATCTTCCAAAACCCAAGAACAGCGATCGTACAAACGGTACTGACCAGACCATCAAGCGACACAAGACTACTGACCGGAAACGGATGACCCAGAAGCGTCAGCTGGTAATGCTCGCGTCCCCACAACAGATATCCGTCAAAAATTTCTGAATTTGGCAGCGCACTCAATGCCAGAACAGGAAGAAGCCCCAGGAGCAGAACAGTCGTTTTCTTTTCTGCAGACGTCAAAGACGGGCGAGGGACGGATGCACTCGCAATACTGTCGTTGGGCAACCAGTGCTTGCCCAACATATAAACGAAAAGCCCAATCAGCATTCCCAAACTGGCGGCCAGAAAGCCCCAGTGCCATGCTTTCAGAGCAAGATAGGCGCACAGGGCAGGCGCCACAATAACTGCGGCCTGAACACCCAAAGAATAGATCTGGTAAGCCTCTGAACGTCTCGGATCATCCAATGTGTACAGAGCGCCAACCTGCGCGCGTAGACCACCAGCCGCTCCAAGTCCCAATAAGAGGGTCGTGATCGCGATGACAAAGCTCCAGTCAAAGGACATGAGCACATGCCCGACTGTCATGAGGATTGCGCCCAGGAAAATCGTCCGTGTACGGCCAAGAAACCGGTCAGCAACGATGCCACCGAGGAGAGGCGTGGCATAGATCAGTGCCAAAAACAGTCCGGTAATCGCGCCTGCCGTGGCGTGTATTCCAACTGGTGCATAGAGCACACCAAGAAAAGACTTCAGTGCCTTCATACCCAGCACATGCTCCACATGCCCGGGTTGAAGCAGGTAGTCCGCCAGATAGAGCACGAGAATGGCCTGCATGCCGTAAAGCGAAAATGCCACGCAGCCTTCAGTCAGAACCAGGACCCAAAGCCCCTTGGGGTGCCCAAACAAATCCTTGGAAGACGGCACTTTCACGGCATCGACCACAGGGTCGTTTGGAATCACTTCAGTCAAAACGGTCTCGCAGGGTGAAGAGAGGAGAGACCATGGGTAGAAGCCAATCAGAGCACCGGTAAAGAGGCCATAACGTTAATGGCAAAATGCCATAAGTGATTTACGGTCGATATTTATGGCATTTTGCCATTGATCGCCAATTTGCGGCTGATGATGTCCCAAAACAGCATAAAAACCGGGAGCTGTGGCAAAATGCCATAAGCTACACAGCTCAATGCAAAAAAACGTCAAATTAGACAGAAATCGTCGGAAATAAGCCAATTGCAGTCTCAGATGCTCGGTCTGAAAACGTGAAGAGGCTTTTATATTTTGCTTCACACGCATGTCGTATAATATATATTATGCCAACTTATATATCAAAAACAGCCGAAAACTCACATATCCGTGATACACGATGACTTGTTGCGAAGAATGTCATTTTTCGCGCTAACCTGAAACGAAGTTCAATTCTTCTGGTGCACGAACCCATTGTCGTGAACCAGATCCTCCGCTGGAGCGGTTGTTGCATGCCACGCCTTTCATTGCGCCAGATTGCTTTTCTGAGCTGCGTTTTCTCTGTTGGGTCTCTCACGGTTCTTCCTGCAACCGCACACGCCGATGATTACACCGAACTTCTGGATATCCTTCGGGCCAAAGGCAGCCTGACACACGGAGAATATAACAGCCTTCTGGCACACCATCTGCGACACAGCCGATCCGAGGCATCCTCCAATCAGGATGGCACCTCAAGCCCCCCGGCAAAACGCAACCGATACCGCCGCTACAATCCAACTCAGTATGATGGCAGCCTTGAGCCCCCCGATGTCACGACCATCGCCGCCGCTCAGGCCGCACGTCGTGCAGCAAGCGAAGCTGCGGCTGATGCACGTGACACACGTTCCATGCTCCGCCAGGCGCGCGCGAGCTACGATCCAGATAGCGTTGTGCGCGTCAAACCTTACGTCGCAGGCAAAGGCGTAACTGTTCAGGCTGGCCAGATCGAGATCAATCTCTCAGGCTTCGTTAACGGCTTCTACACGTATAACAGCCCTGGTGGCGGCAAGCCCGTTGCAGGTGGCGTCTCCACCGGCTCCAGTGGATTTGATTCCTCATCCGTCAGAAACGGCCTGCTTCCTGGTGGCCTCATCCTGAAACTAAATACGGTTCAGGACGGCATCAAACTTGGCGCGGTCTTCGGAATGTATCCGGGACTGAACAACGCAGATGTCGGCGCGTTCAACGCCAACTCCGGTGGCAGCCCCGTGGGCCTCGGAACAGCGGGCGTTGATTTCCGTCAGGTGTACATGACAGCTGGCACCGACAGACTTGGTACGATCAAGATCGGTCGTGACATCGCCCTGTTCGCATCTGATGCCATTCTGAATGATGCAACATTGCTGAGTGTCGGCAGTACGGGAAGCAATGCCAATCCGGCCAATACCTCTTTGGGCCGCATCGGTGTAGGTTACGTCTACACGGACTGGCTCCCACAGATCACCTATATTTCCCCAAAATGGCATGGTCTTCAGGGATCTGTCGGCATCATGACGCCACTGGATCCGTTCAACTATGCTGGCGGTGGATTGTCTGCGACAAGCACCCAGCACAGCTCGCCAATGGTTCAGGGTAAAGTTACCTACGACGCAAAAATTGCAGGTTTCACCACACGTCTCTGGGCCAGCTTCCTGACCCAGCACGTCCAGAACCTGACAAGCTCAACCCTGGGTACAGACAGCCGCAAAGGCGCGACTGTCGCTGCAGGCGATGTTGGCGTCAAGCTCTCCCGCGGACCGTTTGAAGGCGTGGCTTATTACTATTACGGTAATGGTTTGGGCACGACCGGCCTGCTGTTTGACGGCATTTCCCAGTCCGGCCGTAAACGAAACTCGGAAGGCTATTACGTTCAGGCCTCCTACAAGATTCTGCCACGCCTGAAGCTGGTTGGAAGCTACGGTGTCAGCAATCTTTATCAGGCTACGGGCGAAGACAATCCATCGCTGGTTCGTCGCAATCAGTCCGAAGTCGGGGCACTTTATTACACACTGACAGACTGGATGTTCCTCGTGGGTGAATATGCCCATACGGAATCCGATGCTCATGGCCCGAACCATGAGAGCGATCACACCATGTCAGCCGGCGCGATGATCACCTTCTGAGCCCAGAAAAACCGGGCAGACCACCCTGCCCGGTTTTTTCAGAACGTCAGAACCATTCCATCATAAGCTGGACGCACATCCGGCGGCAGTGTCTGGCATAGAATATCGTAATCCATATCTGTGCCCATATGAGTCAGGATTGTGCGCCCTGCCCTGATTTTCGTGCGCCATTCCAGCACACGTTCCAGCCAGGCATGAGCTGGATGCGGTTCATACTGGAAGCAATCCACAACCCACGTATCCACACCATCCAGAAGCGTCAGAGCGTCTTCGGACAATGTTTCAACATCCGTGGAATAGGCAAATTTTCCAAAGCGCAGCCCTAGAGACGTGATCCGCCCATGACGCTGCTCGAAAATACGCCCTTCCAGACCGGGAAAATCGACGTCTTCGCCAGCCGTAACGACCTGCTCATTGAAAACCGGACGATAAAAATCCGGGCCTTTCCAAGGCGCAAACGCATAGGCAAACCGCTGCCGAAGCTCTTCCAAAGTGCTTTGCGCAGCCAAAAGCGGAAGTGGCTTGTCAATTACACGGTTGATGGCCCGCAGATCATCAAGCCCTGCAATGTGGTCACTATGCGGGTGCGTATAGAGCACTGCATCAATGTGGCTCAGGCCACAATTCAGCATTTGAGAGCGGAAGTCCGGCCCGGAATCAACCAGAAGCCGAAACCCGCCCTCACCTTCAACCACAATAGAAGAACGCGTACGCCTGTTCTTGGGGTTCTGCGGATTACAGTGCCCCCAGATCCCCGTTTGTGAGCCGTTCTGACCACCAAGCATTGGCACGCCAGCAGAACCTCCACATCCAAGGATTGTGACTTTCACAGGCGTGTCCTTGCAAAAAGACGATGTACGTTTTCGGTGGTGATATCCGCGATTTTTTCAGCAGAAACCCCCCGCTCCTGCGCCACTCGCGCAGCTGTGTGGGCCACATATCCCGGCGTATTCGGCTTACCGCGCTTTGGAACGGGCGCAAGAAACGGACTGTCCGTTTCAACCAGCAACCGATCCTCAGGGACAATCCGCGCAACGTCCCGAATTTCCTGGCATTTTGGAAACGTCAGAAGCCCGGAGAAGCTGATATAGCCCCCGAGTTCGAGCGCAGCCTCAGCAAGCTTGGGTCCCGAAGCAAAGCAGTGAATCAGAAAAGGAAACGCACCCTTCCCGCTTTCTTCGCGCAAAATCGCGATCGTATCGTCGTCTGCCTGTCGCGTATGAATAACGACCGGTAAACCTGTCTCACGAGCCGCAGCAATATGCGTGCGAAATGCAGCGTGCTGCGCAGGTTTCGCCTCATCTCCGCTGTGAAAATAATCCAGCCCGGACTCACCAATGGCCACCACGCAGGATGGTTCGGCTTTCTGAACCAGCTCTTCCACAGAAGGAAGACGCTCTTCACCCACATGATCCGGATGCGTGCCGATGGCACACCAGACGCGAAGGTCTGGCGCGTCAAAGCGCGTCAGACCAATCTGGGTCTCTGCCTGTGAAAAGCGCGTCCCGATCGTAATCATACCAGCCAGACCAGACTGCCGCGCGATCTCCAGCGCGGCAGGCACATCATCCAGACGATCAAGATGGCAATGACTGTCGATCAGTCCCGTCATTCTGCGTCCTCGACGACGAAGCGCGGGAACAGCCCTTCTGGCTTCGGCAATGTGCGACCACCTGGAAGCGGCGTTTCAAGAGCGGCGAATGTGCGCTCGTTCTCTTCCACGCCAAGCTGGGTCAGCATCTTGTCCATCGTGTTGGGCATATACGGCTGAAGCATCGTCGCAATCGCACGGATCACGTCCAGCAGCACACGCAGAACATGCGCCATCCGCTCCGGATCAGTCTTCTTCAGCGCCCAGGGAGCTTGACGGTCAATGTAAGAATTGGCCGCACGGATGATCTTCCAGACTTCCTCAAGCGCGTCCGTAATGGCTTTGCGCTCGATCTGCTCGCTCATCAGAGACGGCAGCAGCTGCGCCGTGGCCAGAATGGCCAGATCGTCTTCCGTCTGTGGCCCGCGTTCCGGGACAACGCCACCAAGATTGCGCGCCACGAGGCTCAGCGTCCGCTGACACAGATTGCCGAGATCGTTCGCCAGTTCGACGTTTGTGCGCGTAATCATCGAACGACGGCTGAAGTTTGAATCACCACCAAACGGCACTTCTCGCATCAGGAAGAACCGCAGCGCATCCAGACCGAACTCATCAGCCAGCGCCTTCGGGTCCAGAACGTTGCCGAGAGACTTGCTCATCTTCTCGCCTTCGACTGTCCACCAGCCATGGGCGAAGACGCTTTTCGGCAGTTCAATGCCAGCAGCCATCAGGAACGCGGGCCAGTACACGCAATGGAAGCGTGCGATTTCCTTGCCAACAATATGCAAATCTGTCGGCCAGAACTTCGCACGCGGATCATTCAGATCCGGGTAGCCCACAGCCGTCAGATAGTTGGCGAGCGCATCGAACCAGACATACATGACGTGATCCGGATCGTTCGGAACCGGAATACCCCATTTGAAGCTGGTGCGACTGACGGAAAGATCCCTCAGCCCCTGCTTCACGAAGCTCTCGATTTCCCGACGCGGTCCATGCGGACCAATAAACTCGGGATTGTCTTCATACAGCTTCAGCAGACGGTCCTGAAACTCGGACAGTTTAAAGAAGTAGGACGGCTCCTTGACGCGCTCTACTGGCGCACCGGATGGAGCAACCATCGTGCCATCCGGCTTCTTGACCAGCTCATCTTCACCGATGAACGCTTCATCGCGTGTGGAGTACCAGCCTTCATACGCGCCGAGATAGATGTGACCATTGGCCGCAACTTTTTCCCACAGCGCACTTGCAGCAACCTTGTGGCGCTCATCCGTCGTACGGATGAACTCATCCGTGGAGATCGCCATGTCTTGCTGCATCTGGCGGAAAGACGCAGAAATCTTGTCGGCATAGGCCTGCGTGTCCATGCCCTGAGCGGTCGCGGTCTGCTCGACCTTCTGGCCGTGCTCATCCGTGCCGCTGACGAACAGGACATCTTCACCATTCAGGCGATGGAAACGGGCCAGAACGTCAGCCGCGATGGACGTATAGGCATGCCCGATATGCGGAGCGCCGTTCACGTAGAAAATCGGAGTTGTAATGGTGAAGCGCCGCGTCATGTCCACTCGTCTTGTCATGCCTGAGCCATTCACGTTCCGGCAGCGAGTTCCACTGCCTGACGGATGGCCTGGGCCTTGTCCAGATTAAAACCGTCTGTCTGCCGCCTCAGTGTATCAAGTTCCGAACACTGACGGGCAGAAGAATCAGCAACAGGCAGGTCGCCACGTCGTGCTGCCGAGCGTGCACGGTCTGCCAGTCCCTCGCCTAGCAAATCACAGAGCAATGCGAAACCTTCCGTCTCACGGGCAATCCGGTCAATGAGAGGAAGCATATCAGCCGTAAGCGTCTTCCCCGCCAGTATTTCCGCCACAAACGCAGCAATCGCTCCATCCCGATCCTGAGCAAGAAACAATGCGCGCCCTGGAGAACCATGAGCCCGCGCAAGAACATCCTCCGGAACATCCGGAACCAGCATGCGCATATCCGCGTCAGGCAGAGGCGAAAGGGCAAACGCGCGACATCTGCTGCGGATGGTCGGAAGTAGCCGTCCCGGAGACGCGGTTGTCAGCAGCAGGATAGCTTTCGGGGGCGGCTCTTCCAGAATTTTCAGGAGCGCATTTGCTGCAAAACGGTTCAGATATTCCGCGCCGTCCACGATCACGACACGCCAGCCACCTTCCGTGGCTGTGTGGTGCAGGAAGGATTGCACCGGCCGCACATCTGCAGCCGTGATTTCTCCCCGCAAACGACCCTTTTTCTCGTCCACAGCACGAGAGATTTCCAAAAGGTCTCCATGCGTCCCAGCCGTAATACGCCGTGCGGATGCAGAGGCTGGATCTTCTCCATTCAGCAGTATCCGCGCCAGCCGGAACGCGAGCGTCGCCTTTCCAATCCCGGCGGGGCCGGAAATCAGCCATGCATGATGTAATCGCCCAGATGCAAGGGCAGCACGAAACGTCTCTTCAGCCGCTTCGTGGCCTCGCAGGTCGAATGTGTGCCGTGGATCCGTCACGCGTCAGACGCGCACGCCGTATGACCGAGCTTCTCCGACACAGCATTCAGGAGGGATCGGCTGACAGCTTCAGGAGTGCGGCCAGCGTTAATACGCTTCACGCGCTCCGGTTCTGCCTTGGCAATTGCGTCGAAACCAGAAAGGACACGCTGATGAAAAGCCTCAGCCTGTCCTTCGTATCGGTCTGTCCGACCTCCGCGACTTTCCAGCCGCTCCAGCGCCTGTTCGCGTGGGAGTTCAAGCAGCAAGGTCAGATCAGGCTCTCGCCCAACAAGACGTCGTGCGCCAGTAATGAAGTCCAGACGTTCCGTTGATCCGCGCCCAACACCATAGCCCTGATAAGCCAGCGTCGAGTCATGAAAGCGATCACAAACTACAACAGCGCCGCGCTGAAGAGCCGGAAGAATGAGGTTATCCAGATGGTCACAACGGGCTGCCATATGTGCCAGCACCTCTGCCCGCCAGGACAGCTCTTCTTCTCCGAACAGCAGAAGATGCCGGATTGCCTCCGCGCCCGGCGTTCCGCCCGGTTCACGCGTCAGAATGGCTTCGTACCCTAGCCCACGAATATGGTCTGCCAGAAGGCGCGCCTGCGTGGATTTCCCCGCGCCCTCGCCACCTTCCAGCGTAACGAACAAACCGTTTTTAATTTGCAGGGCCATGACCAAGGCGCGCCATCGCACGTCCAACCAGTCCGAGTTTTGCAACGGATGCACCAGCCTGAAGCGGCACACGAATATCACCCATGCCCGGCGCTGAAATTACGATCGCGCCACAGGCCTGACCTTCAACGACCGGTGCAAGCACTGGTGACGCATAATCCACAGCAATATGGGAGCGCTGCTGCCAGCCCACCGGCATGGTCATCACAATGTCAGCACCCGCGACAAGCGGTACAGCCTTGTGTTCACCCATCCAGACCGGTGCATGATCCACAACCTGCCCCTTGCGGAACAACGTGGCATTTTCGAAGTTTGCAAACGCCCACGACATAAGGCGTTCACCTTCATGCGCGCGCTCATTGCTGGACGCTGTCCCGTTAATCACGACAATCACGCGATTTCCGTTCCGGCTGGAGCTGGCACAGAGACCAAACCCACCCGCATCGGTGTGGCCCGTCTTCAGGCCATCAGCCAGTCCCTTGTCGACCAGAACGTTACGGTTGCCCTGACGGATCTTGTTGAACGTGAATTCCGTCTCACCGAAGAAATGGTAATATTGCGGGAAGTCACGGATCAGGTGCATGGCCACGGTCGCGACGTCATGCGCGGACATGTAGTGCCCTTCAGCAGGCAGACCGGTCACGTTCATGAAGTGCGAATTCGTCAGCCCGATCTTAGGAGCTTCTTCGTTCATCATGGCGACGAAACGCTCTTCAGAGCCGGCGATCCCTTCTGCGAGCACAACGCAGGCGTCATTGCCTGACTGAATGACCATGCCTTGGATCAGTTCAGAGACAAGTACGCTCTCGCCCAGCGGCACGAACATCTTGGAGCCCTGCGTCCGCCAGGCTTTTTCACTGACCGGAAGCCCCTGCTCCAGGTGCAGACGCCCGGTCGCCAGCATGCCGAACACGATATAGGCCGTCATCATTTTCGTCAGGGACGACGGTGCCATCCGCTCATCTGCAGATTTATCCAGCAAAACTGCACCCGTGCTGGAATCCACAATGTATGCCCAGCGCGCAACGGTATCGAACGGACCAATCGGCGTATTGGCAGGCGTCCCAACCGGAGCAGCCGGAACATCAGAAGCGGCGGCAGCGGCTTTTGCATGAGCTGCGGCATGATGGTGCGGGCGTGCCAGCGCACTCAGCGGCCCGCCAAAAGAAGCACAGGCTGCAAAGCCCGCAACACCACCGAAAAGAGAGCGTCTAGTCCGCACGTTCGTCCCCAGTTGTTCGGCCTTTGTCACGGCCGTCATTCCACAATGATCCGCGCGCCCTCTACCCCGCACGCATGGGTCCGGTCCAGTGCCGCATCGGCCTGGGCGGTATCGGTATAGGGTCCGGACCTTACGCGCCAGTCCAGCCCTGCTCCATCTGGCACACGCTGAACCTCGCCGGAACAGCGCACAGCCACACTCGCGGCGGCTCCATGCCCGGAAAATTTTCCAAGAAGAACATATAGCCCCTGCGGACCTGTCATCCCCTGAGACCACGTTACAGGTAACGGCGTGAGCGCTGCAGACGGTTGGCCTCCCACAGACGAGTCGCTGCCATAGACTTTTTTCGAAGCGCCACCATCAAGCGACTCTGCGCGAACTTCCCCGACCGGAGCAGACTGGACGTCCAGATGCGGCGCACCCGTCAGTCCCTCCATAACGGAACGGCTCGCGGTTTCGTCTTCAACAATCTCAACAGGCGTATCAGACGTCATGCCCAGCAGATCTGCGGCCTTTGGAGACAACGCGACAACGCGCCCTGCACTTTCCGGCCCCCGCCGGGTCAGCCGGATCCGAACCACCCGCCCATTCAACAGATTTCGGACCGTCACGATCGACGGCAGTTGAAGGGTTTGGTGTGATCCGGTCATTCCACCCGATGACCAAACCTCTCCGTCAGAAGCCAGTTGCCCATGTAACGGCACCTCACGTGTCGCCAGACCCGTTGCCCGATAGTCGAACTGCTCATTGGGATAAAACCAACCCTGCGGGCCGTGCCATGCATTCCCCAGTTCATAGTGGGGATGCGACGCAATAGCGGGCTCATCATCCTGATGACACGCCCCGACCAGGGGCAAGAACGCCAGAAGTGGCGCAAAATTACGGAGAAACAATGCCAGTTCCCAGAAGACCTACGCCCAGCGCGTAATAATCAGATGGATTGTAACGACGGATCACGTTGAAATTATGGTAAACCATGAAGGCCTGCGTTCCCGGACCATCTGGCTGCACAATCGCGCCTTTTACGTCCGTACGGGAGAAACGCGCGCCATCTGCCCGCCGCACGCCGCGAGACATCCACTCTGCCAGTGACTTGGTATTGGTCCGGCCAATCTCACTTTTGTCCAATGCGCTGGCCAGTGTGACTTCCTGTCCCCATGGCTCGTAAGGCTGCCAACCGCATTTCCCGAGATAGTTCGCGATAGACGCAAACACATCGGGCTGAGACGTCCAGATATTACGCTTGCCGTCTCCATCACCATCAGCCGCATACCGCAGATACGCGCTCGGCATAAACTGAGCCTGCCCCATGGCACCGGCATAGCTGCCCATCATGGCTTCCGGTGCGATATCGCCATCATTCAGGATCTGGAGGGCCTTCATCAACTCCCCACGAAAGAACGTGGAACGACGACCATCGAATGCCAGAGTCGCAAGGGCATCCACGACAGAGAAAGTGCCGGTATGCGCACCAAAACCCGACTCGAGACCCCAGATCCCCATCACGCCCCGATCGTCACATCCAAAGCGCTCACTGACGGGTGCCATCACGCTTTCTACGCCCGAATAGACAGTCCGGCCCTTCTGAAAACGCGACTCCGGCAGCACGCGATCACGATACTGCGCCCATGTCAGGGTGAACTCCGGCTGATGCCGATCGAGCTTAAGAACTTTGGCATTGGGCTCTCGCGTCAAAGCCAGAGCACGAGAGACGATGCTGGAAGAAAGCCCCTGCGCCAGTGCCTGCGATCGGACACCGGCGAGAAATGCACCGTAGTCCTGAGCTTCAGCAGAGCGGATCCCCATCGCAGCCGCTCCGGCAACAGAGGAAAAGGCAGCAAGAAGATGACGTCTTTTAAGCACGGGAATATCAGCCCCCAGAGGGTGGTTCATTTGAAGCGCACGCTAGCAACCTGTGATGCTCCCTACCAGTCTTCCGCAAAACCTTTCGAGCATTCTCCGGTCAAAACGCCCGGCGTGAGATTGTCGCCAGCGCGCTGACATGCGACATCAACGTTCCATGATCATGGAACATCCCGCGGCATGATAGCCATTGGCCCCGCCCTGGCGTCACAGCCTGCCTGGCTGAAAGCAGTCAGCATCATTGTGGGGACCTTTATCCTCGAAGACGTGGCAACCGTTCTTTCCGGAGTGGCTGCACGTGCGGGGCATGTCAGCATCGCCCTGGCCCTGGGTGCCCTCTGGTTTGGCGTCGCAATCGGCGATCTCGGGCTATATGGCCTTGGCGCCGCTGGTGCACGCTGGCCCCGTCTTCGCCGCTTCCTGACGCTTCCCAAGCAGGAACGGACGCAGGACTGGTTTTCCAAGAACGTCATCCGCATCGTCGCCATCTCCCGCTTCGTGCCCGGCGCGCGCCTCCCGCTCTATACTGCCTGCGGCTTCTTCCACGCACCGTTCCTGCGCTTTGCCCTGACAGCAGTGCTCGCCACCCTTGTGTGGACAACACTGCTGTTTCTGCTGGCCATGCGCATTGGCGGCTGGCTTCTGGCGCATCAGGGCGGCTGGCGCTGGGCCGGACTGGCGGGATTTGTTCTGTGTATTGTTGTTGTCGGGCGCCTGATCGCCCGTATCCAGACCGTGAGCCAGTAACCGAATGTCCAAGACAGAGACTGAACAAAATCCCCTCTCGCTTTTCGAGTTCTGGCCCGGTTCCATCTTTTACACGCCCATCGTCCTGTACTGGATCGCAATGGGCCTAAAATACCGGGACCTCAGCATTCCGACGGCCGCCAATCCGCGCATCGAGACCGGTGGTCTTTGCGGAGAGAGCAAGTCTTCCATTCTCGACATGGCTGGCCCAATCGCCCAGGAGGCTATTGCCTCGTACGCTGTTTTTGCGAGTGGCGCTGGCGCGTTGGATCGTGCGCTGGCCGCGATGGAACGGAAGGAGCTGTCATTTCCGGTAGTGGTCAAACCCGATATTGGCTGCAACGGAACAGGCGTGAAACTCGTCCGCTCCCGGGAGCAACTCGAAAGCGTTCTCCCTCAGTTCCCGAACGACGTTGACCTGATGGTGCAGGAACTCATCGACTATCCCGTCGAAGCCGGCCTGTTTTACATCCGCCATCCCGATCAACCGCAAGGCCGCATCACGTCGGTAACATACAAGGAAGCCCCGGTTCTCACTGGCGACGGACATTCCACCATCGAGGAACTTATCATGAGTGATCCTCGCATGGGTCAGGTTCCGCAAATCTATCTTCCGCGTCTGGCAGGTCGGGAAAAGTCCGTTCTGGCAGAAGGGGAAGTTCTACCCCTCGTGTTTGCAGGCAATCATTGCAAAGGGTCTGTCTTTCGCGATGGCCGGGCTGATACCACCCCAGAGCTGACCGCGCGCCTGGACGCCATCATGAAAGACGTTCCGGACTTCTATTTCGGCCGTGTAGACGTGAAGGTTCCGTCGGTTGAAGCGTTGCAGCGCGGAGAAGGCCTTCGCATTATCGAAATTAATGGTGTCGGCTCCGAAGCAATCCATATCTGGGACCGACGTACGACCCTGTGGGAAGCGTATCGGGCACAGTTCTCACACTATCACCAGACCTTCCTCATCGGCGCTGCCAACAAGGCGCGTGGATGGAAGACATCAGGCGCTTTCGGAATGCTGCACTCCTGGCGCAAACAGCGCCGTCTGCTGGCGTCCTATCCAATGAACGACTGAGAGAACTCAGTTCCCGAGTTTACCACCGCCAAAGATATAGTTGCTGACCTGCTGCTCCAGCGAAAGCTGGTCGCGGGTGTCCTTGATGACCCCGCCAGCAGACAGCGTCTTAGGGTCTTTCCCCGGTTCAATCTGAAGCGCGTTATCAGCCGTCATGCTCGGCGCACCAATACCGACAGCCGTATCAACCGGAAGATTGAGCTGCTGATCAACGGAAAACGTCACGTCAGCCATCTGGGTCTGTGGGTTGAGGCTGATCGACTGGACACGCCCCACCGTCACCCCGGCGAGATCAACATCAGCGCCAGCTTTTAAGCCATTCGCTGAATTGAACTGCGCATGCATGACGATGCTGTGCTGAACCGGCCCCTTACGAAGCTCACCGCCATAAACAAGAAAAGCCCCGGCAACGAGAAGGACAAGACCGCTTGCCAGAATGGCGCCACCGCGCCCGCTGTATCCTGCCTTCATGTGGTGCCTCAACTTTCAAAAAACCCGGTAAGCTGGCGAGTTAGTCTTCCCCCACAGCACGGTCAAGGTTGCGTCCCTTCGCGCCATCAGGCAAGTGACTTCCTTTTCCGCCCATCCGTGCAGGCTCCATGACGCTTTTTCAGGCCATCATTCTCGCCATCGTTCAGGGCATTACTGAGCCCTTTCCAGTCAGTAGCCTCGGCCATGCCGTTCTGCTGCCCGGTATCCTTCACTGGAACCTGGACGAACATTCGGAAATGTTCCTGCCATTCCTGACAATGCTGCACGTCGGAACCCTTGTGGCTCTGGCCGGCGTCTTCTGGCGCGACTGGATGGCCATCCTTCGCGGGATGCTCGGTCTGCACGGCCGATACAACCAGCTTGAATCGATTCGGGTTTTTGGTCTTCTCGTCATTGCGACCATCCCGGCCGTCATCTTCGGTGGGCTTTTTGAACATAGCCTGCGCTCCATCTTCGGGGCACCTCTGGCCGTCGCAGGCTTTCTGGTTCTGAATGGCCTGCTGCTTCTGGTCACGGAATGGCTCCGCAGACAGCGCGGACAGGCGGATCACCGTCCGATTTCTTCCCTGTCTCCCAAGGATGCTCTGATTATCGGGTTCTGGCAGTGTCTTGCCCTGTTCCCTGGTCTGTCGCGTTCAGGCGCCACCATGAATGGCGGTCTTCTGCGCGGACTGGATCACGGCACCGCCGCCCGTTTCTCGCTGCTCATGGCCCAGCCAGTCGTTCTGGCAGCGACCGTCAAGGAAGGCTGGCAGATGCGGCATATGACGATTGCCCACGACGTGATGTTTCAATGCGTCGTGGGGGCCATCGCTGCCGGGATCACAGCTCTGATCTGTTCTCTCCTGATGTTGCGCTTTTTCCGCAATCATGACGAATGGGCTCTCAAGCCTTTCGGCATCTACTGCATTGCTGCCGGTCTGCTGGCAGGCGTTCTCATCGTTCTATAAACCTTTCCAGACGCCGCTTTTCCCGGCAGATTAGGGATCATGCCACTTCCGATACAATCCAGCCCATCCGCCTCAGCCACGGCTGCCCGTCGAAAGAGTCTCGAACAGATCATGTCCGAGAATGAGGCGCATGGATTGAAGCGTAGCCTCACAGCGACGCAACTTATTCTTCTAGGTGTCGGCTCCACCATTGGCGCCGGTATTTACGTCATGACGGGAACGGCTGCTGCCGAATATGCTGGCCCCTCTGTTCTTGTTTCGTTCGTGGTGGCCGCCCTCGCCTGCCTCTTCACCGCTTTCTCGTATGGTGAGCTTTCATCCACGCTCCCGGTCTCTGGCTCCGCATACTCCTACGCCTACATCTCCATGGGCGAGAAAGTGGCCTGGATCGTGGGGTGGCTGCTCCTTCTGGAATACGGAATTTCCTGTGCAGCCGTCGCCGCCGGACTGTCCGGTTATGCGTCGTCTCTCCTTGCCGTCTTTGGTATCCATATTCCTTCCAGCCTTACTCAGGCGACGTTGCAGCCTGTCCCTGGTTCGGATGGCACAGCCATTAGCGCTGGCTGGCGACTGGATCTTATCGGCCTGACGGCCGTCTTTATGGTAACCGGCCTCTTGGTGCGTGGCATTGAGGAATCTGCCCGCGTTAATACGCTGATCGTTATCCTGAAGGTTGGTGTTCTTGGTTTGTTCGTTGCCTTCGGCATCCATGCCATTCACCCGGCAAACTGGCATCCCTTCATTCCGCCCAGCGAGGGTGGCTTTCACTATGGGGTCAAAGGGATCTTCCGGGCAGCGTCGATCATCTTCTTCGCTTATGTCGGGTTTGAGGCGGTCTCAACCGCTTCAGCGGAAGCCAAAAACCCAACACGTGATGTCCCCATTGGAATTATCGGTAGCCTGCTGATCTGCACGATTGTCTATATTATCGTTGCCGCCGTGCTTCTGGGGATCGTGCCTTATCGGGAGCTTGATGTCCCGGACCCACTGGCCATCGCAGTCCGCGCCATGAACACCCCCTGGCTGTCGATCTTCATCAATGTTGGCGCAACCATTGGTCTATGCTCAGTTCTGATGGGGCTGATGTATGCCCAGTCGCGCGTGCTCCTGACGATGAGCCGGGATGGTTTGATCCCTTCTCTGTTTGGAAAAGTGCACCCTAGCTTTCGTACGCCGTGGCTGGGAACGATCGTTCTGGGAATCATCGTTGCCATTATGACGGCAACACTTCCCATCGACATCATCAGTGATCTGGTCTCAATCGGTACAGCCGCAGCCTTTGGCATCGTCTGCTTCACAGTCATCTGGCAGCGGAACACACGCCCGGACATTCAACGCCCCTTCAGTGTCCCTCTGGGAGGCTTTCGGATCCGTGGTTTCTGGATTGGCATCACACCACTCCTCGGCATCATTTTCTGCCTGTTCATGACCATTCCGCTCGTCACGGACATGATTCACTCCGTTGCCAATGGAAATCCTGTGCCGATCATCCTGCTAACGAGCTACGTCATTCTTGGCGTCGTCACATACGTCTTTTACGGACGTCGCAATTCCACAATGGCAGGTTGAAAATCACACCCTACGGAAGAACAGCGTTTAAACAGCAGCGCTTTCTTCCGTAGAGCCGTAGCGTCCCAGTGCTTCGCCAAGGGACTGCCCAGTACCATTCTTCCATTCAGACCATCCATTGGCAGATCGTCCGAGCAAATAGGCGGCTGATGAACTAGGAGACTTGTAAAGCGTGTCACGCGTATAGATGACACGCTCTCCTTCCACACGAAGAACGCCCTGATCAATCAACTCCTGACGCTTCTGGTAATATCCGTTTTTCAGAAATGCCTCGGAAACCTCTGTTCTTCCGTACGATCCCGCAAGAACAACAAGCCCTTCCTCAGTGTAACGGGCTCGGCCGTTCACCCCCCCTGCTCTGCAATAAAATTCCTGTTCCGCATCTTCCGATGCCACAGGATTATAGGTGTCATGCGGAGTGATGACTGGAGTTTGAACAACACGAGCCCTGATCAATGGATCAAAGAGCGGATAGCCCAGCGTCGCCAGCAAAATATCGAATGTTTCAAAGATTTCCCGGCATTCGGCTTCCATCGCTGGTGGCGTATGCGGCTTGGTACCGATCGTACCGTTATCCAGCTCAAAGCGCTGAGCTTGCGCTGCGCGACTGATGGACAGCCATTCCAGATAGTAAGCATGCGTGAGCGTCAGGCTCTGCGTCAAAGACAATGCCACGACGGCTCGGTTCCAGAAATCCTTCTTCTCATTGTGCTGCTTCAAGCGCGCGCCCAGATTTCCCGTTTGCCCAATATAACCCATGGGTGCGGAAGTCTGTTCATTCTCGCCGAAAAGAACATAAACCCCGACGAACCCTGCTTCAGGCATCGCCAAAAAGGACTCAAGACGCACTCGTGGAATTTCAACAACCTGCACAATGCGCGTTGTGATGGCTGCTGTACGAATACCCTGAGGATCACCGGAAGGAAGAAAGATCTGAATGGTCTGAGGATGTTCCGACATATTTTCTTCAGTCCTGCACAAGATCCGGCATTCATGCTTCAACCAGAAACACTCAAGTCCGACGTAACAGCCATAAGCTGATCCCGCCAGATGCAGAGCGATTACGTCTCTCAAAAGAAAAAACCACCGCCGAAGCGATGGTTTCTGTCTCAGGACCCCGGTGTTCCAGGGCCCATATAACTTCCCGGCGGCGGCCGATCGATCTTTGGAGACAAAAGCTCGCTTGGCCAAGCCTCAGCCCCCGGCCGGGGTGGCATCATGGCAAAACGTGCCCGCGGCAGAGCCTCCGGACATTCTTCCCTGATCCGTGCGATAATCTTTTCCCGGATATCACACCGTAGATCCCAGCTCTGAAGAGCATTGCGCGCACTGGCGATAATACGGATCGACATCACCTGAGAGTTACAGTCCGCCACCTGCGCATCAAAAACCTTGCCGTCCCAGAGTGGGCATGTGCGGATGATCTCATTGAGCATCTCCCGGATGCGATCCATTGGCGCCTCATAATCGAGCCATAGGAACACAACACCGATGATCGCCGCAGAATTATGCGTCCAGTTTTCGAACTGGTTCTCCAGGAAGTAAGAGATAGGCACAATGTGACGGCGCCAGTCCCACACCCGCAGCACAACATATGTCGCGTTGATTTCCTCAACCCAGCACCAGTCACCATTGATGATGACGAGATCTTCCATACGAATGGGCTGGGTCACGGCAATCTGCACGCCTGCAATCAGATTGGTCAGCAAGCCACGCGCAGAAAGACCCACAATCAGTGATGCGGCTCCAGCCGAAGCAAAGAGCGACACACCATACTGTTTCACGGACGGGAACAGCATAAGGGCAGACGCCACGGTCACAATGCCCACCATGATTTCCGTCAGCCGCCTCAGAACGCGGATCTGCGTCTGGTGCGTACGGATCATGATGTCGTCGGTCTGTTCTCTTGAAGAAAGCCGATTGAGATACGCTTCCGTCATGATCCGGAAAACGATAATGGCAGAGAAGCCAAACGTCAGAACCAGCAGGAACAGGAAAAAGAGTCTGAGGTTCTGTTCAGTCTCGTAGGCAAAGCCTGTCACGGCAGGCAAAGCCGCAATCATCGCAAGCAGTGCGATCATAATCCGTGTTGGACGCCGAAGCGCAGCCACGATCCGGCGGATCAGGGCACCACTTCGGGAGCCGGGGATCCGCAACGTCAGGGACGTTACGAGATTACCGCAATAAAAAGCTAGAATACCCACGACCGCGAGCATCAGAACAGAAACAACGGCTGCCGGAAGCCACGTAAAATAAGACCTTACGGCAAACAGCGTGCTGACGAAGTGCTGCGTCACTAGGCAGGAAGCTCCATATCAAGAGGGAATTGAGGGATTCAGAAAACCATAACAGATATGGCCATTGTGAAAAATGCGGTGACTAAAATCCTGCATTTTCCTTTTGATAACGTGTTGACACACCAACAGATCCCCCTTAAAAACCCGCCTCAACGCCGGGTTACCCGGTGGGATGGCGGTGTAGCTCAGTGGTAGAGCAGGGGAATCATAATCCCTTGGTCGGCGGTTCAAATCCGTCCACCGCTACCATCCATATTTTCCTAAAATTAAATAAAAATCTTTCAGGTATCTGATCTGAAAGCATTTTTGTATCATGTTGACATGATCAAGAAGCCTCTTGCCGTCGTCACCATGGCCTATAATGAACCAGAACATCTTCAGATCTGGCGTCGGCATTATGGCGCTCAGGTCGGCGAAGCGTCATGTTACGTTATTGACCATGGCTCCAATGACGGATCGACGGATCATCTCGGTCAGGTCAACAGGATCCGAATTCCACGCTCTCCTCAGGATGACGAACGACGCACACGTGCCGTTGGCGCATTCTGTGCCAGTCTTCTCGAATGGTATGACAGCGTCATTTACAGTGATGTGGATGAGCTTCTCTTGGCAGATCCTGCCATGTACCCGTCCCTCACCCATTTTGCCGTCGCCAATAGTAGCCCTGTCGTCACAGCCACGGGGCTGGATGTCATCCATCTGCCCAACAGCGAGACTGACTTCGATTATAGTCGGCCGGTTTCAATCCAGAGGCAGCATTTACGATTTTCGAGTGCGATGTGTAAGCCTGTACTCATCCGCGCCGCGGTGACGTGGGCTCCTGGCTTTCATTGTTGCAAAGAAGTCAGCCCTCAACTGACAGCACCGCTATTTCTTTTCCACCTGCGTTACGCAGACCTTGCCTCAGGCCTCAGGCGTCTGAACCGAACTCGAACGCAGCCCTGGAGCTCAGAAAATGCCGGCCAGCACCAGCGCCTCCTTGATCAGGACTGGGAGAACATGCTCCGCAACATGGCAGGCCTCCCGATTGTCCACCCAACATTCGATCAGCAGGACCAGCGGCTAAAGAACTGGCGTCATGCGGTCGAACAAAGCGCAATTGACCGCGATCATGACCAGTACCGGCTCGACCTCCACATCAATGGAACCGAGCTCTGGCACCTCCCCGAACGGTTTGTAGGGCGGATATAAAAAAGAGCCGGCCCTTTTCAGGACCGGCTCTTTTTCAAATCTTATTCAGCGTCGGCTGAAGCGTCCTGAGGCCGCTGGGCCTCGAAGGAAGGCTGTTCGCCACCTTCACGGTCCCCGCCCTGATAATTTTCTTCGCCATGTGGCTCACGACGATCTTCATAAGCGCGCTGACGCTGCGCCTGACGCTCGTTGCGCTCCTGCTGACTCTGCTGGGCCGCCTGATTCATCGCATTCAGAATGCGGAAATAGTGCTCGGCATGCTGGAAATAGGCTTCCGCAAGAATACGGTCCCCGGTTCCGGTGGCATCCCGACCAAGCTGGAGATACTTCTCGAAAAGCTGCTGAGCAGTTCCGCGAATTCTGAGGTCCGGGCCATTGCTGTCAAACACATGGTTGCGGTTCAGAGGGGTCTGGGAACTACTTGTGCGTGGTGTCCCGCCGCCTGCACGATGATGCCGGCCTCTTATACGCTTCATATTCATCGACCCGTGATGCACTTTCCTGATGGCGGGCCCCTCTTCTGCCCTTGCAGAAGGATGCATCCGCCGCTGTCGAAAAGACGTCTGTCTATCTCGCTGTGGCTGGACACTGGCCAGCCTTCTCATCTGTTACCGGCTTACTGAAAGACGGCCAACAGGAGCAACTCCGTGAGRAAAAAACCGCCATTACGGCTTTCACTCCAAAACGTAGCTTTTGGGTCATACCAACTCTCGGCCCTTAAGCCAACGTCTTTCCTCAGTTTTCTGTCCGCTGCAGAACAAGAGCGCGTGCAATGCCCCCCAGATCATCATGCCGCGCGACCTCTTTCAGCCCTCGCCGGCTCCCCAGTTCGGATACAGCATCGATCTGCCCGATGCCCATTTCCAGAATGGCATGTCCCCCCGGAACAAGCAGTCGGGGTAACGCGTCACACAACAACCGATAGGCATCCAGGCCGTCCGTTCCTCCATCCAGCGCCCGGGCGGGCTCATAACGCGAGACCTCCGGCATCAGGTCGGGCACGTCAGCACTCTCGATATAGGGCGGATTGGAAATCACGACATCAAACTGCCCGTTCAGGGCAGAATCCCAGTTCCCTGCCAAAAACGCACTGCGTTTTTCCAATCCGTTCCGAGCCGCATTCCGCTGGGCCAGAAGTGCCGCGCCAGGTGCAAGATCAACGCCTACCCCCCATGCCCGGGAATATTCTGAAAGCGCGGACAACAGCAGGCACCCTGTCCCCGTTCCAAGGTCTAGCATGGTGAGAGCCTCCGCCTTGTCCGGCCGAACGATCAGGAGCGCTTCAATCAGAGCTTCACTGTCTCCCCGTGGAATCAGCGTCTCGGGTGACGTAAAGACATCAAGAGTCCAGAACCCTGTTTCACCCGTGATGAAAGCCAGAGGTTCGCGAGACGCCCGCCGCTGAACAGCCGCCTCAAAGCGATTCGCTTCATCTTCCGAAAGAACGTTCAGAGCGAACAATCCAGCCAGATCACGCTGCGTGGCCCAGGACAGCAGCAATCGGGCTTCACGACGAGGATCTTCAAGTCCAGCCTGCTGCAAGACCACTGCTGCACGCTGAAGAATGTCATCTTTTGCAGTCATTTTGTCAGTGAACCTGCTATACCTGTGATCATGAAGTCCAAACGTGCATTTTTCTTCTCGGTCCTTCTTCTGGGATGCGCCCTGCATTCAGCCAGCGCCCAGTCTGAACTTCCTGGCACCTTCACCGTCACCGATGAACGTGCTCCTGAAGAAATCTCCGAAGTCTCTCGCCTTTACCTGAACGGTAACCTGGTGGCGACCTTCCGCCTTGGCTTATCCAAATCGCGAGAAACGCAGACCATCACGCTGCCTGCCGGACGCAACGATGTTGACTACGCCCTGTGCGGCGAAATCACCATCATGCACAACGGACATCAGGAAACGCATCAGGTCAGCAGCGACGGACAGCTTCATAGCCCGCAAGACCATGCCCTGGATGCAGTCGGAAGCAATAATTTCACAGACTTTTTTTTAGTAGATTACAACGATCCATCCGTCGCCACTCATCGGCATGGACGGGCTGCTGTTTGCGCAGTTCCCAGCAGCTGAGGCTTTAAAAGCCCTCAGCTGCCAGAAGCTCTGTCTGTTCTTCACGTGTCAGCGCATCGATAATCTCATCAAACTCGCCCGCCATGATGCGTTCGATCTTGTAGAGCGTCAGATTGATGCGGTGGTCCGTCACACGCCCCTGCGGGAAGTTATACGTCCGAATCCGCTCTGACCGGTCCCCTGTTCCAACCTGAGAGCGTCGATCCGCGGCACGGGATTCATGTGCTGCCGAACGCTGCCGCTCATACAGACGTGCACGGAGGATTTTCATAGCCTTGGCACGGTTCTTGTGCTGGCTCTTTTCTTCCTGCATCGCCACTACGACGCCAGTAGGAATATGCGTAATGCGAACGGCACTTTCCGTCTTGTTGACGTGCTGCCCACCCGCACCCGACGCACGATAAACGTCAATCCGCAGATCGTCGTCATTGATCGTGACGTCCACTTCCTCTGCTTCTGGCAGAACAGCAACCGTCACCGTGGACGTATGAATGCGCCCTTGGCTTTCAGTCGCTGGGACGCGCTGTACGCGATGCACGCCAGACTCATACTTCAGGCGAGCAAACACGGAACGGCCGGAAATTGTCGCCATGCCATCTTTCAGACCTGCAACTTCATTCTCGGCGTATTCCATGACTTCAAAACGCCAGCCATTCTGCTCCGAAAATCGGCGATAGGCATCGAAAAGCTGGGCGGCAAAAAGCCCTGCCTCGTCACCACCTGCCGCCGGACGAATTTCCAGAATAGCACTGCGTTCATCCGCTGCATCTTTAGGAAGAAGAGCGAGTCGGAGATTGTGCTCCAGTTCAGGAATCTGGGCTTCAATCTCTTCCAGCTCAGCCTGAGCCAGTTCCTTCATCTCCGGGTCAGAAAGAAGAGCTTTGGCTCCATCGCGCTGTGTGTCGGCGTCCTGCCAGGCCCGGATTGAAGCAACGACAGGCTCGAGTTCTGCATACTCCCGTGAGAGACGCGTGAACTCTTCCCCCGTCGCCTCACCTGCGGACATCAGAGCCTGAATTTCCTCCGACCGCGCAACAATTCGCTCAAGCCTGTCGTCAAATGCCACGTGTCAGGCGCCCTTCAGTGCCTGAACCAGATCCGCAACAGATACCTCCTGCTGATCACGCGTTCCCAGATCACGAAGCTGCACGACATCGCGCGCAATTTCTTCATCACCCAGAACAACCGCATGAGATGCACCGGACTTCACGACGCGCTCCATGCGCTTCTTCATGTTCCCACGCGTCTCAATTTCAGCACGCAGTCCCGCTTCGCGCAGTGAGCGGGCAATCGCAGCACCTTTGAGAAGAGCCTCGTCTCCCATAGGAACAATTGCAATTCCAGCAGGAACAGCAGGCGCGTCCTCAAGCAGCAGGGCAAGACGCTCAATACCACCGGCCCAGCCAATTGCAGGAACAGCAGGACCGCCCATCTGCTCAACCAGACCTTCGTAGCGTCCCCCAGCCAGAACAGTGCCTTGAGCACCCAGCTTCGTCGTCACAAACTCGAAGGCCGTGTGGCTGTAATAATCAAGGCCACGCACAATCCGCGGGTTCTCGACAAACTTCACGCCAAATGCCGTCAGGTAAGACCGCAGGTCGTCCCAGAATTTACGAGACTCATCGTTCAGATAATCCGCAAATGCCGGTGCATCGGCCAGTAGCGCACGATCCTGCTCGGACTTGCTGTCCAGAATTCGCAGCGGGTTTACCTCAAGACGCACTCGGCTTTCTTCAGAAAGCGCATCTGCGTGCTGACGGAAATACCCCACCAGAGCCTCACGCCACGCCTGTCGGGACGCAATATCCCCGAGCGTGTTGATTTCCAGAACAACATGTTCTGAAAGACCAAGCGCTTTCAGAATGTCGTAGGCCATTGTGATGACTTCGGCGTCTCGAAGAGGGCCTTCTGCGCCCAGCAACTCCGCACCAATCTGGTGGAACTGGCGATAACGCCCCTTTTGCGGGCGCTCATAACGGAACATCGGCCCGTGATAGAATGCCTTCTGAGGTAAGGACTGGGTCAGGCCGTTCGTCACAAGAGCACGACAGATTGAGGCTGTGTTCTCGGGACGCAGCGTAATGCTTTCGCCGCCCCGGTCCTCAAAGGTGTACATTTCCTTGGAGACGACATCGGAGGTTTCCCCGAGTGTCCGCGAGAAAACCCGCGTATCTTCGAAGATGGGGGTGCTCCACTCTTCAAAGCCATAGGTTTCCAAAACAGCTCTGGCCGTCTGCACCACATGGTGGTGACGGCGCATCGTGTCGCCAATAAGGTCGTGTGTGCCGCGAGGTGGCTGCAATCCTGACATCAGTGAGCCGCCGGGTCCAACAACTTGGCTGCTTCAGCTTCTGTCTGAGCCTTGTCTGCCTCAATAGCGGCAACCTTGGTCTCAACCAGATCCACAATATGCTCGATCATGTCTTCTGCCGGCATCGTGTGGTCCTGACGACCAGCCGAATAGACCATATGGCGACCAGAGCCACCGCCGGTCACACCGATATCGGTCATCAGGGCCTCACCCGGACCATTCACAACGCATCCGATGATGGACAGCGTCAGTGGCGTCTTGATGTGCTGGAGGCGATCTTCCAGCGTCTGGACCGTCTCAACCACGTTGAAGCCCTGACGCGCACAGGATGGGCAGGAAATGATTTTCACACCACGATGACGCAGGCCAAGGGACTTCAGAATGTCCCAGCCCACCAGCACTTCTTCTTCCGGTGCAGCAGACAGTGAAACGCGCATGGTGTCACCCACGCCCGCCCAGAGCAGATTGCCCAGACCAATGGAGGACTTCACCGTACCGGCACGCTTGGAGCCAGCTTCCGTGATGCCGATGTGCAGCGGATGGTCACAGCAGTCTGCAAGCTGCTGATAGGCGGCAACCGCCATGAACACGTCAGACGCCTTCACGCTGATCTTGAACTCATGGAAATCATGGTCCTGAAGGATCTTTGCGTGCTCCAGAGCACTTTCGACCAGCGCTTCCGGGTTAGGCTCACCGTACTTTTCCAGAAGGTGCTTTTCCAGCGAGCCAGCATTCACGCCGATACGGATGGAACAGCCGTAATCCTTGGCAGCGTTCACAACTTCACGCACGCGCTCGGCACTGCCGATATTGCCCGGATTAATACGCAGGCAAGCCGCTCCAGCCTTCGCGGCTTCGATCGCGCGTTTATAGTGGAAGTGAATGTCCGCAACGATCGGCACGTTCACTTCATGAACGATTTCCTTCAGAGCGGCCGTGCTGGCTTCATCCGGACAGGACACACGAACGATGTCCACACCTGCCAGTTCGGCGAGACGGATCTGGTCAATCGTCGCCTGCGCGTCAGACGTCAGGGTATTGGTCATGGTCTGCACGGAGATCGGCGCATCACCACCGACCGCAACCTTGCCGACATGAATCTGGCGCGACTTGCGACGCTCGATGTGCTGATAGGGGCGGTAGCTGCTCATGATTTACCTCTTCGTGCCCGGGATAACCGGGTCCTTTGGGTCAGGGGCGTTACCCCCCTGTTTAATGCGATGGAGACGATTGATCCAGTTGCCGGGCATTCAGATCGTCAGCAGAAACTTCTGCGGAAGGCGTAGGAGCTTTTTTAGGGCGACGAATTACAGGCTTCGCAGCAGGCGCCGCAGACGAATCATCTGGTGCGGCCGCAGTCGACCCGTCAACACTTTGCTCGGAAGGAGTAGCCACCACGGCAGACGGCTGTGCCGGGAGAGCAACACCATTGCCGAATGCACCTGAGCGGATGGCATCCGCTGTAACTTCAACATTCCGGCGCACTTCACCCTGACGACCAAGCGGCGCGCTCGTGCAGCCATCTGTCGAAAGGACAACACCACCCGCATTGCCGAAAGACATGCGGAACGGCGCTGCAGAAGCGTCACCCTGCCAGCTCTCGCCAGCCTTGAGCACGCGAGACACAAGAACATGACCGTCCTTGTCCTTCACCTGCATCCAGACAGGCGCCAACAGACGCACGACAACAGCCCCGACGGGGACAGCTGGAGCGGGAGTTTCAGCAGGAACATCTGTAGCGGGGCCAAACTGATCCGTATTGTTCGGCGCTGCATCATCCTCTTCTGCGCTCGGCGAGGGAGATGCTGGCGATACTGCAGGCGTCGCAGACTCAGTCGGTGCAATAACCGGCTGAGACGCCGGAGCGGGCACGACAGGAGCGACGGACGCAGGAAGAGGATCATGCGGCAGAGAGGGATCGGGAGTTGGTGCCCTGCCGGGCATGACAGACGCGACCTGAGGAGACGTAGTCGCAGATGTCGCAGCACCTGGCATCAATTCCGCAACAGCCGGAATGCGGCGATCTGCCGGACTGTCATGCGAGGCAAACCGATACCATCCAGCATAGGCCGCCACGACAACAACAAGCCCTGCTCCAACCAGCAGACCAATGGGCAGCCCGCGCTCACCCTCAGGCTGCGGAAAGACTAGATCCGTCTTCCGATTGACAACCCCGCGATATTCTCGACGGAAACGGGCTACCAACCCATCTGCGTCCAACTGCATGGCGTGGGCATACGTCCGCAGGAAGCCGACAGCATACGCCACACCTGGCAGAGACGAGAGATCATCAGTTTCAAGCGCAACCAGCAGACGCGACCGGATGCGCAGCCACTGCGCAACGTCATCTATCTGCCATCCCAACTCTTCCCGTCGCGTACGCAGAATCGTGCCAACACTGGGCTGGTCTGAGCGAAGCGGCATCGGACGGTCGGAGGGAGGAGACATGGCTGATAAAACCTGATCAGGCAGAAGCGTGAACGCGATCTTCCCGCTTCGCAATGGCTTCGACAGCCTGCTCAACGAGTGTGGCAATGATTTCGGAAACCGGACGGACTTCCTTGACCATACCAACAGACTGGCCAGCCATGACAGACCCGTTCTCGACGTCACCCTCGATTACGGCACGACGAAGCGCACCAGCCCAGAAATGCTCGATGGAGAGCTGAGCATCTTCCTTGCTGACACCACCGCTCTGGAACGTACGGATCGTCTCTGCCTGATGCTTCAGGAAGCCACGGCTTCCAGCATTGGCAAGACCACGAACCGGAATGACCGGAAACTGCTCATCAAGCTGCACGGATGTCACAGCGTCACGGGCATTGGCCCGCAGGAACGCCTTCTTGAAGTTCTCGTGCGCGATGCTCTCTTCAGACGCAGCAAAGATCGTTCCAAGCTGCGCACCGGAAGCGCCCTGCTCAAGGTAGGAGACGATGGCATCACCACGGCCCAGACCACCAGCAACAAAGACAGGAACGTCCTTGATGTGCGGCAGGATTTCCTGCGCCAGAACCGTCAGGGAAACCGGTCCGACATGACCACCAGCTTCCGAACCCTCGATAATGAGCGCTTCAATACCCAGCTTCACCAGACGCTTGCCCAGTGCCAGCGCAGGCGCGAAACCGATCGCACGGGCTCCGCCATCACGAACACGCTTGATGATGGCACTCGTCGGCACACCACCAGCCAGAACAATATGGGACACGTTGTGCGCAAGACACACATCCACAAGCTGCTCGAGTGCCGGATGCATGGTGATGAGGTTCACACCAAACGGGCGCTTCGTCAGAGCCTGCGTGGCAACAATTTCTTCCTCAAGGCGCTCCGGCGTCATGGCACCGCAGGCAATCACACCGAAACCGCCAGCATTGGAAATGGCGGAAACAAGATTTCGCTCGCTCACCCAGGACATCGCGCCGCCAAGAATGGCGACCTCGCTGCCCAGGAAGTCACATCCCGGCTTCCAGAGGCGGTTCAGGGTCTCGCGGGCGTCCGTCATTGCACTCACGTAGAGGGTTCCTCTTTCTTGTCCAGCCCGTACGCGGTGTGCAGTGCACGCATCGCAAGCTCTTTGTATTCCGAATCAATCAGGACGGAGATCTTGATTTCACTGGTGGAAATCACCTGCACATTGATCCCACGTTCCGCCAGCGTAGCGAACATGGTCGCAGCAAGCCCGGCATTCGAACGCATACCAACACCCACGACGCTGATCTTCACCACATTGTGGGACGTCTCAAGCTCGCCATACTGGATGATGCCATGAGCACTTTCCAGAACAGCGCGGGCAGCAGCCTCATCGCTTTTGCCGACCGTGAAGGTCATGTTCGTCATGCGGTCAACGCCCGTGCTCTGCACGATCATGTCCACATTGATGTTTGCCGCAGCCAGAGGTCCGAAGATGGCGGCCGCGATGCCCGGACGGTCCGGAATACCCCGAACGGAGAGCTTTGCTTCATCATGCGAGCTGGCAATGCCCGCAACCAGTTCCTTCTCCACGATCTCGTCCTCATCCACCACAATCGACCCACTGTCATCGTCCGTCTCGGAGAATGACGACAGCACACGTACACGGACCCCTTCACGCATCGCCAGCCCGACACTGCGGGTCTGAAGTACCTTGGCGCCTACGGAAGCGAGTTCAAGCATCTCTTCATACGTGATGCGATCCAGCTTCCGCGCGCGTTTCACGATACGCGGGTCCGTCGTATAAATTCCATCAACATCCGTATAGATGTCGCATTGATCCGCATGGATCGCCGCGGCAATCGCTACAGCAGATGTGTCTGATCCGCCACGCCCAAGTGTGGCAATCCGGTTATCCGGCCCAATCCCTTGGAAGCCGGCAATAACCGGCACAATGCCATTATCAAGACATTTCAGCAGTTCCGTGCCATCAACACCATCAATGGACGCTTTGCCGTGCGCGTCATCCGTCACAAGCGGGATCTGCCAGCCCTGAAAAGAGCGTGCCGGAACGCCTAGTGCCTGTAGCGCGATAGCCACAAGACCACTCGTGACCTGTTCACCAGACGCGACAACGGCATCATATTCCTTTGGATCTGCCAGCGGGTCCAACTCGGCGCAGTATCCAACCATTTGATTGGTCACACCCGCCATGGCCGACACAACAACAGCCACCCGACGCCCCTGCGCATGCTCGGCCTTGACCCGCTGCGCAACGACCCGGATGCGTTCAATTGTTCCGACGGACGTACCGCCGAATTTCATGACGATCGTTTTCCGTTTCCCGCTATCCACAGACATGGAAAGAGTATCGGCACGACCGGAAACCTGGTCGTGAACGGGAGTATCGGACATGGACATCGCGGATAAGGCTCCAGTACGTGTCTGGCGTTGCGCGCTCGGGTCTGGCATCGGATACGGCACAAAACAGATTTGCCGGCCGGTCTTCTGAACAGACTCTGCCGGTCCACATACTCGTCTCGCCACGCCGCGTCCAGCCGACGGCATCATGCGGGCACACAGAAGGACAGTTCTGATGGCCTCAGAAACCGTTTCCGGAAGCACCTCACATCGCTCTTCCGTTTCCGATTCCGAAATCGCCCATTTCAGTGCGCTGGCCAAGGACTGGTGGAATCCGCGTGGCCCAATGGCCCCTTTGCACGCCATGAACCCCCTGCGAACGGACTGGGTCGCTTCACGAACGATCTCTCTCAAGCCGTCCGAAGGAAAACGCCTTTCCCTGCTCGATATTGGCTGCGGCGCAGGCCTCGCCAGCGAAGCTTTTGCAAAGCTGGGGTTCGAGACACTCGGCCTTGATGCAAGCCCGGACGGGATCGAAGCCGCCCGTGCCCATCAGGCTACCTACCCACTACCACCGAGTGCCGCACATCTGACTTATCGTAATGGCAGCGCGGAAGACCTGGTCGAGGAAGGTGCAGAATTCGACGTTGTTTCAGCTCTGGAAGTTATCGAACACGTCAACGATCCGCAGGATTTTCTGCACATGCTCGCAACCCTGACCCGACCGGGAGGCATGGTTGCAGTGTCCACGATGAGCCGCACACCGCGTTCATTCGCTATGGCAAAGCTGGGAGCAGAATACCTTCTGCGTATGCTGCCTGTCGGAACACATGACTGGAAGAAATTCATCAAGCCGGAAGAACTGGCAGCCATGGCGCGTAACGCCGGTCTGCGCATGACCGACATTGCCGGCATGAGCTACCTGCCCCCGCGCTGGCGCACAACGCGCGACACCGGCGTGAACTACATCGCGATGTTTACGAAGGGCTGAAACAAAAAAGGCGCTCCGAAGAGCGCCTTTTCCATTGAATGTCAGACCTGCGTGTTCATGAACGCAAACGTCGTCGGGCTACCGACAGGCGTAAAGTTTTCAGTAAACGCAAGCTGCCCGGTGTTCTTGTCCACCTTGAAGGACGTCACCGCATCCGAACGCTGGTTGGCGCAGAACAGGAACGTCCCGGACGGATCGAACATCATGGCGCGGCCATAATCGGCATGCATCCAGACTTCATCCTGCAGGGACAGCGTTCCATCCGCAGCAATCGCGAACACAGCCAGCGAATCGCCCAGGCGGTTGGACGCGTAGACATACTTGCCGCTGGCCGAAATCAGAATTTCCGCAGCCAGCGTCGAGCCACGGAAATGCGGCGTGACAGTGCTGACCGTCTGGATATTCGTGATCGCACCCGTCAGCGGGTCAAAAGTGGACACAACAATCTTCGAGTTCTGCTCGCACAGATTGTACATGATGCGTCCAGAGTGATTGAACTCGAAGTGACGCGGCGCAGAGCCGGGTTCCATCTCGTAATAGGGTGTCTTTGCCGGAATCAGCTTTCCAGTCGCCAGATTCAGCATCCAGACATAGACGCGATCCAGCCCCGCATCATCCGCAATCACGAAGCGTCCACTTGGATCAGAACGAATCATATGCGGATGAGAGCCGGAATGATCGGAAACCGCAAAATTTCCCTGCGGATTATCGGATGCCCGCTCTGGCTGACGCGGCCCGGTATTATGGACCACATCCGTCGCGTCACCCAAGGACCCATCGCTACGGATAGGCAGAACCGCAACGCACCCGCCAACATAATTCGCGACCAGAACATAACGGCCAGAATGATGCACACTCAGATGGGCCGGGACCGCCCCGCCAGAGCTAACGCTATTGAGCTTACGCAGAGAGCCGGTCTTCTGATCAACGGCGAAAGCCGTGACAGATCCGTCACCATCCTTGTTGAAATCGTCGATTTCACTCAGGGCATACAGAAAGCGATTATCTGCGGAAAGCGTAATGAAAGACGGGCTGGCAATGTCAGTGTAGGTGGTGATCGGCGTCAGAACACCTGACTCGCGGTCCATCTCGAACACCGCAATACCCTGCCCGTTTCCAGCTCCTCCTGGAGGCGCGTGTTTTGTATATCCTCCGACGAAACATATCGTCTTGGAAACAGGCTTGGGCGGTGGCGGGGGAACGGGAATAATTTTCGGTTCGTCAGCGGCATAAGACGTGCCTGCCACGCTGGCGCCAACCGCACCAGCAGCCAGCCCGAGCGCAAAATCGCGGCGGGAAAGAGGGTGGGACATAGTGGTTCCACGGTCCTTTCAGTTCGGCAGAAGCAGAGACCTGAAATTGGTCTGCATGTTTCTGGCAAACCATATCAGAGAGACATGGCCTACCATTGTAGTTTCTCAGTGAGGCTGCGGAGACATCTTACACTGTGGCCCAAATGAGCCTCCGGTATATCGCGTCCAGGTCTCGGTCTGCCCCAGAAGCGGCATTCCCAGAACAAAGCCACGCAGCTTTAGAACATTTGGCTCGGAGAGCCAGATGTATGCCTGATAGATACGTCCGCTTCGTGGATCAAGGATGTGACCCCGCCATTTCTGGTCTTCTGCTGCTACAAAATCTGTCAAAATCCAAAGATGGCACTCTGCACGGCCCCAAACGTCCTTCGGCATCTCCCCGTCATAGTCCATCCCGACGAGCTTGCCGCAAAGGGCATTTCCGCAATGCTCGATAGAGAACACACCGTCTTTACCCGCGGATAGCCAAAGGCCTAGCTCGGAAGGCTCGGAGGTTGCCTGAGGGATTGCCGGTGCTGCCGCATATCCCATGAAGGGTATCGTGCAGAGCAGTGCGCCAGCAAGAAGCCGTCCCCAGCGCATTCAGGCACCGCCAAGCAGAGAATCAAGCCGCCCAGCCCGATCCAAAGCCACGATATCATCACATCCTCCTAGAGACTGCCCATTTACGAACACCTGAGGGACAGTCCTGCGGCCCGAGCGACTGATGGATTCTTCACGCTCACGGGTCCC
Source organism: Gluconobacter sp. P5B12 (assembly GCF_018812035.1). Taxonomy (NCBI): domain Bacteria; kingdom Pseudomonadati; phylum Pseudomonadota; class Alphaproteobacteria; order Acetobacterales; family Acetobacteraceae; genus Gluconobacter; species Gluconobacter sp. P5B12. The sequence continues at coordinate 192,812 of NZ_JACRVV010000003.1, read as the reverse complement.
ATGTGGCGCATTGATTTCCTTAAACGCCACACCCTTTGATCTCAGAAGATCAACAGCATGAACACAATAAGGGCATCCCGGTTGGGTAAAGATTTCGATTTTTGACATAAAGTTCTTACTCCTCGGGATACGGAACGTCCTGTTCATCGCCTTTGCAGGTCCGCGCTGCAACAAGAATATCCACCGACAATGCCCCGGCCTTCAAAAGGGCGCCAGTGCAAACAGAAGCAGTTGCACCTGTCGTCAGAACATCGTCCACCAGAAGAACGGCCTGCCCTTCAATTCGTTTTTTCCGCCCGGCGCGCACAACAATCGTGTCAGCGATTTCCCTTTGACGCTCCTTGGCAGATAAACGCGCCAGTGGCCTGGTTGCCCGGCGCCTCTCAAGACCATCAGCAAGCACGGGAACGCCACTTCTGCGGGATAAACCATGCGCCAGTAGAGCGGCCTGATTATATCGTCGTCGCCACAGCTTGGTCCGATGCATTGGAACGGGGATCAGAAGGGTCGCTTGATCCAGCAAGACACATCCTGCGCGAGACATTTCCTGCACAAGGATATGTGCGTTCTCGGTCCGATCAGAATATTTCAGGGGAAGAATAAGCCGCCTGGACCAGTCATCATACTCAAAGGCAGCCCGTGCAGACCGCCAGACCGGAGGACGCAACTGACAGGATACACAGATATTTCGTGTACCCCCGAAGGCCTCATTAGAGAGCGAAACGCCACATTTTTCACAGCATGGAAAAATAATCCTCCGAGCTGCAGAAAAACAATCGGAACAGAAAGCACCATTCGTCACGACGTCTGCTCCACATACTCCGCAAACTGGAGGAAGCAGGACGTTCAGGGCGTTGCGGCTATACTTCGCGAATAAAGAGCGGATCAAAGGCTGAGATCAGCCTTTAACCAATTTCAGCTCCACACGTGACGCATCAATCAGAATTTTACCCTCATTCTGAAAATTGACCGTAACACGCTCGCCGATTGCAGATTGCACCTGCCCCCATCCCCACTCAGGAAAATCAGGATGCTGAACAATCTGACCTGGCTCTAAAAAAGACTGAAATGGCATGGACATGACACCCTTCATGACATGAGAGGCGCATTGTTGCCCAGCATTTTCGCCAAAACCCCGCTGCGAAGATTCTGTGATAGCCGTCCGTCATGAGGGCAAAAAAAAAGAGCTTTATCGTTTAATGATAAAGCTCTTCCTTCTTAAATCAGCACTACCATCAGGCAATAATGCTGTGTTCTAAAGATCAAACGGCGTCGACATACTTTTTAAGAAACGCCTTAACCGCATCCCCAAGATCAGGACGATCAATAGAGAACGCGATCTGTGCTTCCAGGAAGCCCGCCTTGTCACCACAGTCGTAACGTGTGCCTTCGTAACGCAATCCATGGAACGGAACATGCCCAATCATCTTGGCCATGGCATCCGTAAGCTGCACTTCGTTACCGGCACCGCGCTCTAGCTTGGCAAGATGCTTCATCACATCAGCCGTCAGAACGTAGCGTCCAATGATGGACAGGTTGGAGGGGGCATCTTCAGGGTTTGGCTTTTCAACCAGCCCCTTCACCTCAACCAGTTTGCCGTCGTCGGCACCGACATCAAGAATGCCATAACGGTTCGTGTGCTCACGCGGCACTTCCGTAACAGCGACAACGTTGCCGCCGGTCTGGTTGTACGCATCCACCAGCTGAGCAACACAGCTACGGCCGCTCTTTACAATGTCATCTGGCAGCAGAATAGCGAAAGGGTCGTCCCCAATGAAAGAACGAGCACACCAGATTGCGTGTCCCAATCCCAGCGGCTCCTGCTGACGCACAGCGACGAGAGAACCCGCCTGAACGCTGCTTGGCTGAAGGGCTTCAAGCGCACTTTTCTTTCCACGCTCTCTCAGCGTCGCTTCAAGCTCGTAAGCAATATCGAAATAATCGATCAGGCTGTCTTTGCCACGCCCCGTAACAAGACAGAACTCTTCGATGCCAGCTTCACGGGCTTCGTCGATAGCGTACTGAATCAGAGGCTTGTCGACGACAGGAAGCATTTCCTTCGGCATCGCCTTAGTAGCGGGAAGGAAACGCGTTCCTAGTCCTGCAACGGGAAGGACTGCTTTTTTTAAGGGCTTGATCACGAAACCTCACACATCAGCCAAGACATCATTTGACCACTGCCTCGAAGGCAAACAGCGTTCAGATGAAAACATCGTTAGGCATAACTGTGGATGAGCAGTCTGGCAACAAAATGGCACAGACAGAAAAACATCACACTGATGCCTTAACTTTGGCATTCAGGGTGAGTTTTATTTTTTATTTTCGAGATTTTTTCCATCACTTCAGAAGAGTGATGGTGCGGCCGAGAAGACTCGAACTTCCACGGGGTTGCCCCCACAAGCACCTCAAGCTTGCGCGTCTACCATTCCGCCACGGCCGCCCCGTGACAAACCGTCTTGTGTAGTGCAAGACCGTCCGGTGAGGGGCGATATAGCTGATGCCTGAAACGAGAGCAATGACCAGAAACGATATTTATGAAGAAATTTTGTGGAAAAAATCCGACGGGCTAACGCCGTACCCTGATGCTCTGAACTTCATGGCCACTCGCTCGCGCCAAATCCACGAGGGAACAGCCGATCCCGTTGTCTGGCTTGTAGAGCACCCCCCCGTCTTTACGGCCGGAACATCCGCAAAGCAGCAGGATCTCTATAATCCACATCACTATCCTACTTATGAGGCAGGCCGTGGCGGTCAGTGGACGTATCATGGGCCAGGTCAGAGATTGGCTTACGTTCTCCTGAATCTCAGCCACCAAAACGGCACGATACCCCCCAAGGATCTTCGCGCTTTCGTCAAAGGACTTGAAACCTGGCTTATTGAGACCCTCAAACACCTCGGTGTAACGGCTTTTACGAGAGAAGGACGCATCGGCGTCTGGGCCTTTGATCCTCTTACAGGCGAGGAAGCCAAGATCGCTGCGCTTGGTATCCGGGTCAGCCGATGGGTCAGCTGGCACGGCGTCTCGATCAACCTTGATCCAGCCCTTGATGACTTTGACGGCATCGTTCCCTGCGGAATACGGGAATTCGGCGTCACCAGCCTCAGGCGCTTCAACCCGGCTCTTTCCATGGAAGAACTGGATCGTGCGCTAGCCGCATCTTGGCCAGCGCATTTCGGCTCTATCCCCCGGGAGGAGTAAAAACGGTAGGGGTTACTGCTACCCCCTCCACTACATTTCCTAGAGATACGCTGAAATGATTCTGCCGGGCATCCACACCCTGCAGACCAATAAGCAGCAGTTTTCCACCCGTATCGGAGAATTGGAGCGTCAACAGCCCTTGGGAAGGGTTGTCCGCCTCAGCAACCGAAACCTGAAGCGATCCCTGCCCGCGCCGCACGTCAGTCACCTGAATCCCACGGTCAAACCGAATCGGATAATGAAGCAGGAGCCCCAAGGGGTTCCTCTTCAGGGACAGATGGGTCACAGCCCCGCTATCCATATCATCCAGAACCAGATGACCATCCCCGGCCACAAGTTCCATTGTGTGAGGCGTCACGTAATCAAGTCGCAGATGCCCGGGCATGTAAACGAATCGTCCGGCACTGACCCCATTATCAGGGCCAGTCTGATTGAAAGACGCCTGCATCCCGGTCACACCGTTCATGTAGGTTTCAATTCTATGAACGTCTGCCTGCTGGTCTGCAGGGAGATGCCCGTACCCACTCGTGGCGCAGCCAGACAGAAAAAGAAGAGCTAGAAGTGCACGCTTCATGGAGTAGCTTCTCCGTGCAGAACAAGAGACAGGGCATGAAGCCCTGTTTCAAACTCTCCCGCCAGCAATCCGTTCACCAAGCGATGCCGGGCAATCCGGTTCAATCCGTCAAACTTCGCACTGGTGATGGCGACATTGAAATGCGTTTCTCCCGTACTTCCCAAAGCTTTTGCTCCAGCATGATGGGCATGACGGGCACTGTCATCCTGAATTTCAAGCACGCTCGGCGCCAGTTCCCGCTGGAGAATTTCAGCTATTCGATCCCGTCTGGTGAGGGGCTGCGTCATGGTCAATTAAATCCGACTTGGTTTGTCCGCTTGCATCAAACGGCTCACATTGCCCATATCAGACACCATGCAGCGTAAATCTACCAGACATCGGGCTTTTGACCCCGATCCAGAGGCACCAGACCAGACCTGCGATCATCCAGGCTGTGCGGAGCCTGCCGGCTACCGTGCTCCCCGCGGGCGCGATGCCCTGCGGTCCTACTTCTGGTTCTGCCTTCAACACGTTCGCGACTATAACGCGCGATGGGACTTCTATCGCGGCATGACACCGGCCCAGATCGAAGCCCAGCTCAGAGCTGACACGTCGTGGCAGCGCCCTTCGTGGAAACTTGGGACTGGTACAGCACAGAAAGCCGAATTCAACGAAGAAGATGTTCTGGACCCTCTGGATATTCTCGGCGCCAGCCGCCGCGACAGAGCCCAGCGCGCCAAGGACAGTGCGCGTCAGCGCGCCGCAGCTGATGGCCCACCAGAACCGCTTCGACTGCCTCTCGCAACGTTGGACCTGACATGGCCCGTGTCGTTGGATGACGTCAAAAGCCGATATCGTGCCCTTGCCCGCCGTCACCACCCTGATGCGAATATTGGCGACAAGCAGGCTGAAGAGCGTTTCAAGGCCATTGGATCCGCGTACGCCGTGCTGAAAACGCATTTCAGTCGCGAGTCAGAGTTCGTTTCCTGATTTTCTCTCTGGAAGAATAGAGCCTAAAGGCCCATCTTTTCAGAACATTCCTGAATTCAATGAAAGTCCGCCAGTCTCATGAGTGATTTCGCGACGATCGACGCCCTGGAAACCGTCACCACCGCCGAAAGTTCTGCGGTCCCAACCAGTGTTCTTGGTGCGCCCGACCTCACGGTGTCTTCGCGTGAAGTCTTCGGCATCAAGACTGACATTCAGGTCCCGGCCTATTCCGTCCGCACAGAGCATGTCCCCGATATCGACTCATCGTACAAGTTCGATGAAGATACGACGCGCGCCATCCTTGCAGGCTTTGCCTTCAACCGTCGCGTGATGGTTCAGGGCTTCCACGGAACCGGAAAATCCTCCCACATTGAGCAGATCGCTGCGCGCCTGAACTGGCCTTGCGTCCGTATCAACCTCGACAGCCACGTGTCCCGTATTGATCTCATCGGCAAGGACGCCATCGTGCTGCGCGATGGCAAGCAGGTAACGGAATTCCGTGAAGGTTTGCTGCCTTGGTGCCTGCAGCATCCGTGTGCGCTGATTTTCGATGAATATGACGCAGGCCGTCCGGACGTGATGTTCGTGATCCAGCGCGTTCTCGAAGCAGAAGGTCACCTTACCCTTCTGGACCAAAACCGCGTGATCCGTCCCAACCCGGCCTTCCGACTCTTTGCGACCGCAAATACCGTTGGCCTTGGTGACACGACAGGCCTGTATCACGGCACGCAGCAGATCAATCAGGGCCAGATGGATCGCTGGAACATTGTCGCGACCCTGAACTATCTGCCGCTTGAACAGGAAGTTGCGATTGTCACCTCCAAGCTGAAAATCGGTACGGAAGACAAGGACAAGACGAAGATGGTCGAACGTATGGTCGCTCTGGCCAACCTGACACGCTCGGGTTTTATGGCCGGAGACATCTCCACAGTCATGTCCCCACGAACTGTCATTGCCTGGGCTGAGAACTTCAATATTTTCAATGATGTCGCATTCGCATTCCGTCTCACCTTCCTGAACAAGTGTGACGAAGCCGAGCGCGGTATTGTCGCGGAATACTACCAGCGCTGTTTCAACACCTCCCCGGTGGAGTAAAAAAACCTTGTCCGCGCCCAAGAACTCCCCTCCTGACGAAAACCGTCAGGAAGGTTTCCGCCGCGCCACAATCGCAACCCTTCGCGCCATGGGCGGCACGCCTGAACAGAGCGTGGATTTTCAGGGTGCGGTTGTTGGCAATAGGCTGCCCGCTCCGCCGGCACCTGATGCCGTGCAACTGCCCTACCTGTCCCGCAGCATGCACGACCGCGAAATTCAGAAAATTCGCGGAGCGGCCGATGCTGCGGCGCTGAAGCTGCGCTACCACAAGAGTGGCCTGAACGCGCAGTTTCCAGAGCCACAAGCTCAGGAGGCGTTTAACGTCCTCGAACAGGCGCGCTGTGAAGTTTACGGCTCCCGCCATATGGCCGGCGTTCGTGCCAATCTTGACCAGCGTGTCATCCAGCAGTGTGCCGAAGCTGGATGTAACCGCATGGCGACCAAGGACGAAATGCCTGCCGCCATGGCTCTGAGCCTGCTAGCTCGGGAGGCCATGTCAGGAGAGCATACCCCTTCGCAGGCTGGCCCGGCGCTGGAAGCCTGGCGTGCGTCCCTCTCTCCGTCAGCCAAAAACGCACTGGCGGAAATGGCTGTCACGCAATCTGACCAAAAAGCCTTCGCACGCGCGATCACGCATCTGCTCGGCGCCTGCCAGCTCACAGAACTTCCAGAGGAAATCGAACAACAGGCCCCCTCCGAGGATTTGTCTGAAGACGAACAGCCTTCCGAAGATGAAGCTGCCGTCCCGCAGGAAGATCAGCAGACACCAGCAGGCGATGAGCCTGATCAGGAAGATGGCTATCAACCGGAAAGCGGCGAAAGCGGAATAACAGGCGAAACTGAAGCGTCCTCCGACGCACTCGATTCGCCCGAGACCGGCTCGGAAGAAGCTGCGGGCCCTTCTGAGCAGTCAGGCGAAGGCACTGCCGTCGGTGGCAACTCAAGCTACAAGGCTTACACCACAAGGTTCGATGAAGAAGTCGGAGCTGCCGAGCTCTGCGATCCCGACGAGTTGGACCGGCTACGCCAGCAGCTCGACCAGCAGCTTGTTCAACTTCAGGGCCTGATTTCCCGTCTCGCGCATCGTCTGCAACGGCGGCTCATGGCTCAGCAACAACGCCGCTGGGAGTTCGAGCAGGAGGAGGGCATCATTGATGCCGGGCGCCTATCCCGCGTCGTCACGAACCCCACCATGCCGCTCTCGTACAAGTATGAATGCGAAATGGAGTTCCGCGACACAGTCGTCACACTCCTCATCGACAACTCAGGCTCAATGCGTGGCCGCCCAATTGGAACTGCTGCAATATGCGGCGATATTCTCGCCCGCACGTTGGAGCGCTGCGGCGTGAAAGTCGAAGTTCTGGGCTTCACGACGCGTCAATGGAAAGGTGGTCAGAGCCGGGAGCAATGGGTGAAAAATGGGCGCCCACCCGAGCCAGGACGCCTGAATGACCTGCGTCACATCATCTACAAAGATGCAGATACACCCTGGCGCCGGGCCCGGAAGAACCTTGGCCTCATGCTGCGTGATGGTCTCCTCAAGGAGAACATTGACGGCGAATCGCTGCTTTGGGCCTGGAAGCGCCTGAAACGGCGTCCGGAACACCGTCATATTCTCATGGTGATTTCAGATGGTGCGCCTGTGGATGACAGTACGTTCTCCGCCAATCCGCACAACTATCTTGAAAACCATCTGCGTGAGGTCATCAAGCGGATCGAAAGCGATCGGAACACGGAACTTCTGGCTATTGGTATTGGCCATGACGTTACGCGGTACTATCGACACAGCGTAACCATCAGTTCCGCCGAAGACCTCGGCGGCACCATGATGGCTCAGTTGAGTGAACTGTTTACCCCCGCCGGTCAGCGGCGAGTGCGATAACGGCATCCAGCATACGGTCGGTATCGGCGGTCGTGGTGCGGTGATTAACAATCGCCGCCCTCACCGCCAACCGACCGTTGATCCGCGTTGTGGATGGGGCCGCCACGCCGCTTTCATGCAAATCCTGCACCAGCTCGGAAACACCCTGATCTGACAGACCTTCTATTCCGAAGCAAACAATATTCAGCGTTACTGGCGCGAGCAGGACGAGCCCGGGCGTAGCCTGAACGCAGCGCGCAAGATGCTGTGCAACGTCACAACATTCTTCCACCATCTGCCCCATACGCTGTGAGCCATAATGGCCCAGCGTCATCCAGACTTTGAGCGCCCGGAACCCGCGGGAAAGATCTGGCCCGAAATCACAGAACCATGGCGCGCCACTCGCAAGCCCTCTGGCTTCGCGCGTCAGATAGTCGAGCGACTGAGCAAACGCTGCCGCATGAAGTTCACGATTCCTCACCAGAACGCAGCCCGCGTCGTAGGGGACTTGTGCCCATTTATGAAAATCGAATGCCAGACTGTCAGCCTTTTCAATGCCGGAAAGCTGCGCCTTGAAACGTGACGACAAACAGGCCAGCGCACCAAAGGCTGCATCCACATGAAACCAGAGGCCGTTCTCCCGTGCGATAGTTTCGATCCCCTGAAGATCATCAATAGCACCGCAATCCACCGTTCCGGCCGTTCCAGCTACCATAAAGGGCACCAACCCGCTCTGTCGGTGCTCGGTGATCATCTGGCGCAGTGCTGCAAGATCCATCCGATGATCATCCGTCACCGGAACACGGCGCAAAGCCTCGCTTCCGAAACCAGCAAGATCAAAGGCACGAGGTAGACACCCGTGGGCTGTTGTCGCGGCATATCCAACCATTCTGCTCTGCCCAACGCCATGCCGTCGTAACGACGGATCACGCGCCCGACTGGCCGTAATGATGCTGATGAAGTTGGCCATGGACGAGCCCGTCACGAGACAGCCCGACCCATCTTCCGGCATACCCACCATGGAAAGCGCCCAGCGGATAACTTCGCGCTCGACTTCATTGGCAGCATGACTGCGCCCCCCACAATTGGCGTTCATGCCGCCCGCCAGCATTTCTGCCAGCATCCCGACGGGTGTTCCGGCGCCATGCACCCACCCCATGAAACCCGGATGAGTATTTCCATTGCCATAGGGAACAACGAGCTCTGTAAAACGCTCATGCAGTTCTTCCAGAGAGGTCCCTTCGGCAGGAAAGCCCGTTCTCAGCTCATCCCTGGCTGCCTGCGGCATAGGACGCCAGACCGGGCCTTCCCCGACATGTTCCATGCGGTCAAACAGAGCATCCAGCATCTGATGACCCATGGCACGAATGCCGCTCCAGTCTTCAGGGTCCAGTCCCGCCATGAAGAGATCCTTTTCGCTGCCACGTTTCCCTAGCCGCGATACAGGCCTCCTCTCAGGATGTCACGCAACCGGATTAGAGAAGTGCGGAATACAGCGATGACGAGGAACTGCTACTGCTTCCTGTAAAAAGGGACAGAATACCGTCCGATGTCCCTCCACTTCCATAAAGTGTGAGCATACTGGCAGGCGTCGTAGATGCTTCAGGGCTGATTTGCAGAAGCGCCAGATATTGTTCAGCAAACCGCTGCACGCCTTGGGACGTACTAAGACGTGAAAGATCCAGCTTGTTCCCCAACAGTCGAACCTGTTGGTCGTAATCCAGTGCGCCAAACTGGGTTGTATCGAACCCACACACTTTTTCCGCCACCTTCAACAGTTTCGGATCTGCCATGATGCTGGAAAGCTTCATGTCTGACGTGACGGTTCGGGTAAAATAAAGAGCATCCCCAAGGCCCGGCGTCTCGTCCTGAACACTGCTTTCATACCCGTTCGTCAGGTAATTCTGGGCGATTTTAGACAAAGTGTCTTCTGACGAGAGGGGAGACGTCGACCAGTCTGAAAACGCGGTCGCAAACGCTTTCCAGGACGCATTCCCGCTTCTCTGTGCCAACGACTTGGAAGACGTAGGGTCCTGCGTCATGAGCTGCTTAAGGACGGCCGTCTGATCAATATTGGAAGACATGTTATAGGCGCCAAGAACGACCTTCAGCGCCTTGTAGTTCTTCAGAAGCTGATCAGGCGTCGTGATGGAAGAGGCCTCAGCTTTGAACGCCGTCAATGCCTGCTGCGAAGATGAACTGGTCTTTTCCCATCGGTTCACGGAGGCCTGTTCGTCTTTCACGATGAACAGGTATTGCGGCACCGCTGGCATGGCGGAAATGGACGAAGACATGCACACTCACCCGCAAGGAAGGATTATGGGGAACCATTGTCTCTCCATAATCCTAAGAGAGTCTTAACAGTCTTTCTGTCTGAGAGATCAGACACCACAGCATTGAGGGCATGATGTCTTTTAAAACCCTTCTCGTAACAGCATTAGCGACGGCTCTGCCTTCCTTCGCGTCACCTGCTCTCGCAGACACGCTTCCGAACATTCCTGCGTCCTGCTTCACCTATTCCCTGAACGGGCACCAGGCTGCCGCCCACGGCTTTTCAGCATCAGGCCTGCACGCCACCCTGACAGGAACCGGCATCGGCCTCGATATCGGGCCTGTCACCCTGAAAGACCCCAAAGGCGCAGTCACGGAAGCCAAGCTGGAACAGTTCAATGCAACGGCCGCTTATGCAGCACTGAGCGCTTTCCGTGGCGGTATCAGCCCAGCCTGTCAGGGGCAGGACGCCACCATTACAGTCCACAACATCCATGAAGGAACGCCAGAAGCCTCATGGAGCAGCGTAAAGCTGTCCCGCCCTGGTCACACAATGACCATCCAGCACGCGACAATCAACGCAGTCCAGACCAGCCCTGAGCTCCGCATCAAGGTCAATGGAACAGGCATTCACGACTCGAAACAGCCTCTTATTCCATCGTCCCTGTCCGCCGATCTGTCCGTAAGCGGCCTCTCCGGCTCCTCACAGCAGATCACGATCAACGCCCTGCATGCCATTTCCGGAAGCAGCACTATTGATGGCACAGGAACCATTCAGATCGGCTCTTCAGCCGCAACATCCACCGCAGACACCCATGTCAGCATCACCAATGTTGCACAGTTGATCGAGGCCATTCGCCAGACAGCCCCAACCAAAGTGGTCACCGCCCTTACCATTGCCCGCCTGATGGGACGCCAGAGCGGCGACACCACCACGTGGGATATTGCCCTTCAGGGCGGCGTAGCGACGGTCAACCGTATTCCGCTCCCTATCGCCGTTCCCTGAGTGCCACTGCGGAAGCTGGAAAGACGCTTAGTCGGCGTCTTCCAGTTTCCGCACGAGTTTGCACAGAACGGTCGTTACTTTCTTCGCAAAACCAATGCGGGTGGCGTTCGTCATTTCGCGAATAATGGCCAGCTTCTGATCGGGGCGGATCTTCACGCCCGAATCCTTCTTACGAGTCGCCCAATCGATCAGCCCGGCAGGGTTCTGGAACCGGTTCTTGCGGAACTGAAGCACCATACCCTTCGGCCCGGCTTCCAGACGCTCCACACCAGCCTCACGGCACAGACGCTTGATGAGCACGACGTCCAGAAGATTCCCCACCTCTGGCGGCAAGGATCCGAACCGGTCTACAAGTTCAGCGCGCATGGCCTCGACTTCCGCTTCTCCGGTCAAGGATGCGATACGCCGATATAGCCCCAGCCGAACCGGCAGATCAGGCACATAAGTGTCTGGAATCAGCACAGGCAATCCGAGGATAATATTCGGCGTCCAGCTGTCTTCTTCCTCCGCCTTTCGACCGCGTTCGCGACGCAGATCCAGAACGGCATCTTCCAGCATCTGCTGATACAGCTCGATCCCGACTTCCTTGATATGCCCGGACTGCTCATCCCCCAGCAGATTTCCAGCACCACGAAGATCCAGATCGTGCGATGCCAATGTGAAGCCTGCGCCGAGCGAGTCGAGCGTCTGCATGATTTCCAGACGTTTTTCAGAGGCGGCCGACAATGGGTTCGTCTGCGGCCAGGTCAGATAGGCATAGCCACGCTGCTTGCCTCGCCCCACACGCCCGCGCAGCTGATAAAGCTGCCCCAGGCCAAACATATCTGCCCGATGAATAATAATCGTATTCACGCTGGGCATATCGAGACCACTCTCCACAATATTGGTAGAGAGCAGGATGTCATATTTGCCGTCGGCAAATTCGGTCATGACGCGTTCCAGTTCAGTCGGCGTCAAACGTCCATGCGCCTGAACGACCTTCGCATCCGGAACAATCTCGGCCAAGCGCTCTGCCATCCGGTCCAGATCAGCGAGTCGCGGCAACACACAGAACACCTGCCCACCGCGGAAACGCTCACGCTGAATCGCTTCGCGGATCATGACGCTGTCAAACGGCGTAATAAACGTGCGAACTGCGAGACGATCCGTCGGCGGCGTCGCAATCAGGCTCATTTCCCGCACACCGGACAGGGACAGCTGGAGCGTACGTGGCAGCGGCGTGGCTGACAGTGTCAGGACATGCACGTCTTCCCGCAGAGCCTTGAGCTTTTCCTTGTGAGAGACACCGAAATGCTGCTCTTCATCAATGATCAGCAGGCCCAGACGTTCGAAAGAGACCGTCTTGGCCAGAAGGGCATGCGTCCCGATGACGATATCCAGACGGCCGTCCGCCATCTCTTCGCGGACTTTTGTCGCTTCCTTGGGTGTCACCATGCGTGACAGTTGTCCGATCCGAACCGGCAGACCTTCGAATCGCGCCACAAAGCCACGGTAATGCTGACGAGCCAGAAGCGTTGTCGGAACAACAACAGCCACCTGCATTCCTGAGAGCGCGGCAACAAAAGCCGCACGCAAGGCAACTTCGGTTTTTCCAAAGCCGACGTCTCCACACACCAGCCGGTCCATTGGGCGACCGGAGCTCATATCCTCTAGAACATCAGCGATCGCACGAGACTGATCTTCCGTCTCCACGAACGGGAAACGGGCGCAGAACTCGTCCCACAGCCCCTCTGCCGGCGCGAGCGTCGGAGCTTCACGCAATGCACGCGCAGCAGCCGTCCGAATCAGTTCACCCGCCATGATGCGGATGCGCGATTTCATCTTGGCCTTACGGGCCTGCCAGGCCGTACCGCCGAGCTTGTCGAGCTGGACGCTGGCTTGCTCCGAACCAAAACGGCTCAGGAGTTCGATGTTCTCTACCGGCAGAAGAAGACGCTGCTCTCCATCATACAGAATGGAAAGATAGTCATGCGCAACCAGCCCTTCGCGGATGGTCTCAAGCCCGACATAGCGTCCAATCCCGTATTCCTGATGAACAACGAGGTCCCCTTCGGAAATCTCGCCCACCTGAGAAATGAACTGTTCACCACGCTTCTTGCGACGAGGCGGCCGGGAAATACGCTCTCCCAGAAGGTCCTGTTCAGACACAAAACACAGACGATCTGAAACGAACCCACGCTCTAGCCCGAGAACGAGCAGACCAACTGTCCCTCGGGACATGCCTGCTGCGGACGGCCAGTCGTCATAACTTTCAACGCCGACGCCATGTTCCTGAAGCAGATGGGCGATCCGCTCCCGCGAGCCACGGCTCCAGGCCGTAACATACGTGCGGCGCCCGGACTGCGCCCACTCTTCAACCTGCTTGCCAAACGCTTCAAAAACACCCTCGCGAGACCCGTCCTTGGCCCGGGCAAAAAGCGGTCCGGGACGGCTTCCGGCTTCTACGCCTTCTCCCAGATCCGGCTTGCCAAATGCGTTCAGCAAAACAGATGGCGCCCTGGAGAGCATGGCATTCCAGCCATGCTGGTCCAGATAGAGACGATGCGGCGGAAGCGCCCGATACGGCATCTCGCCGTCTCGAACAGGAACACGACGCGCCTCATAGTGGTCGGCGATCATGTCCAGACGGGCTTTCAGAATCTCCGGTGCATGGCTGTCGAAGCTGATTGCAACGTCTGGCAGATAATCCAGCAGCGTTTCCATCTGGTGGCCATCGCCATCATGGAAAAGCGGCAGATAGTGCTCCAGACCCGGATAACGCCGCCCATCAGAGACGTTCTCATAAAGCGTGTCCGATGCAGCTGATGGCCCAAACGTATCACGCCATCCCGTGCGGAAAAGACTGATACTCTCCGGACTGAGAGAAAATTCCGAGACAGGCCGCAGCTCGAAACGCGCAAGCTTTTCCGTTGAGCGCTGAGTAGCGATGTCAAAGGCACGGATATTTTCGACTTCATCGCCAAAAAGGTCGAGGCGGATCGGGTCTGGTGCACCGGCTGGGAAAAGATCGAAAATGCCGCCCCGCGCCGCGAACTCACCCGCTTCCATGACCGTATCAGTCCGCGTGTAGCCATTGGCGACGAGAACCTCGATCAGGAGAGACTGATCGAGCATTTCACCCGTAGCCACACTGATGGACTGGCCTTTGAAAGCCGATCGTGGCGGAACGCGCTGCAACAGACTGTGCACGGTCGTCAGAACGATCCGGCGGGCTTTCGTCGGCTCCAGCAGACGACACAATGTTCCAACACGCTCAGCAACAAGGGCAGCATTGGGAGAGACACGATCGTAAGGCAGGCAGTCCCACGCGGGCAGGCGCAGAACTTCAACTTCCGGCATCAGATACGCCAGCATGTCCATCAGAGCCGCAACAGCAGCGTCGTCCCGCGCAACATGCAGAAACGGCCCTTCATGCTCTGCCAGCCGCTGGCGAAGCAGCAGCGCCACACTCCCGTCCGGGACACCCCAGACGGTCGGACCAAAGGATGTGAGGGGCATTTCACGGCTCATGGTTTCGTTTTGTTCCATCCTGCTCTTGCCCTATACCTGCCGTTCCAGACCCTGCCATACCAAGAAAAGCCCCGGGGAGCGCCCGTTGCAATGCAGTCCGAACAGCCCTCTCCAGATTTTCTTGCTCCACTCTTCGCACCACTGACGTCCCTGCCCGGAATCGGGCCAAGACATGCAAGTCTGCTGGAAAAGATCGCAGGGGGACGGCGCGTCCTGGACCTGCTGTTCACCCTTCCCGAGCGAATTGTTGACCGTCGTATTCTGCGCACAGTTGCCGCAGGACACAATCTCGCACCCGGAGAAATCCTGACAGCGCGTGTCCGTGTCCTCTCAATCCGCAAGGCTGCACGCCCCGGCCAACCCTCCATCATTCGCACAGAAGACGACACGGGAAGGCTGGATCTGGTTTTTTTCCAGCAGAAAAATATGCCTGCCCCCACCGTAGGGGCAGAGCTTCTTGTCTCGGGCAAGACCAGCCGGTTCCAGGGTGAGTTGACGATGCCCCAGCCGGATCATGTCACAACATGGGAAAAGCGTGATAGCTTTCCCAGACTTGAACCCGTCTGGCCCCTGACGGCGGGCCTGTTTCCCTACACAGTGCGCAAAGCCATGCGCGCGGCCCTGACGCTTCTGCCCGATTTTCCCGAATGGCAGGACCACGCCCTTGTCCAAAAGCGCCGCTGGCCAGCTTTTACACAGGCGCTGCATATCCTGCAGGCCCCGGAGAGTATTCCTGCTCATGTCGAATGGGCGCCAGTGCGAGAGCGCGCACTTTCCCGTCTTGCTGCGGATGAACTTCTCGCTGACCAGCTCTGTTTTGGACTGGCTCGCCTTAAAGCACGCAGCCGGATAGGCCGCAGCATGCCGGGCACGGGCGCACTCCAGACAGAGCTAAATCGTCGGTTTGGGCATAAGCCAACGTCGGCCCAGTCTTCAGCTATCATTGAAATCCGTCAGGACATGGCGGCCTCTGCTCCGATGATGCGTCTGCTGCAAGGAGACGTGGGCGCCGGCAAAACATTTGTCGCGATGAATGCCATGCTTCAAGCCGTGGAATCAGGTGCCCAGGCGGCCCTCATGGCGCCAACAGAAATTCTGGCACGTCAACATTTCGAGACGGTTTCCCGCCTTTGTCCCACCCAATGCGTTTATCTGAGCGGGACGATCAAAGGCGCAGCACGCCGCGAGACATTGGCGGCCATTGCCGATGGAACTGCGCGCATCATCGTCGGAACTCACGCCCTGTTTCAGGAAGGCGTGACGTTTGCGGACCTTGGACTGGCCGTCATTGACGAGCAGCACCGTTTTGGCGTGAAGCAACGGATGAATCTGAGCGCCAAGGGACAGGCAACAGATATTCTGGTCATGACCGCCACCCCTATTCCGCGAACGCTTCAGCTCATGGAATGGGGAGAAATGAGCGTAAGCCGCCTGGATTCCAAACCAGCAGGCAGGCAACCCATTCGCACGACCCTGCATAACATGGACGCCATGCCAGACATTCTGGCGGCCATATCTCGTGCCGTCGCTGACGGGGTTCAGGTTTTCTGGGTTTGCCCCCTCATTGAAAATAGCGAAACACAATCCGCAGCGGCAGCAGAAGAACGTTGGGCCATGCTGGGAGAACGCTTCCCCAACATCGTAGGGCTGGCCCACGGCAAGCAGGACATAGTTATTCGACAGGCTGCCCTCGAAGCATTCCGACGAGGTGAAACACGCATCCTGGTTGCCACAACCGTGATTGAAGTTGGTGTGGATATCCCTAACGCCTCCGTCATGGTGATCGAACAGGCAGAACGTTTTGGTCTGGCCCAGCTCCACCAGCTCCGAGGTCGCGTAGGTCGTGGATCAAAAAAATCCTTCTGCCTGCTACTGCATGATGGACTGGCAACACCAACCGCCGTCAGGCGACTTACACTTTTACGAGACACTAACGATGGATTTATGATTGCTGACGAGGATTACCGAATCCGAGGTGGAGGCGACCTTGCCGGGGACCGTCAGTCAGGCCTTCCGGGCTTCCGACTAGCCCAAGGAGCAAGAATTTCACTCCTTTTGACTGCAATGCAGCAAGATAGTGAGCGAGAACTGATGCGTAATCCATCTTTAAAAGGTTCTCGGGGCGAAGCATTGAGAATTATGCTAACGCTCTTTGACCGCTCCGAGCCCGACCGCCTTTTGATTTCTGGTTAAAGGACCTTTAAGAAAGAATTGTTAATCTGTCTTCCGAGAAGGAACTTTATCGTTCTTTGACGGTTTTACGACTTATCCATAATCGGGTTTACAGTATGTTCTCAACTGGTGACGATCAGCACGCAGCTTCTTTCCTGAAAGGGACGTCGTCCGCCAGTTACCTGCCTCTGCTCAGACTGGCGCGCTCCTTAACCGGCGCCTCCTCAGCGGGAATAATCGCCCTTTCAAAGCAGGCCTTACCGCTTGAAATTGCTTATGTCGGCGCTCCCCTCACCGATACGCTGGGTAATTTTCCTTTCGCTGAACTCTCTGCAACCCCCTCATCACAGACCTTCCAAGTCTCACAAGGGCTAACCGTTGCAGGGATCAGTATCGGCAGCGCGCATCGCCACATGCGAACGGCAACTTCTCTTTTTCTCCTGATTGCCGGTGAAACGACTGAGCTTTCAGGCCAGAAGACTTTGGACGCGCTTGAGGATCTCGCAAGCCTGACACGGAACCCGATTTACAACACAGGTTCTGTCCTGCCGAACCGCATGCAAAGCATGGAATCTGTGCAGTGGTACATCGAGCAGACTGCGACCCTGACAAGGCGGGCGAAGTTTGGATTAATACGTTTCAATCTCGATCACCTGTCTTTCATTAATGAACGTTACGGCTGGGACGTTGCCGACATCATTCTCGAAGAGATCATTCGGAGAATTGAAAAGCTTCTGCCGCAAGGCGCATTCCTTGGCGGCATGGGCGGCGGCAACTTTATCGTGCTGACGCCACCTGGCTATACGCAGGTAACAACACGATCATTAATGACATCCATCCTTCGGATTTCTGAAACTCCCGTTGCTCTTGCCAATTCCTCTTTGCCATTTTCTTTATCCGTTGGATGGGGAATGTTCCCGGAAGATGGGAATACGGTCGATGATCTTCTCACGAGCGCCAAGGCTGCACTCATGGAAGCCCAACGCCTCGGCGGTGGCCATGAAAGGCGCGCGGACGAAGAAACAACGCGGATGCATATCCTGTCCTCCAGCCTGGAACAGGATCTGGCCGTTGCCGTAGAACAGAACGGCCTGTTCCTGAACTGGATGCCGGTCGTTGACACAGCATCCCAGCAGATCGTAGCTCATGAAGCTCTTCTGCGGTGGACCAGACCGGGTTACGGCGAAGTCCCGCCCGCACTCTTCATTCGTTGCGCCGAAGAAGCAGGCCTTGTTGAGATGCTGGATAGCTGGAGTCTCAGAACAGCTTGCATGGCGGCGGCAAAATGGGATGTTCCTCACAGGGTCTGCGTCAATATCTCACCGGTCTGGCTGGTCAGCGAGCGCCTCTCAAAACTGGTCAAGGAAATCCTACAGGAGAGCGGCCTCGCCCCTGAACGCCTGCAGATTGAAATGTCCGAACCTCGCTTCTTCGGGCCGGAAGACATCACATTCCGTGAGTTGTCACGTGTCCGCGCGCTCGGTGTCAGACTTGCGCTTGATGATTTTGGCTCCGGCTTTTCATCTCTGGAGCGTCTACGCTTCTATCCCTTGGATCAGATCAAACTTGATCGCAGGTTTATCAACAGCCTTGGGGAAAATAATCGCGCGAACGAAGTCATGTGCGCGATTCTCGCACTTGCACGCGCCTTGAACATCACGACGTGTGCCAAAGGTGTAGAGACTGAATCCCAGATGGCCTTTTTAGACGCCTATGGGTGCGAAGAGGTTCAAGGATATCTCCTTGGCTCCCCGGTCGGAGATCAGGCTAAACCTGCGTCGCAATCCACTTAAGAAAAAAGCCCGTCCCGCTTTCTGCGGTCGGGCTTTTTAGTGTGGGCGTTACCCTAGAGTCTGGTCTTAGAATTTGACGGAGAGCTTGAGCGACCCGTAGTTGAACAGGCCAGCTTTCTGAGACTTGAACTGAGCCGTCTGCCAGTTCTGGCTATAGGAGAGACGCATGCCGTGCCACATGACGGCAACGCCGGCGTGAATTTCGCCAACATCCCAGACTTTCTCAACATGCGGCGAGTTGGGGCGCACTGTGTTGCCCTGCAACGACGCATCATACCCGACAGCCTGACCCTCTACGCCGCCATAAAAATACCAGGCAACAGGGCGCGTTCCACGGAAAGCATCCGTACCATCCAGCCCCGGCCCGATCGTGGAGTTGCCAAAGTCACTATCCAGCCCCTGACCGATGCGGAAGGTTGCAGCAGCGTCTGCATATGTCCGATAGTCACCTGCCGCTCCGGAAACCGCAGGCAGGACATCCATTCCGATGCCATAAACCTTGGCAACTGGCAGACGCCAGATTCGACCAGCCTGAATCTGCATGACCGGCTGATTCGCAAGCTGATGCTTCCAGCCTTTGTTCGGTGTATCGCTGATCAGGTTATGGAACCCGTTCTGCACCTGACGTCCCAGGCCTGCGGGGCCCATGACACCGAACTGGATTCCCATAACCGTACGGGACAGATCCGTATCGTTAATAAGATTGACCGTTCCGAGCATCAGGCCTGTGTAAGGGCGATCACCCTGCGGCGGCTGCGCCATCTGCGTTTCCCGCGGCGTAAAAATCAACTGCTGCAAACCGATGCTGATGCGCTGCATCCCATTTCCCATCAGGAAATGATTCAGATTCGCAATCGGCTCAGGAAGATTGTCGGTTCCTGACGTCCAGTTAATGCGCAGGCCAGATGTATAATACTGATCTGACGTCCCTTTTAGAGTAGAGACGGCATCATTCTCGCCCTGAATCGTCCAGGTGCCGTAAGGATCCTGCAAAGGCGTTGCCATGGCAGTCGAAGATGCCAGTGCGAGTAGGGCACAGGCCCCGAAGGAAAGAGTCAGTCGGGTCTGCATGGGCACCTCTGCATCTCGCGTACGATCAGGGTAATGACGCTATTAATTTGTGTCTTTATGTCATTACTGGGCATCAAAGCAAAGCCTTCGGAGCCCCTTGGTGGACTGAGACAATCTTAAAATCCGCGCGAGTTGGGCACTTCTCGCACTTTCGTTGTGGCAGTGCGGGAAAAAACCATGCTAGTGATTCCCTCAGAGGAAGGCCTGAGGCTTTTCTCACCTTTTTGAAATACGTCATGGCAGGGGATAGAAGCCCTCCGTGGCACCCCAGTCTCGGGATTAGACCGTTGAGAAACAACAGAACCGACCGCAGCTTTAACTCACCTCGCCGCGGCGGGTTTGACGGGGACTATTCGTCCCAGCCATCCTATGGTGACCGTGGCGGCTTCGGCGGCGGCGATCGTGGCGGCTTCGGCGGCGGCGATCGCGGCGGCTTCGGTGGCGGCGGTGGTGGTGGCTTCGGCGCACCTCGTCGCGGCGCAGGCAGCAGCTTCGTTACCGCTTCCGGCCCAGAAATCAGCTCCCGCGTTAAGTGGTTCAACACCGAAAAGGGTTTCGGTTTCGTTGAACTGGCTGACGGCTCGGGCGATGTCTTCCTGCACGCCAACGCTCTTGGCAACGCTGGCGTAAGCAGTGTCAACCCGGGTGCAACCGTGGTTGTTCGCATTGGCCAGGGTCCGAAGGGTCGCCAGGTTGCTGAAGTCATTTCCGTTGACGAAAGCACAGCTGAAGCTCCTCGCCCGCGCGCCCAGTTCGGTGCAGCTCCGCAGCCACGCTTCGGTGGCCCGTCAGCACGTCCGGGCCGTCCGGCTCCTGACCTGTCCGACGCACAGGACATCCGCGGCACCGTGAAGTGGTACAATGCCACCAAGGGCTTCGGCTTCATCACGCCTGACTCCGGCGGCAAGGACATCTTCGTCCACGCTTCCGCTCTCGAGCGTTCACAGCTCCCGACTCTCGACGAAGGCCAGGCGATTAACGTCAAGGTTGTTCAGGGTCAGAAGGGTCCGGAAGCTGCTGCAATCAACATCGATTGATTCGGTTGCTTCGGCATCTCGCTGAGCTTTAAGAAAAGCCGCTGTGGATTTTTCCACAGCGGCTTTTTTAATGGCTGTTTTTAAGAGTGTTCGTTTCCAAGCGGTTTCGACCCACCGGAAATTAGTAGTCCTTACCCTTGTTTCGGATCAGACGAGCCTTGTCACGTTGCCAGTCTCGCTCAGCGATTGCGTGTCGCTTGTCTTCTTTCTTCCGCCCCTGCCCCAAGCCAATCGTCACTTTTGCGACTCCGCGAGCATTGAAGTGAATATCCAGTGGCACAAGTGATGCGCCCGCACGCGTCACAGCGGACAGATAGTGCGCCACCTGTTTGCGGTGCAGCAGCAATTTGCGAGGTGCTCTGGGCTCAAAGCGGGAAAGGACACCCCCTTGATATTCCGGAATGTAGGAATTGAAGAGCCAGATTTCTCCATCACGTTCGGCGGCATAAGCCTCGGTAATGGTCGAACGTCCTAAGCGGAGGCTTTTGACCTCCGGTCCTTTTAGAACGATTCCTGCCTCTACGGTTTCCAGAATCGTATAATCGAACCGGCCTTTACGGTTCTGAGCGACGATCCCGTGAGAGATCATCCCGCTCTTCTCTTTTTTTCCGGCCATTAAAAATTTCAGTCCAATAGATCGAGAGATCGTAAAGCTGCATCGATAGCCTTGCGCGTTGCCTCCTGAGGCTCCACGAGCGGAAGGCGCAGCGTTGCATTGCATAGACCCAGCCGAGACATAGCGTATTTCACCGGCCCAGGGTTGCTCTCCATGAACATGGCATCATGCAGTGGAGAGAGACGATCCTGAATTTCGATCGCATCTTCGATTCGCCCTTCCTGCCAGGCACTATGCATTTCTGCGCACAACACAGGGACAACATTTGACGTTACACCAATGCAGCCATCGCCACCTGTCGCAAGAAACGACACGACGGTGTTGTCGTCGCCGGAAAGCTGGTTGAACGGCTTCTTCACATTCCGCCGCACAGCAATGGGGCGCGCCAGATTGGCTGTGGCGTCTTTCACCCCAGCAATATTGGGATGCTGAGCGAGGCGTCCCAATGTCTCCGGCGTGAGATCCACTACAGACCGACCCGGAATGCAGTATACGTGAATCGGAAGTGGCGTCGCGTCGGCGATCGTCATGAAATGGCGATACAGGCCTTCCTGGGTGGGCTTGTTATAATACGGAACTACAACCAACAGACTGCTCGCGCCCACAGAGTGAGCATGGCGTGCCATCTGCACAGCTTCAGATGTACTGTTTGAGCCAGCCCCGGCCATGACAGGAACGCGACCGTTCGATGTCTCAACGCAGTGCGCAATGATGCGGCCATGTTCCTCGTGCGACAGCGTGGGGCTCTCACCTGTGGTTCCTGCGGGCACAAGGCCACTGGTGCCAGCTTCAATCTGGCGCTCAATAAGCTTTGTCGCCACCTCGAAATCAATACGGCCATCCGTATCCATCGGAGTGATCAGAGCCGTCAGCGACCCCTGATACATGCCCGTCTCCACCATTGTCTCGCCTCTGCTCATCATGCGTTCCATCCTGCTCTTCCGATCCGCCAGCGTCATGCGCTGGAACGAGCAAGACTGCGTGGGTATGCACCCAGAATCTTCAAATTATCGCTGACATGCTCCAGCTCTTTCAACGCGGCAGCCAATGCGGGCTGCTCTGGATGTCCTTCAACATCCATCAGAAACTGCGTCGCCGCGAACGAGCCGTTCAGCATGTAACTTTCAATTCGCGTCATATTAATACCATGCCGCGAGAATCCACCCAATGCCGCGTAAAGCGCACCAGGTTTGTTGCCGACTCTCATCAGAAGAGTCGTTAATGTGTCGCCTCGAGCGGGGTCCGGGAAACTCGGGACTGGCGCGACGCGATAGAAGCGCGTCGTGTTATGAGCTGCGTCTTCAACGTTACGTCTTAAAATAACGAGCCCATTGAGCTCTCCGGCGAGCGAAGAAGCAATTGCAGCATCCTCCTTCCGTCCCCATTTCGCGACCATTTCGGCAGCACCGGCCGTATCGAATTCCGGCACGGCTTCGAGATCCAGCTCGTGAATGAGTTTGCGGACCTGCCCTAGTGCAACCGGATGCGTGTGAAGGCGTCGGATGTCAGAAATTTCAGCACCCGGCACTGCCAGCAGACAGTGCTCGACACGCTGAAAATGCTCACCAACGATATGCAGTCCAGCATCCGGCAGCAGAGAATGAATGTCAGGCACACGCCCGGCGAGCGAATTTTCACAGGCCAGAAGCGCTTCATCTGCCCGACCGACATGCACGGCCTCAATCGCAGCTGCAAAACTTGCGCAGGGAAGCGTTGTCCAACCTGGTCGAGCCTCTCGGCATGCAAGGTCTGAATAGGCGCCAGGCCGCCCCTGAAAAGCAATTACCGGCATCAGACCAATCCTCTCACTCGTTCCAGATCTTCTGTTGTATCCACACCTTGAGGAGCATGTTCTATCCGGGCACACCCGATGCTCATTCCTGCTTCCAGCGCGCGCAGCTGCTCCAAACTTTCACGCCGCTCCAGAGCCGACGGTGGCAGACTGACAAAGCGCTCCAACGCATTTCGACGCCAAGCATACACGCCAACATGATGCCAATGCTGCCCCGCGCCCCATGGAATGGGCATACGCGAAAAATAGAGAGCCCGTGTCACCGTGGCCTCGCCAAAGTCGCAGGCAATCTTGACCACCTGCTCGGCGTCTCGTTCCCAGTCTGACTGAACGGGAGCGGCCAGTGTGCCGATATCACAGGATGGATTTTCCAGTGGCTCGAGCACAGCGGTCAGACTGTCCGGATCAATCAAAGGCAGGTCTCCCTGCAGATTGATCACGACGTCATAAGTTCCTGTCGGGTCGAGTTTTTGAATGGCTGCATGCACACGATCCGAACCGCTCGCCAATGACGAGTCGGTCAGGACACCCTGAACGCCTTCCAGTCCACTAATGGCATCGAGAATGTCCTGATCGCCCGCAGCAACAACCACTGGTCCGATCTTTGCTTCCAGAGCCCGTTTCGCAACGCGGACAATCATGGGAAGACCGCCAATGTCTGCAAGGGGCTTGCGTGGGAGGCGGGTCGAGGCAAGTCTGGAGGGAATGACGATGATCGGACGCATGGCCCTTCTGATGCCGCCCGCCTGATCGGGCGTCAATCTCACACACGGCTTTCTGGCAGGAATTGAAAGAAAATATGAGCGAAACAGTTCTGGAAAAGGCGCTTTTAGTCGCCGAAGCCTGTGCAGACGCTGCCCGCGAGACAGTCATCCCCCATTTCCGCACGTCGCTACAGGCTGATGCCAAGTCTGATGACAGCCCGGTCACTGTTGCAGATCGTGCTGCTGAAAAAGTTATGCGGTCCATTCTGGAAGACGCTCTGCCAGAACACGCTATCCTGGGCGAAGAAAGCGGAATGAGCGGTCACGAAGGAGACTGGCTCTGGGTGCTGGACCCGATTGATGGAACACGCGCGTTCCTGACCGGCCGCCCAACCTTCGGAACCCTTATTTCGCTTTTTCATAAGGGTCGCCCTGTTCTTGGGTTGATTGACCAACCTCTGACGGGCGAGCGGTGGATAGGCCTTGCCGGGCAGCGGACACGCTTTGTGTCCGCCCGACTGCCCGGTCAGATTGGCACACGCGTATGCCCGGTTCTTGGGCAGGCGGAACTGTCCTGCACATCCCCGGAAATCATGACGCCCGATCACGCACCACGCTTTGCCAACCTCCAGAAGCAGGTCCGGCGGACATCATGGGGCGGAGACTGTTACGCGTACGGACTACTGGCGCTTGGGCAGATCGATGTGATCGCCGAATGCACCATGAACCCATGGGACTGGGGTGCACTTGTTCCGGTCATTGAAGGTGCAGGTGGCAGCATTACGGACTGGCAGGGCAAGCCTCTTACGCTCGAAAGTGATGGAACCGTTCTGGCGTGCGGCAACCCTGCCCTGCTCACAGACATCGTGAACCACCTTTCCCATCCGGGAACGATGGGCTAGGCATGACGCCCCGGTGATCATGGGCCGGGACAGGTTGGAATGAGAGCCGGAGCCTTCCGGTTCAGGACCGGGATGGAAATATGGAAACGCACTTCTCTCTCCCCAAGAATAAGATCCGCATCCTCCTGCTTGAAGGCATCCATGAGAGTGCTGTCGAGCATTTTAATGTGCAGGGTTATGCAGAGGTTACGCGTCTGAAAGGCGCTCTTGAAGGCGATGCCCTCAAGGAAGCACTGCAAGGCGTGCATATGGTGGGTATTCGCAGCCGGACGCAGTTGACGCGCGAAGTCATTGAATCCGCTGATCGCCTGATGGCCATCGGCTGCTTCTGCATCGGGACAAATCAGGTCGATCTGACCGCCGCCCGCATGGCCGGTATTCCGGTCTTCAACGCGCCTTACAGCAACACGCGCTCCGTCGCCGAACTGGTGATGGGTGAAGTGGTCATGCTGATGCGCCGCATTCCGTCCCGTTCTGAACAGTGCCACCAAGGTGGCTGGGACAAATCCGCCATTAATGCGTGGGAAGTCCGTGGTAAGACGCTCGGTATCGTCGGTTACGGTTCCATCGGTTCACAGCTTTCCGTTCTGGCCGAAGCCTTTGGCATGCGCGTCCTGTATTATGACATCATGCCCCGCCTCCCGCACGGCAACGCCGTTGCAGTCGCGACGCTCAAGGACCTTCTTGCCAAGTCCGATATCGTCACGCTGCACGTTCCCCAGACACCGGATACAGACCTCCTGATCGGAGAAGCCGAGATCCGGGCCATGAAGCCCAACTCGATTCTTCTCAACAACGCCCGCGGCAGTGTCGTTGACCTTGAAGCTCTGGCCGCAGCCCTCAAGGACGGCCATCTCATGGGTGCTGGCGTGGACGTGTTCCCAGTGGAGCCCAAAGTTGCAGGAGAGCGCTTCGTTTCACCGCTTCAGGGCCTGGAGAACGTTATTCTCACCCCGCATATCGGCGGCTCCACCATGGAAGCACAGGAGCGGATTGGCGTTGAAGTCGCCCGCAAGCTTGTGGACTACTCTGACGTGGGCTCCACCATCGGTGCCGTGAATTTTCCAAGCGTACAGCTTCCGGAGCGGCCACGTGGCACGCGCTTCATGCACGTTCATGCCAACCGTCCCGGCATCATGCGCCAGATCAACGAGCTGTTCGCGGCCGAGAACTGCAACGTGACAGCGCAGTATCTTCAGACGGACGGTGAAGTTGGTTACGTCGTTGTGGAAGCCGAATCTGCTGGACCGGACATGGACCAGCACCTTCTGGATGGCCTGCGCGCCCTTGATGGAACGCTTCGTGCGCGCCTGATTTACCAGCGTTAACCATCCAGTAACATGTTCTGGCTAAGATCTCGTTCCATGACGACATCTGGCCAGAACACTCCTACCCTTGCCCGTATCCAAAGCTTTGCCTTTGCTGGCATCGAAGCTGTTCCGGTTACGGTTGAAGTTCAGGTTTCAACAGGGCTTCCAGCGTTTCTGCTGGTCGGCATGGCGGACAAATCAGTCGGCGAAGCACGCGAGCGTGTCCGTGCTGCCCTGACAGCCATGGGCCTGGCCCTTCCTCCCAAACGTATTCTGGTCAATCTCGTCCCCGCAGACCTCGCCAAGGAAGGTGCACATTTTGACCTTCCCATCGCGCTTGGACTTTTGGTCGCCATGGGCATTCTACCGTTCGAGGCTGTCTCTGCCTATGCGGCCGTTGGGGAGCTTTCGCTGGATGGACGGATCAACCCGGTCAATGGCGTTTTGTCCGCGGCACTCGGTGCAGGGGCTCAGTCTCTAGGGCTGATCTGCCCGGCGCTGCAGGGAAGAGAGGCTCGCTGGGGCAATCCAGACCAAGACATTCTGGCGCCAGACACCCTGCTCGGCGTTGTG
Organism: Gluconobacter sp. P5B12; assembly: GCF_018812035.1. Taxonomy (NCBI): domain Bacteria; kingdom Pseudomonadati; phylum Pseudomonadota; class Alphaproteobacteria; order Acetobacterales; family Acetobacteraceae; genus Gluconobacter; species Gluconobacter sp. P5B12. Next base: position 166,357 of record NZ_JACRVV010000003.1, on the reverse strand, counting down.
TCTCATGTCCGTGGCGAACAGGTTTTAACGCCTGTTCCCGCGGCAGAAGGATACACCCCGGATTATGGCCCTGACCTCGCTGACGTAAAGGGCATGGCTCTTGGGCGTCGAGCACTGGAAATTGCTGCCGCTGGCGGACATTCCGTTCTCATGAGCGGACCACCGGGTGCAGGGAAATCCATGCTGGCCTGCAGACTACCCGGTATTTTACCGGACCTCACGGCTGAGGAAATGCTGGAAACAAGCCGGATCCACAGTGTGTCAGGGCTCTTGAAAGATGGTCGCCTGACAATCCGGCCGCCGTATCGTGCGCCTCATCACAGTGCCAGTTTGCCTGCGATGGTCGGGGGCGGGGCCAAAGCACGGCCCGGCGAAGTCAGCCTTGCCCATAATGGTGTGCTTTTCTTGGATGAATTGCCCGAATTCTCGCGGTCATGTCTGGAGTCACTTCGACAACCTATCGAGACGGGATCAATTTCGATCGCCCGCGCTGCCCAGCACACAACCTACCCGGCCCGTTTTCAGTTCATCGCGGCCATGAATCCCTGCCGCTGCGGATATCTGGGAGACCCTGACCGGAGTTGTCGCAAGGCCCCTCGATGCGGAGAAGATTACAGCGCAAAGATCTCAGGTCCGATGATGGATCGCATGGATCTCTGCGTGCAGATTGACCCTCTCTCGCCCATCGAGATCAGTCGTTCGCCTCGGGGTGAAGACAGTGCAACCGTCCGTGCCCGTGTTGAAAAAGCACGCGATCGACAGATTACCCGTCAGAACGTGCGCAATGCTCAGGCCTCGCCAGACCTGTTTGTCATGGACGATGATGCGAGGTCCCTGGCTGAACAGGCTGCCGAAAAACTGCGCCTTTCAAATCGCGGCCTGACACGCCTGATGCGCGTCTCCCGAACAATTGCTGATCTGGAAGGAACGCAGCAGATCCAGCGCCACCATGTGGCAGAAGCGCTAGGGTTTCGGCGACGTTGATCCGTTCTTGCGACGCTTCAGATCCAGAAAAGATGGGATCATTGCGGCCATGATAAACAGCGTGATCCAGAAATTAATCCTCAGGAAAAACGCCGTTCCAAATAGCCAGACGCCATAAAGCAGGGTCGCAGTCATCAAAACATACCCGCAGACCATGACCCACCAGATCACCCATTCCTTGCGTGGCATTACTGATCGACCTGCCGCAAACCGTCCAAGCCCCGTGCCAGATCCGCCTTGAGATCATCTACACTCTCAAGACCGATATGCAGACGGAACGTCGCGGCCTTTGGAGCCCCAGCTTCGGTCACACGCCGAATATGGCCTGTGGTCGGCAAAACAAGGCTCTCGTAACCGCCCCATGAGGCGCCGATCCCAAACATGCTCAGACCATCAATCATGCGTTCCGCAGCTTCGACACTGATATCTGGTTGCAGTTCAACACCGAACAGACCGCAAGCCCCCGTAAAATCGCGCTTCCAGAATTCATGCCCGGGGCAGTCTTGCAGAGCGGGGTGCAGAACCCGGGCAACTTCGGGGCGCGTCTTTAGCCACTGTGCAATCTCGAGAGCCGAACGCGACTGATGCGTGAGGCGCACTCCCATGGTTCGCAGGCCACGCAAGGTGAGCCAGCAGTCATCCGGGCTTGCGCACTGACCTAACTGGATGGACGCATCCCGTAGGGTTTTCCAGTGTGTTTCATCATTAACCGTAATGGCCCCGATAATGACGTCCGAATGGCCGCCGGGATATTTCGTCAGAGCCTGAATGGACACGTCCACGCCATGCTCAAACGGCTGAAACACGCCAATGCCCCAGGTATTATCTAAAAACAGCAGTGCTTCCGCCTGATGAGCGACATCTGCCAGCATCGGCACATCCTGCACCTCGAATGTATGGCTTCCCGGACTCTCCGCCAGAATAACCCGGGTCTCGGCTCGGATCAGCGCCTCAATCTCTGCGCGTGTCGCCATGGGAGCATAATAGGTTGTGCTGATGCCCATCCGCTTGAGCATCGTATCTGCGAAACGACGCGTCGGACCATAAACCGAATCGGGAAGCAGAAGATGATCGCCCTGCCCCAGAAACGCCAGAAGCGGCGTCGTGCAGGCACTCAGGCCAGAGTTGACGACCTGCGTATGCGTTCCCCCCTCAATGAGCGACAGGAGCTTTTCCAGCTCATGCTGAACGGGCGTCCCCATGGCACCATACACAGCCTTATGCGAATGGCTTCGACCGTCCATCCGGTTCATGGCTTCAAGACTTGGGAAAAGAACTGTCGAGCCCCGTGTGACAGGAAGGTTCACAAGCGTGCCGCTCTCCCTGACGTCAGCCCGGCCACCCTGCACCAGCGTTGACGCCAGACGGTTCCAGCCAGCACTCACCTTCATTTCAAGGTCGCTCATGTTTTATTCTTCTCCCGTCACGATTGGTGCCTGTGGATCGCTGCCCCATTCAGCCCATGACCCATCATATAACGCGCCATCTGGCAGCCCAGCGATTGCCAGACCAGCCAGGAGCGTTGCCGCCGTCAAACCCGACCCGCAACTGGTAATCACCCGCCGCCCAGCGACTGGAGCAAACAGATCTTGCAGAGACTCAACGGGCAGAAAATGACCGGCCTCATCCACAAGCTGCGTCCAGTCGAGGCTGAGAGCTCCCGGCATATGTCCCCCTCGGACACTAGGGCGAGGTTCTGGCACGGACGCCGTGAAACGGGCATGGCTTCGCGCATCCAGCACGACAGTGTGCGAGTCAGCGTTTAGAATGTCGGCGCTTCCTGCGAGTAACCGGTATTGTGGACGCGTCCTGTAGGACGCCGGCTGTATTGGCGCAGGGTCACCGTATTCCAGTTCGCCGCCCGCGATTTCCCACGCTGCCAGTCCGCCATCCAGAACCTTCACATTTTGATGCCCGAAAAGACGGGCCAACCACCACCCCCGGCAGGCTCCAACGCTTCCTTTGCCGTCATAGAAGACAAGAGGTGTCTCTTCACTCAGCCCCAGTTCACCCATGAGACGGGAGAACCGGGCTGCACCCGGCACCGTATGTGGGAGCGGACTGTCTGGATCGGCAAAAACATCAATGTCGAATCGGCGCGCATTTGGCAGGCGTCGTTCACGAAAAGCTGCGTCCAGATCGCCCTTCTGACCGGGCAGAAGAACACTGGCGTCGAGCGGAACATATGCCGTCCCAACAGAAAGGAGGTCTTTTGCGGTGATAAGGGGGGAGTTCGTCATGGATCCACCATAGGTCGAGGGATGCGCAGAACGCCAGAGCGTGGCACAGTGTCCAGTCATGAACATGCAGGTCCCAGCCTTGAAGCCCCTGACCGTCCGGAAAACCATTGCATGAAGACCGAACGGATCATTCTTGGCTTCGTCCTTGTCGGAATTGCCTATGGATGTGGAATCATCCTCTGGCCATTCCTTTCGGCTATCCTCTGGGCGGCAATCCTGACTTTTGCGAGTTGGCCCATCTATCGGTGGCTGCGACGCCATATTCGTCCGGCTCTCGCTGCACTCACTATGATGATGCTCAGCGCCGTGACCATTATCGTGCCTTTGTCCGTTCTGACATCTGCCGGAATCAGCGATATTCCAGCAACCATCGCCAGCCTGGACACGCTGCTTCTCAAAGCCGCCTCAGCTGGCCCACCCCCAGCATGGATGGGGCGCATCCCTATGGCTGGCCCACACCTGGTCGAAGGTTGGTATCATCTGACGCATGACGTCGGTGCCGCCACGGAGATGTTGCGTCCTTACTTCGGGCAGATCGCTCATTTCACGCTTGCCGTTCTTGTAAAGCTAGCCAGCGGTCTCGTTGAGCTGGTCATGGCGCTGTTCGTCGCATTCTTCCTCTGGTTGAACGGCGACGCCCTTGGCATGACCATTACGGCCCTCATCGCTCGCATTGCTGGCCCACGCGCTACACCACGGCTCATCAATGTCATTGGTCGGACCATTCGTGGTACTGTGTATGGCGTGCTCGGCACGGCCATCATTCAAGGCGTCCTGACCGGGATTGGCCTTATGATCGCAGGTGTCCCATCGCCCGTTCTCTTGGCAGGTATCGCAGCTTTCGTGGCTGTCTTTCCCATTGGCGCCCCGTTGATCTGGATTCCAGCGGCCATCTGGCTGGCCATGACCCATCACGTCGGACACGGTCTCTTTCTGGCGGCTTATGGCGTTATCGTCATTTCAGGCGCCGACCATCTGATCCGTCCGATTTTCATTTCACGAGGTGCACAACTACCCTATCTCCTGACCGTTCTGGGAGTTCTAGGTGGCGTCGTAGCCTTCGGCGGACTGGGAATTTTTCTAGGACCTGTTCTTCTGGCCATCGGCTACACCCTGACAAGTGAGTTCGCTGCTGGCCCACACATGCCCCAATCAGGCCCTCTCTATATTTCGGAGTCTCCCAAGTGACGGCATCCCTTACGTCTGGCTCACCGTTTCGCGTTCTGAGCTGGAACCTTCTGCGCTGGGATGGCGCATCGCTCGAAGACATCCTGACAGTCATTCGTGCGGAAAATCCAGACGTCGTCCTGATGCAGGAAGCTCAGGAGCCCGTCGATGTCCTGCCAGAAATCCTGGGAGGCTATTATGATCGTATCCCTCTTCCCGGACGCCCACACGGCACAGCGTGCTGGAGCCGTCTGCCTTTCACGCAGCCTCCGTCCTTCTGCCATCTACCGCGTGGCCTGGTGGTCAAGCGTACGGCGCAGATCCTCGACTTTGGAAATTTCTCTCTCGCCAACGTCCATCTGTCGCACGGTCAGATCCTGAACCGCAGGCAATTACGCAGTCTGACAGCCAACATGCACCGGCGTGCCGTCATCATGGGGGACTTCAATCTTGTTGGCCCCGTGCTCCTGCCCGGCTTTCACGATGTTGGCCCTCGTGAAAAAACACACCGCATGCTGGATCGCCTTCCTTTGCGACTGGACCGATGCCTCGTACGTGGGGTGAACCGCCTTGAGGCGAAGGCCCTGCCACGCTTTGGCTCTGATCACCGACCCATCTCGGTGACGCTGCGCCTCAATCCCTGACGGTTACAGGTAAGGAAGAAAAAGTCTGAGCGCTGAGTTGCGGACCTGGATCAGATAAGGCGTCCGATCAATATCGTGGTGGGTCAGGCGGTTTTTCCGGTGACTATCCATGAACGCAGACAGGTCGCGCGCAACGCCCGTGTCGTAAATCTCCAGATTGATTTCGAAATTCAACCGCAGAGAACGTACGTCCAGATTAGTGCTTCCAACAAAGCTCCATTCATCGTCCACAACCATGAGCTTGGAATGGTTGAAGGGCGGATCGGCCATCCATATGCGGCACCCGGCATCCAGAAACGGCCTCAGATTGGCGTCGCGTGCATAATCAATAATGGCATGATTGCTGCTTTTGGGCACCACGACGTCAATCACTACGCCCCGCAGAGCGGCCAGATTCAATGCGGCTGAAAATCGATCGTCTGGCAGAAAGTATGGCGTCATGAGGCGAACATGCGTCTTTGCCAACGTGATAGCCTGAAGCATTCCGTACTCAATCTTCTCCAGATCTGCATCTGGCCCAGACGTAACAATCCGCATGGGTACATCACCAACCGGAACCGGCTCAGGCAGATACGGCTCCCCACGAAGCTCTTCCCCGGTTGTAAAAGACCAATCCCAGGCGAATGCTACGGAAAGCTGATGCACAATCGGCCCGCGCAACTGGAAATGCGTGTCCGCAACCGGCAGTTTGGTGCGGAGACGAAGCATGTTCTCCTCACCAATATTCAGGCCACCCATGAAACCAAGACGACCATCCACCACCAGAATTTTACGGTGATTGCGGAGGTTGATGAACGGCATGCGCCATGGCCACACAGAATGCATGAACCGCGAACACTTCACGCCATCCCGTCGCAGGCGGCGTTCAATCGCACACCTGAAATACCCACTCCCGATTCCATCGACCAAAACACGAACTTCGACGCCCCGTCTGTGTGCTTCGACCAGAGCTTCCGCGAACATTTCTCCGATCCTGTCGGCCCGGAAGATGTAAGAGCACAGCACGATCGACGTCTGCGCCTGATTGATGGCTTCGATCATGACGGGATAGGCGTTATCCCCATCATGCAACACTTTGACAGAGTTCCCCCCCATCAGCGGCCGCTCTGTCAGTCGCCCGAGCATCTTCGCCAATGGCGCCAGATGTCCGTCCATCACCTGCCGGTATTTGGCGAGCAGCTCCCGTCCTTCCCAGGAATGATGATCGATCATCTTCCGGGCCCGGCGATGCACCCGGTTGATGCCGAACATCAGATAAAGCGCTGTCCCGACAAACGGTCCGACCCAGCACACGCCAATCCACCCGGCACAGGCAGACGTATTCCGTTTATGCCGCAGCGCATGGAGCGTCACGCAGATGGGAAGCGCCCAGCGAAAAAACGTCAGAACACAATCCAGAATGGTCCAGTGCCTCATAAAACTCCCAATCAGGCCGAGGCTATACTCTTCCCGCAAAGATGATGGATGCGCCAGCGTCCTGTCTGGGTTAGGCTGAAGAACGCATCTGGTTTTCCATTGGAGGAGCGGCCCTGTGCAACACCGCCCACAGCTCTTCTATACAACCGAGCCAGCACCATGCCCGTACCTGCCCGATCGCATGGAGCGCAAGGTTCTGACTGATCTTTCCGGCCCGAATGCTTCGGCATTGCATGACCGTCTGTCCCAGGCTGGCTTCCGGCGCAGCCATACAATCGCCTACGCACCTGTCTGCATCGACTGCCGGGCCTGCAAGCCCCTGCGCCTTCCTGTAGGACTCTTCACGCCTTCGCGTGCCCAGAAGCGCGTCTGGAAGCATCACGAAAATACCAATGCTGTCATCATACCGCCGGTGCCAACGCAGGAGCAGTTTGCCCTGTTCCATGCCTACCAGGAAAGTCGGCACACGGACGGCGACATGGCCCACATGTCCTGGCAGGATTACGTCGAACTGATTTCCAACACCCCGGTGGAAACGGTTGTCGTGGAATTTCGAACCCCTGAAGGCCAACTCGTCTGCGTCAGCCTCGTGGATATTATGTCTGACGGCCTGTCCGCAGTTTATACGTTCTACGATACATCCAGCCCGACGGCCTCCTGGGGAACCTATTCAATCCTGACGCTGATCAATCTGACCAAGCGGCGCGGAAGCCTTCATCTCTATCTAGGCTATTACGTCCCCGGCAGCCGGAAAATGGCTTACAAGGCCACCTTCCGTCCGGCTGAGATCTTCCAGGGTGGTCACTGGGAAACGTTGGCCGCACCGGTCTGACATCAGCTTGGTTTGCGCAGGATCCATTGCGGAGCGGCACGCCCAACTGCACCGCGCCGTCCTTCAAGCGGGGCCAGATCAGCAGCAGGTCGTACACGCTGCCCGGGCTGCCACAGAAGGCCTTCCTCAAGCGTAAAGGCCCTGAGATCCCGCAATGTGCTCTCGCCCAGCTTCTGAAGAGACACGCCTGACCCACGCGTCATCTCAGGAACCTGTTCCATTGGGAAAATAAGAACGCGCTTGTTATGCCCGACCGCCAGAACATGCGTTCCAACTGCCGGAATACAGGCAAAAACGCTTTCCCCATCCTTGACGTTAAAAACCTGCTTGCCGGTCCGCTTCTCGGCAACAATCCCAGCTTCAGACACAATCATGCCACGCCCAGTTTCGGAGGCGATCAGGCGCTTGCCATCCTCCGTCACAGGGAACATGGCAACGATGCGCTCTTCCTGCGCAATGTCCATCAGCGTCCGCACCGGCTGACCAAAACCACGTCCACGGGGCAGATCCGCAGCTTTGAGTGTGAACGCCTTTCCTCCGCTGGCGATCAGGCAGACCCGGTCTGTGCTCTGACATTCCGCCATCAGTCCCGGCGAATCACCTTCCTTGAAGCGATGGCCTTCCGGGTCCAATCCATGGCCTTTCATGGCCCGTATCCAGCCTTCGCTGGACAGCAGAATTGTCAGAGGCTCACGATCAACCTCCAGAGCCGCTGAAATATCGATGGCTTTGGGCGGTTCAGCAATTGTTGTCCGGCGATCACCTAGTGGGCCACTGCCGAATTTCTTGATCGTGGCGTCCAGATCTTTGCCGATCCGTGTCCAGCGCCGCTTTTCAGAACCCAGAAGGGTTTCAAGAGATTTCCGCTCATCCGCCAGTGCATCACGTTCTTTACGGATTTCCATCTCTTCCAGGCGCCGCAAAGAACGCAGGCGCATATTCAGCACGGCTTCCGCCTGAATATCCGTCAAAGTAAAGGTCTTCATAAGGCAGACCTTGGGCTCATCTTCTTCTCTAATGATGCGGATGACCTCATCAAGATTCAGATAGACCGCGAGAAAGCCGTCAAGAATTTCCAGTCGGCGCAGGACCGCCGCAAGACGATGGTTGGAACGTCGAACCAGCACTTCATGCACATGTGCGAGCCAAGCCTGAATGACCTGCTTGATCGACAGAACACCCGGTACACGATCCCCGCCCAGAACATTCATGTTCAAACTGAACCGGCTTTCAAGTGCCGTGTTGCGGAACATCGTCTCCATCAGGACCTCAGGATCACATCCCTTGGTCTTGGGCTCCAGCACCAGACGAATTTCCATGGTGCTTTCATCCCGGACATCTCCGAGCAAGGGCAGCTTACGCTGCTCCATCAACTCGGCAATCTGTTCGATCAGCCGGGATTTCTGCACCTGATAGGGAATTTCAGTGACGACAATGCACCACGTACCAAAACGTCCCTGTTCAACTTCCCAGCGCGCCCGTGTCCGGAAACTGCCTCGCCCAGTTTCGTAAGACCGGATAATCGAATCCCGATCTTCCACCAGAATGCCGCCCGTCGGGAAGTCAGGGCCTGGAATGTAATCGACGAGTTCCGCAACCGTTGCTTCAGGCTTCTCAATCAGCAGCTTTGCAGCTCGGCAGATTTCACCAGCATTGTGAGGCGGAATGCTTGTCGCCATGCCCACCGCAATACCCGCGGAGCCATTGGCCAAGAGGTTCGGGAACGTCCCAGGCAGCACGATCGGTTCGTGATCTTCGTTGTCGTAGGTCGGCCGGAAATCGACAGCATCATCGTTGATGCCATCCAGCAGCGTCTGGGCAATCTCTGTCAGGCGGCTTTCCGTATATCGCATGGCAGCCGCGCCATCACCGTCGATGGAACCAAAGTTACCCTGCCCCTCCACCAACGGATAACGGACGGCAAAATCCTGCGCCAGACGCACCAGCGCTTCGTAAACGGACGCATCACCATGCGGATGAAACTTACCGATCACGTCACCGACGACACGTGCACACTTTTTAAACCCTGATGTGGGATCAAGGCGTAGCTGCTGCATCGCATAGAGGAGGCGCCGGTGCACCGGCTTGAGACCATCACGCACATCCGGAAGGGACCGCGACATGATCGTCGACATCGCATACGCAATATATCGCTCGCTCAAAGCCTCCGCGAGCTTGGTATCCTCAATATGACCCGCCAGATCAACGCCCATGCACTTCCCCTTTTCTCCGCAGGAATTAGACACTGGCGCCCGCTTCTGTCCAGCGCCGCCCTCGTTCTTCTTTCGGCCTGTTCACCTTACCGGCCCATCCTCCATGCGGAAGATACACTGGCTCGCAGCGGCTTTGTCGCCCATCCGGCCGATACAACAGCCCGCTGGCAAATGATGAACCTGCTTCCTGCCAACACCATGACGTACCGCATGCAAGGCAATATTCCGGTCCTGCTCTATGCGGATCCAACAGCCTGCGGGTGCGTCTATATGGGCAATATGTCTGCTTACCACGCTTACCAGTCCGGCCACCATGTCTCTGCGAATGAAGAACAACGTATGACCGCAGAAATTAATCAGCATCCGGGATGGGACTGGTCAGTCTGGAACTGGCGCGCAGACCCGGATGTCGTTAGTGGCCTTCGCCCAGGTCCGGTGCAGGTACAATACTGACCGCATCACTCTGCAGTTCGTTTGGCTCAGTCAATCTACGGACACGTTCGAAAAGCCTTTCGCGGGCTGCAGGCAATGGTTGATGCCGGACGCCAAAGACCCAGCGTGCCAGGAAATGACCTGTCAGGGTCATTCCCTGCAACCATTCGTCAGGCAGGCCTTCTTCTTCGTCATGTCGGAGGAAGGCCGGAAGCGGCAATAGACGGTCCCGCCATTCTCCTGCTCCCGCAACGCTGACAGCCCGGCCAGATCGTGGAGAGACAAAATCCAGATCTTCAGTCGTCTCCGTAACTGCACAGGTCGAAAGATCCAGACCGTACCCAAGGCCACCGAGCAGTTCACGTTCCCAGCGAATATAGGCCGCCATGGGGGGCGGCTCCGGAGCAACAGCAATCAATGTCAGCAGGCGGATCAGGCGCATGAAAAGCTCAGGGTGAGGCTCACCCTGTGGGAGCGCCCCGTCAGCGAGGGCACACGCACTGCTGACCATTGCCAGTTGCAACGGCAAGTCCAGCAATCTGGCTCCAACACTTTGCACAGGCTCGGCAGTCACACCTCCAAGCTGATCAGACAACCGGGCGCGCCATCTGGCCATAACAAGATTACCGGTTTGCCACAGCGGGGCCTGTTTCCGTGAACCACCCCCACGGACCATTCCATGCGAAACACCGTGCTCTTCGCTCAATAAGTGAACAAGTGCACTGCCTTCACCGTAGGGTCGAACGGAGAGAACAAGCGCAGCGGCTTCCCATTCCATCATTGCAAAGCAGCCCCACAGCCCCTGAAAACAGAAAAACTCCCGCACGATAACCATGCGGGAGTTTCCAGTCTCTCGTATCCCACTGAACAGGCAAGCCCATCAGCCGGAAAAAGAAAGATCTTACTTCGTGCCAGCAGCAGCAGCCACTTCAGCAGCGAAGTCGTTTTCTTCTTTTTCGATGCCTTCGCCAAGCTGGAAGCGCTCGAAACCAATCAGCTTCGCGCCAGCCTTCTCAACGACCTTGGACACGCGGCTTTCGCCGTCCAGCACCCACACCTGCTCCAGAAGCACAACTTCTTCGTAGAACTTGCGGACACGACCTTCGACCATCTTTTCGATGATGGCTTCAGGCTTGCCGGACTCACGAGCCTGCTCGATCAGAACAGCGCGCTCACGCTCCAGAGATTCCGGATCAACGCTTGCAACGTCCAGAGCAGCCGGACGGGTTGCAGCAACGTGCATACCAATCTGGCGGCCGAGCGTCAGAATAGCTTCACTCTCGGACGGTGCTTCAAGAGCAGCCAGAACGCCGATCTTGCCAATGCCCGGACGCAGTGCACTGTGCACATAGCTTGCGACAACGCCGGTCTCTACGGACAGAACCTTAGCGCGACGAATGGACATGTTTTCACCGATCGTGGCGATCAGGTGCGTCAGTTCGTCTGCAACCGTACGGCCAGACGGAACCTTGGAAGCCTTGATGGTTTCCAGGTCATCACCAACTTCCAGAGCAACCTGCGCAACCTGCTCAACGAAAGCCTGGAATGCTTCGTTACGGCCAACAAAGTCCGTCTCGGCATTGACTTCGACCATAGCGGCGCGGTTCGGGCCGGAAACAACGCCAACCAGACCTTCTGCCGTGGTACGGCCAGACTTCTTGGCAGCCTGGGACAGCCCCTTCGTGCGCAGCCAGTCGATGGCGGCTTCCATGTCGCCAGAGGCTTCAGTCAGAGCCTTCTTGCAATCCATCATGCCTGCGCCGGTGCTTTCGCGTAGCTCGCGAACCAGGGCTGCGGTGATCTCTGCCATGTTCTCTTATCCCTCGAAAAGATCATGCGGCCGAGCGTAAACGCCCGACCGCATGCATGTTTTTCAGTTGCCGTGCCATCAGAGAGAACACGGCACGCTGTCTCAGTTAGCGGCTGGAGCCTGCTCACCTTCGGCGACGGCAGCTTCAAGAACTGCGGTCTCAGCCGGAAGCTCTTCTTCAGCGCCGATATCGTGGCCGGAAGCGGCCAGCTCAGCAGAAATGCCGTCCAGAACTGCGCCAGAAATCAGGTCACAGTACAGGGTGATGGCACGGATAGCGTCGTCGTTGCCCGGGATCGGGTACGTGACACCGGCCGGGTTGGAGTTGCTGTCCAGAATGCCGATGACCGGAATGCCGAGCTTGTTGGCTTCTTCAACAGCCAGCTTTTCCTTATTCGTGTCGATCACGAAAATCAGGTCAGGCAGGCCGCCCATTTCCTTGATACCGCCGAGGGAGCGCTCGAGCTTCTCACGGTCACGCGTGATGTCGAGAACTTCCTTCTTTGTCAGACCAGCCGTGTCACCGGACAGCATGTCGTCGATCTGGCGCAGACGCTTGATGGAACCCGTAATGGTCTTCCAGTTCGTCAGCATGCCGCCGAGCCAGCGGTGGTTCACATAGTACTGGCCGCAACGCTGGGCAGCTTCAGCAACATGCTCAGCAGCAGCGCGCTTCGTTCCAACGAAAAGAACGCGACCACCGTTTGCAACCGTCTCGCGGACCAGCTTCAGGGCGCGGTCCAGCAGGGGAACGGTCTGCTGCAGATCGATGATGTGGACCTGATTGCGAATACCAAACAGGTACGGCGCCATTGCAGGGTTCCAACGGCGGGTGTGGTGACCGAAGTGAACGCCGGCTTCAAGGAGCTGGCGCATGGTGAATTCTGGCATTGCCATGATTCAAATTCCTAGCATCTGGTTAGACCTCCGCATGACGACGCCCCTTACGGAACACCAGAAAACCTCATGGTCATGCGTGCGGATTGTCCGTCAACCTCCTTGAAGGGAAGAAAACGGACGAGCGCGATATGGCTGATACGCGCCCTTATTGCAAGAATTTTCTCTGGTTTATCGTTGTTCAGCCTTCTCTACGCCACGGATGGTGCGCATCCGCTCAGCCAACCGAGGCGTCACGCGATATGTCCCGGGCAGAAGGATTTCCACATCCTGTGTCTCTTCCAGAGAAGGAAGCAGTACGACACGACCATGTCCGCCACGCATTTCTTCAAGCATTTCGGAAAGACTGGGCAAAGCGGCGGACTGGCAGAGCCACACCCGCATTTCAGACCGCTCAGCAGCAGCCGCGACCTCCAGATCCATGACACTCTGTGCCGTAATCCGCAGAGCGTCCCCGTCCAGTTTGAGTTCAGCCTGCACAAGAATAGCTTGCCCTGCGACCAAGAGATCTCGGCAGGACATCAATGTCTCAGCGAAGAGCGTGACTTCACAGCCACCGCCACTATCCGAGAGATTGACCCACGCCATCTTCTTGCCAGTCCGGGTAGGACGCTCTTTCTTATCCACGACACATCCAGCGATCTTGACGCGGGTACTTCCTGTTTTTGCAGCATTTTCCAGTGCGTTGGATGGTGTGACACCCAGACGTCTAAGGACCGTACGGTATGCGTCCAGAGGATGGGCGCTCATATGGAAGCCAATAGCAGACGCTTCCAGCGAAAGACGTTCGAAATCCGGCCAAGGGCGCCCCTCATTCAGACGGAGAATTTCCCGCTCCTGTCCGCTCCCGCCAAACAGACCCGTCTGACCAACCTGCTGTTCCTGCGCTCTCGCCTGCGCCCGGCGGATGAGGATGTCCGCACTCGCGAATACGGTGTGGCGGTCTTTAAGAAGACTATCAAAAGCTCCTGATTTTGCGAGATTTTCTATCTGGATTTTGTTAATGCTTTTAGGGTCACATCGCTCTGCAAAATCTGTCAGATCCTTGAAAGGACGGTCCCCGCGAACTGCCACCACCGCCTCCATGGCGGCAGTCCCGACGCGCTTGATCGCTGAAAGCGCATAACGAATGCCCTGACGCCCGTCCTCCAGTGTCTCAATGGAGAAATCCGCCATTGAGCGATTGATATCAACGGGAAGCACCGAGATGTTCATACGCTTTGCTTCCTGATAAAGCGCAGCGAGTTTATCCGTCTTTTCCCGTGCCAGAGACATACAGCCAGCAAGGAATGCGACTGGATGGTTCGCCTTCATCCAGGCCGTTTGATATGAAACCAGAGCATAGGCAGCGGCATGTGACTTGTTAAAGCCGTAGTCCGCAAAACGAGCCATAAGATCAAAGACTTCTACGGCTTTATCTTTTGGAATTCCTCGGGCCGTAGCGCCGTCAGTGAAGATCTCGCGTTGCTTCTCCATTTCAGACGCAATCTTCTTGCCCATGGCGCGTCTCAGAAGGTCAGCACCACCGAGGCTGTATCCCGCCATTTTCTGAGCGATCTGCATGACCTGTTCCTGGTAGACCATGATCCCATAGGTCTCTTCCAGAATATCCCGAATTTCTTCGTGAGGCGGCTCCCATGCCTCGCCATGTTTGCGCCGACAATAGTCCGGAATGTTGGCCATCGGCCCCGGTCGATACAACGACACACCGGCAATCAGATCTTCCAGACGGCTGGCGGCCATCTGTTTGAGCATATCGCGCATGCCCGCGCCTTCAAACTGGAAGACACCAGCCGTGTCTCCCTTCGCGAGCATTTCAAAAGTCTTTTTATCGTCTAACGGGATACGTGAGAGATCGACTATAATTCCTTGTTCTTTAAGGAAATCCAGACCACGCTTCAGAATTGTTAATGTCGTCAGACCAAGGAAGTCGAACTTGACCAGTCCGGCCTGCTCAACAAACTTCATGTTGTACTGGGTGACCAGCATGTCGCTCTTCGGATCTCGATAAAGCGGCACCAGTTCGACCAGTTCTCGGTCGCCAATCACGACGCCTGCGGCATGTGTTGAGGCGTGCCGATAGAGACCTTCAAGCTGAAGAGCAATTTCCAGAAGCCGCTTCAAAGCTTCATCGCTGTCTCGCATCTCCTGCAGGCGCGGTTCGCCCTCAATCGCCTGCGCCAGTGTCACTGGTTTGGCAGGGTTATTTGGGATCAATTCCGCAACCCGGTTAACCATGCCGTAAGGCAAACCAAGTACACGACCAACGTCCCGGACGGCAGCTTTGGCCTGAAGCTTACCGAAGGTAATGATCTGAGCGACACGGCTTCCACCGTATTCCTCACGAACATAGCGGATAACTTCGTCTCGCCGGTCCTGACAGAAGTCGATATCAAAGTCAGGCATCGAGACACGTTCCGGGTTCAGGAAGCGCTCGAACAGCAAGCCGAAGGGTAGCGGATCAATATCAGTGATGGTCAGTGCATACGCCACCAGTGAGCCTGCACCCGATCCACGCCCAGGCCCTACGGGAATATCATGCGCTTTTGCCCACTGAATGAAGTCGGCAACGATCAGGAAGTAACCGGGGAAACCCATCTTCGCGATGATGTCGAGTTCAGTCTGCAGCCGATCTGAGTAGATTTTTCTTTTGTCTTCGTCCGCACTGATCGCTTCAAGGCGCTTTTCCAGCCCTTCCCATGCCATAGCACGAAGCGTTTCTTCTTCCGTTGAACCCTCACGAACCTTCGGGCAAATCGGAAGAAGTGGCTTTCGCGTACACGCAGCGACGGCACATTTCTGCGCAATGATCAGCGTGTTATCACAAGCTTCCGGCAAATCCTTGAAGATCTCACGCATCTCAGCCGGCGTCTTGAACCAGGCCTGCGGGGAAACGTGCCAACGATCGGCTTCGGCCATCGTCCGCCCCTGGGCAATACAGATAAGCGCATCATGGGCTTCGTGCATCTGCGGCGTCGGGAAGAAGCACTCATTGGTAGCGACAAGGGGAATATCAAGCTTGTCCGCGAGTGGGATCAGAACGCTTTCGATTTCGCGTTCACCCGCCGCGCCGAAGCGATTGAGTTCCACCGCAATATTACCTGGAAAAGCGTCTGCCAGACGACGCAGCAGTTCTTCTGCCTCACCTTTCTGCTCGTCATAAATCAACCGATTGATCGGCCCACGATTGCCGCCAGTCAGAAGAAACAACCCGTCGGCATGCTGACACAGCACATCCACAGCGATTGTTGGATCAGCCGGATCGCCATTCAGAAAGCCCTCAGAGGACAGGATCTGGAGATTGGCCAGTCCCGTCTCGTTCCGGGCCAGCACCACCAGCGGCTCAGAAGGAGCTCCGGGCTTGGTGCTGCGCGATGGAAGTGAGAGCTGGCAGCCCACAATTGGCTGTACACCGCTGCTTCGGCAGTAAAGAGAAAATTCCAGAGCACCAAATAGGTTGCCACTGTCCGTCAATGCAACGGCAGGCATACCGTTCTTCACAGCCAGACTAACCAGATCTGGAATGCGAATGGCGCCCTGGCTCAGGGAGTAAGCTGAGTGATTACGGAGATGGACAAAATCGGCATGAGGCATGCCTCTATTCTATCAGGACCGGCGAGCAGATACAGCGCTCTTCTTGCCGGTCACCTCAACTCAAAACGGTACGAGCTTCCCATCCCGTAACGTCACCGTCCGGTCCATACGGGCCGCAAGTTCCTGATTATGCGTTGCAATCAGTGCTGCAACGCCTTCCTCACGAACGGCACGCAATAGCTCATCAAAAACGTGATCAGACGTCCCAACATCCAGATTACCGGTTGGCTCATCCGCAAGGAGAAGTTTTGGCCTGTTGGCTAAGGCCCGCGCAATAGCAGTCCGCTGCTGCTCACCGCCAGACAGGCGGCCGGGCAGAGAATTCAGGCGATGAGACAATCCAAAACGTCCCAATAGATCTTCGGCACGCGCCTTCGCCACCTTTGCGGACACACCCGCAACCAACTGGGGCAACATGACATTCTCGCGTGCCGTGAACTCACCTAACAAATGGTGAAACTGATACACAAACCCGATTTGATCACGTCGGACAGCAGTGCGAACGCTATCACTCAGTCCACTTACGGCGTTGCCACTGATATAAACTGTACCTTCGGTGGGAGCTTCCAACAGCCCGGCGAGATGCAAGAGCGTAGATTTTCCGGTCCCGCTCGGCGCCACAAGGGCGACAATTTCACCGGGGTAAAGCGTAAACTCGGCATTCGATAGAATTTCGAGCGTTTCTTCGCCTGACCGAAAACGACGCGTCAGATTCTCCAGCTTTAATGCTGGCACCTGTGCCTCACTCATGACGCAACGCCTCAATTGGATCAGTTCGCGCTGCTCTCCAGGATGGATACAGCGTTGCGAGAAGAGAAAGCACCAGAGACATGGCAATCACTTCTCCAACCTGCGACCAGACCAGCTTCGCCGGAAGACGCTCGAGAAAGTAAACTTCCGGGTTGAACAGGTTGGTTCCGGTAAGAGACTGGAGCCACTGCCGGATACGTTCGATATTCAGGGCGAACGCAATACCAAGGGCAGAACCAGCAGCCGTCCCGACAATCCCGACAAAAGCACCATTCATGAGGAATATCCGCATGATTGCGCCACGGCTCGCACCAAGCGTTCGTAAAACCGCGATATCACGTGTCTTGTCCTTCACCATCATGATCAAGGACGAGATAACGTTGAAAGCAGCCACCAGAATAATGAGCGTCAGAATGAGGAACATGACGTTCTGCTCAACCGTCACAGCATCAAGGAAGCCGTTCGCGCTCTGCGTCCAGTCCAGAACCCGAAGACGCGGGTCATCAAGGCGTTGCGCGATGGCCTGACGTGTGGGCTGAATGTTCGAAGGGTCGTTGGTTGAGACCTGGATCAGGGAGACGGCGCTCCCGAGCATCAGAAACTTCTGTGCGGCAGGGAGCGGCACCAAAACGATGTTCGAGTTGTAATCGTTCCAGTTGGCATCGAAGATGGCGGCCACATGGTACGTCTTCACGCGCGGCATCGTGCCAAACGGTGTGGCCTGGCCGTCCGGAGACAACAGGGTGATCGGAGAACCGACCGTCAGACCAGCGCGATCGGCCATGGTCGTCCCGATGGCAACAGCATCGTCGCCGGTAAAACGATCAATCGAACCGGCAATAATCCCGTTACTTAGAGCACGCCAATCACGAAGATCCTGCTGGGCGACACCCTGAACCTCTGCACCCGTCGAGTATCGTCCGGCTTCCACGAGCACAGTCCCCTGCGCCATGGGAATGACAGATTTCACTCCAGAAACAGAGCGGATAGCCTCGACGTCGTTCTGATAGGCTTCAATAGGGCGACCGTAGCCAAACACAGTGAGATCACCGTGAAGGCCAAGGATACGCCCCATGAGATCGGCCTTAAACCCGTTCATCACCGACATGACGATGATGAGCGTGGCCACTCCAAGCGCAATTCCGACCAGTGAGAAAACTGCAATGATCGAGGCGAAGCGTTCGCCACGGCGGGCACGCAGATAGCGCCCCGCCACCATACGCTCGAAGCGGCCGAACATCAGGCTGCTCCGATCTTGGCCAGCGCTTCAGCCACCGGCAGTTCGAACCGGTCACCGTCTGCACGGCGCTTCAGTTCAACCTTGCCTTCCTTGGCACCGCGCGGACCAACGATGATCTGCCAGGGATGGCCCATCAGGTCGGCATCATTGAACTTCACGCCTGCACGCTCGGAGCGGTCATCGTACATGAAGTTCTCTGGATCGGCCCCGTAGATCTCTTCGCAGATTGCATCGCAGGCTTCGTCGCCTGGACGCAGGTTCAGGATCGCGGCCTTATATGGAGCAACAGAAGCTGGCCAGATGATGCCCGCATCGTCGTGAGACGCTTCGATGATCGCACCCACCAGACGGGAGACACCGACGCCATAAGACCCCATGTGAGGCGAGAATTTCGTCCCGTCGGCACCGCTGACTTCGATACCCATGGATTCCGTGTACTTGGTGCCGAAGTAGAAGATGTGGCCGACTTCGATGCCACGCCCTTCTCGCTTCCGGTCATCCGGCACTTCCGCCCAGGCAGCCTCGTTGTGCTTCTCATCAGTTGCGGCATAGTGATCCGTCACGGAAGAGAAAAATGCGGCGAGATCTTCCTCGTTATCACAGTCAACCGGCCGTCCCAGCCAATCCTGTTCTTCAAGGGCAGCGTCAAAGAATACGCCACTTTCACCAGTTGGTGCGAGAACCAGGAACTCATGGCTGAGATCACCACCGATCGGGCCGGTATCAGCAACCATCGGAACAGCGCGAACACCGAGACGCTGGAAGATCCTCAGATAAGACAGCATCATGCGGCGATAGCTGTTAACCGCGCCCTGATAGTCTGCATCGAAGGAATAGGCATCCTTCATGAGGAACTCACGACCGCGCATCACACCGAAGCGGGGACGCACCTCATCACGGAACTTCCACTGAATATGATACAGTGCCTTAGGAAGCTGCTTGTAGGAACTGACGGAAGATCCGAAAATATCCGTGATCATTTCCTCGTTCGTCGGTCCGTAAAGCAGCTCACGACCATGACGGTCCTGAATGCGGAGCATCTCCGGACCATAAGCGTCATAACGCCCTGAACGACGCCACAGATCAGCAGACTGAAGCGTCGGCATCAGGACTTCCTGAGCCCCGATTGCATCCTGCTCTTCGCGGATGATCTGCTCGATGTTCCGAAGAACACGCAGGCCCGCTGGCAACCAGGCATAAATACCCGAGGAGGTCTGGCGAACCAAACCTGCACGTAGCATCAGGCGATGAGACGCAATTTGCGCCTCCGCCGGAACTTCCTTCAGCGTCGGCTGAAAGGCTTTACTCAGACGCATACTCTATTCTCTCAGACGCGCAGCAGATGAACATCGACAAGCGGACGCTTCTGGAGCTTGCGCCCCAGGGCACGGCGCAGAGCCGTCTTGGCCGCATCACGGAATGCCGTGTCGTCCTTTCGCAGTTCATCAGGAATTTCGTCAATAGAATCAGCGAATTCTTCCTGAATGCGAATGCTTTCCGGATCTTCCGATTCCAGAAGGCCTGGCGCGCTGATCTTTGGCTCACCGATCACATAGCCTTCGTCATCAACAGCGAAACTCGCAAGAACCATGCCGTTGAAGAGCATCTTGCGACGTGCTGCCAGAACGCCACCCGTCATGGGCAGAAGACGACCGCCATCCAGCGCCAAACGACCAGTCGGTGCCGTATCGACAACCTTCACTTCACCCGGCGACAGGTTCAGGATGTCGCCATCTTCCAGCAGGATCGGATCAGAACCCATTTCATGGGCCAGAGCCGCGTGAGCCGTCAGATGACGCCATTCGCCATGCGTCGGGATGCTGTATTTCGGACGGACAATGCCATACAGAACGCGAATATCATCGCCCGTTGCATGACCGGACGTGTGAACCTTCGCGTCCTTGTCCGTCAGAACAGTCACACCACGACGGGACAGGTTGTCCTGCACAGCCATGACAGCCTGCTCATTCCCCGGAATGACGCGAGAGCTGTAAATGACCGTGTCACCCTCACCCAGCGAAATATTCGGATGAGTATCGGATGCAATACGGGACAGTGCAGAACGAGGCTCGCCCTGGCTTCCCGTGATGATCATCAGAAGGTTGTCATCATGGACGTCGCGTGCGTCCTGCTCCGTCAGGAACGGCGGCAGATCGCTGAAGTAACCGCACTCACGGGCAGCAGTTTCAAGATTACGCAAGGAACGGCCCACGATCATGACAGCACGACCAGCCGCCATGGCAGCCTTCGCAATGCTCTCAACGCGCGCCACGTTGCTGGCAAAGCACGTTACGGCCACACGCCCCTGAAGGCTTGTGATCAGATCCGTCAGGCCCTTGCGAACGTCAGCTTCCGACTCTGAGCGACCTTCCTTCATGACGTTGGTGCTATCACCCACCATCGCCAGAACGCCTTCGTCACCCAGACGACGGAACTCTTCCAGATCTGTCACCGGGCCAACAAGCGGATTTTCGTCCAGCTTCCAGTCGCCTGTATGAACGATCAGCCCGTGAGGTGTCCGCAGAGCAACTGCCTGCGCTTCCGCGACAGAGTGCGTCACCGACACAAACTGGAGATCAAACGGGCCGACATGGAAACGCGAGCCCGGCATCACCACATGAATTTTTACCTGATTAACCAGATGCGCTTCATGCAGCTTGCGGCGCAGTACTGCGGCAGCGAACGGCGTGGCATAAACCGGGCAGCGCAGATAAGGCCAGAGATGGGCTACTGCACCCAGATGATCTTCATGGGCATGTGTAATGACCAGCCCACACAGATCCTTTGCGCGGTCCGCGATAAACGTCGGGTCCGGCATCAGCACTTCAGCTTCAGGCGTGTCGTTACCTGAGAAGCCAATGCCGCAATCGATGGCGAGCCAGGTTTCCTTACTGTTTTTAGTGAGGCGGTAGAGATTGAAATTCATGCCGATCTCGCCCGTCCCGCCCAAAGGCAGGAAGGACAAACCGTCAGGTGTATCCGTCATAGTTATTCCTTACGTGTGTTACCATCATGAGCGATATTCATTGCCGAAAGCCTACATGCCTTCGGGGGAATTTGAGATCGGCAGGAGCGCATTGCGGTCCGCCAGAAGACGGAGGCCATCCAGGGTCAGATCCGGGGCCATCACGTCAAACAGGTTGGTGCCCTCTGAAAACAGAGGCGCAAGACCGCCTGTTGCAACAATCTTGGGGCGTCCGCCCATTTCTTCGGAAATTCTTCCTACGATCCCTTCAACCAGGCCAACATAGCCCCAGAAGAGTCCGGAACGCATGGCAACGCTTGTGCTTCGGCCAATTGCGTTCAGAGGGCGCCCGATGCTCATCCGTGGCAATCGAGCGGCCGCTCTGTGCAAGGCATCAATGGACAGATTGACGCCCGGAGCAATCGCCCCACCACAGTATTGACCGTATTCATTCACGACATCAAACGTTGTTGCCGTGCCAAAATCAACAACAATGAGCGGGCCACCATAAAAGTGCTGGGCTGCCAGACCGTTCAATCGACGATCCGCACCAAGTTCTGCCGGGTTATCGACTAGCGCTTCAATGCCCCAATCCAAGCCAGCATTGGCCACAAGTGGCTCCACATCGAGCCACTGGCGACAGAAACGCCGCAAATCATACAATGCTGCGGGAACAACAGTTCCGATAATCGCGCGCGTGACAGACGCAGGCGTCAGCCCAATACGATCGAAAAGGCCCAGTAACCAAACGGCATATTCATCTGCTGTACGGGAGTCGCTGGTGGACATGCGCCACTGACCGATCCACGACTGACCGTCGTGGACGGCAAACACAACGTTGGTGTTGCCAGCATCAATGACGAGAAGCACGTTCCGATCCGGTCCCTTTAACCCAGCAGGATATCACCTGTTACGACCGGTATGGTTTCACCACCCGGGAGAGCGAGAAGCAGTCGCCCCTGTTCATCCAACCCTGAAAATGAACCTGTTATATAAGTTTCACCACGCTGAACCGCAAGATGACGTCCAACCGGATGCGCTCTTTCGAGCCATGCCCGACGAATGACTTCGAAACCATGATCATTCCACGCGGCAATCCAGCGGTCCATTTCCGCCGTCAGTGCCTCGCCAAACTTGATGGGATCGACTGAAGGAGCGACCTCGGAAAGGGCTGCCAACTGACGACCAGGGACGTCAGGCGCCTGCGCCAGGTTTGCACCAATACCGACAACAACCCACCTGTTAGACGCAATACCACCCGCCTCAATCAGAACTCCCGCCATTTTGCGTTCATTCAAGAGCAGATCATTTGGCCATTTCAGCAAAAACTCTGCTTTTGAAGGGCAGAAACTCTGCGCTGTTTCGTAAAGCGCCAAAGCGGTCAGAAACGGGCACGCAATCAAAAATTTTTCAAGATTTTGCGGTTTGAACAATAGAGAAATTGCCAGATTACCGCCGGGATCTACCCAACTGCGACCTCGGGTTCCACGCCCTGATGTTTGGAAAAGTGCCTGAACGGCGAGCCTCTCGGGGGCTCCAGCCTCAGCTTTCTCTTTACAGAGATCGGAAGTCGATCCCAACGTCTCATAAACTTCGAAACGCCAGGCCATAGTCAAAAAACAGTCTTCATGTGGTGGGCGATGACAGGATTGAACTGCCGACCCTCTCGGTGTAAACGAGACGCTCTACCGCTGAGCTAATCGCCCTCTGAAAACACGTGGCCTATATACACGGTTCTGAGCACCCGTAAAGGCACTCAGAACCAAAAAAGCGAAATTATTCGCTTACGGCGTCCTTAAGACCTTTGCCCGGCTTGAAACGGACAGAGGTGGATGCCGGAATGTCGATCTCTTCGCCCGTACGCGGGTTACGGCCCTTGGCGGCCTTACGCGTAGCGGTCACGAAGCTACCGAAACCAACCAGACGAACTTCCTGCTTCTTGGCAAGCGTCTTCTCGATCGTGCTGAACACCGCATCGACAACTTCGCTGGCCTTGGCCTTCGGAAGATCGGCGGCGTCAGCAACGGCGGCGATCAGTTCCTGCTTGTTGAGGGGCTTCTCCATGATGTGCCTTTCTGGTGTTAAGAGCACCTGAGCCAACCTCCGAAGAGTCTTGCGGCTCAGGCGCTTGTTCGATCTGCGGCCGCACTATGAAGCGCTTTTTGGCCGCGTCAACTGTTAGAATCGTATAAGAACCCAACCGTTAGTGCGGAAGTGCCCTTGGAGCCACTTTCTCAGCCGAAATTCCGCCTACAGGATCGACATTTTCATCCCATTCAATCGCCTCAGGCATACGCGTGAGAGCAATTTTCAGAACGTCGTCGACGTGACTGACTGGAATAATCTTGAGAGCATGGCGGACATTCTCAGGAACCTCGGCAAGATCCTTTTCATTATCCTTCGGGATAAGAACAGTTTTGATCCCTGCCCGAAGCGCTGCAAGCAGCTTTTCTTTCAAGCCACCAATTTCCAGCACACGACCACGCAGCGTAATTTCGCCCGTCATCGCCACATCTCTACGGATGGGAATCTGCGTCAGAATACTGACAAGAGACGTAGCAAGCGCAATACCTGCGGACGGACCGTCCTTCGGCGTAGCCCCCTCTGGAAGATGCACGTGGATGTCGCGCTTCTCGAAAAGAGGTGGCCGGATGCCGAAGTCCTGAGCTCGTGATCGGACGTAAGACAGGGCGGCCGAGATGCTCTCCTGCATCACTTCCCCCAGCTTGCCAGTCTGCTTCACCTGCCCCTTTCCAGGCACCATGACGCTCTCAATCGTCAAGATCTCGCCGCCGACCTGCGTCCAGGCAAGTCCGGTCACGACACCAACCATATCTTCCGTCTCGGTCTCACCATGACGGAAGCGGCGGACACCTGCGTATTTTTCCAGGTTGTCCGGCGTGATCTCAACATGCGTCACACCCGTCGTGATGATTTCCTTCACGGCCTTACGAGCCAATCGGGCAATCTCACGCTCGAGATTTCTGACGCCAGCCTCACGCGTGTAGGAGCGGATCAACTCCATCAGCGTCTCATCGGAAACAGACCATTCATCCGGCTTGAGATTGTGGGCCTCAGCCTGCTTTGACAGCAGATGACGACGCGCGATCTGGACCTTCTCATCTTCCGTGTACCCGGAGAGATTGATGATCTCCATACGATCCAGCAGTGGCTGCGGCATGTTCAGGCTGTTAGCCGTCGTCACGAACATGACATCCGAGAGATCGTAATCGACTTCCAGATAGTGATCGGCAAACGTTGAGTTCTGCTCTGGGTCCAAGACCTCCAGAAGTGCAGACGAAGGATCACCTCTCCAATCCGCGCCTAGCTTGTCGATCTCATCCAGCAGGAACAGCGGATTAGACGTTTTCGCTTTCTTCATGCCCTGAATAATTTTTCCAGGCATGGACCCGATATACGTCCGGCGATGGCCGCGAATTTCCGATTCGTCGCGCACACCACCCAGAGACATCCGAACATACTGACGGCCCGTTGCCTTGGCGATAGACCGTGCGAGAGACGTTTTACCAACGCCCGGCGGCCCTACGAGGCACAGGATTGGTCCCTTGATCTTCTGGGAACGCGTCTGCACGGCAAGATACTCAAGGATACGCTCCTTGACCTTCTCCAGACCGTAATGTTCGGCTTCAAGTACACCTTCAGCGTGCGTGAACTCCTTGGTGATCTTGGAACGCTTTTTCCACGGGATACCCAACAGCCAGTCCAGATAATTCCGGACGACCGTGCTTTCTGCTGACATCGGGCTCATGCCACGGAGTTTTTTCAGCTCGGCATGGGCCTTTTCCTTGGCTTCACGACTCAGGCGCGTCTTGTTGATCTTCTCTTCAAGCTCGGCAAGTTCGTCCTTGCCATCCTCGCCTTCCCCAAGCTCCTTCTGGATCGCCTTAAGCTGCTCATTGAGATAATATTCGCGCTGCGTCTTCTCCATCTGCCGTTTCACGCGGTTCCGGATACGCTTCTCAACCTGCAGAACACCAATCTCTGTCTCAATATGAGCAAAGACCTGCTCCAGACGCTGCTCAGCAGAGGCCATCTCGAGAATTTCCTGCTTTTCGGAAATCTTGAGATTCAGATGGCTGGCAATTGTGTCCGCGAGCTTTGACAGATCCTCGATCTGGTTGATCGAGACCATGACTTCAGGCGGGATCTTCTTGTTGAGCTTGATATACTGCTCGAACTGGGAAACCGTTGAGCGGCCCAGAGCTTCCAGATCGCTGCCAGGAGTAGCCGACAAAGGCTCCTCCGCAATTTCTTTCACTTCAGCTTCGAAGTGACCGTCCACGTCGAACAGACGCGTGATCTCAACACGACGGGTTCCTTCGACCAGAACCTTAACGGTGCCGTCCGGCAGCTTCAGCAACTGAAGGATGGTGGAAACCGTGCCGTACCGGTAAATGTCGTCAGCAGAAGGGTCATCCTGCGAAACATCTTTCTGCGCAACAAGCAGGATCTGCTTGCTGTCACGCGTGACCGTTTCCAGCGCCTTGACAGACTTTTCCCGGCCGACGAACAGCGGAACAATCATGTGTGGAAACACAACAATGTTCCGCAGCGGCAGTACAGCCATAACATCCGGACGCGAAGCCGGAGCGGCCTCAGGCACAGCCTCTACTGGAGCGGCAGCTTTGGCTCGCGGCTTGCGGGCAGGCTTCTTTTCTACAACAGCAGCGTCGTCCACCTTCTTTGTGCGACGGCGCGTTTTAGGCTTGGTATCGTCAGTCATTCACTTGATCTCCATAGGGACGATCCCACGGCCTCCGCCTGCCTGGCAGCGCGAACACCGTGATGTCTCTTCATGCAGAAAAGGCACGAATTCAGACAGCATCTATCCAGAATGTCGGAACGAAAAGGCCGTCTGACAAGACGGCCCCTTCAACACTCTTAGGCAGACTGCTCAGCCGGCTCGCTTTTGCCTTTCCCATACACATACACAGGGTTGGCTTTGCTTTCCGCCACTTCACGATTGATGACGACTTCCTCAACGCTGTCCAGCCCAGGAAGATCGAACATTGTTCCCAGAAGAATATTCTCCATGATCGACCGAAGGCCACGTGCACCTGTCTTACGTTCGATGGCACGCTTCGCGATGGCGGAAAGTGCGTCTTCCGTGAATGTCAGCTTGACGCCTTCCATTTCGAAGAGACGCGCATACTGCTTGGTCAACGCATTCTTGGGCTTGCTCAAAATCTGGATCAAAGCAGCTTCATCCAGATCATTCAGGGCCGCGATGACAGGCAGACGACCAATGAACTCTGGAATCAGCCCAAATTTGAGAAGATCTTCAGGTTCGACAGTCTGAAGGATCGCTCCCAGACGGCGCTCGTCTTCAGAACGCACATCTGCCCCAAAACCGATACCTGAGCCTTTCCCACGCGCTGCAATGATCTTGTCCAGCCCCGCGAAGGCACCACCGCAGATGAACAGCATGTTCGTCGTATCCACCTGCAGGAACTCCTGCTGAGGATGCTTGCGGCCACCCTGCGGCGGAACGGACGCAACGGTCCCTTCCATCAGCTTGAGCAGTGCCTGCTGTACACCTTCGCCCGACACATCACGCGTGATGGAGGGGTTATCGGACTTACGAGAAATCTTATCGATTTCATCGATGTAGACGATGCCACGCTGCGCACGCTCAACGTTATAGTCTGATGCCTGAAGAAGCTTCAGGATGATGTTTTCAACGTCCTCGCCCACATAACCGGCTTCGGTCAGCGTCGTGGCATCAGCCATGGTAAACGGCACATCGAGAATACGAGCCAGCGTCTGAGCCAGCAGCGTCTTGCCTGTTCCGGTCGGGCCAATCAGAAGAATGTTCGACTTCGCGATCTCGATGTCATTGCTCTTCTGAGCATGGGCCAGACGCTTGTAGTGGTTATGAACGGCCACAGAAAGCGCGCGCTTGGCCTCGAACTGACCAATGACGTAATCGTCCAGAACCTTGCAGATTTCTTTTGGCGTCGGAACACCGTCTCGGGACTTCACGAGATGCGTTTTATGCTCCTCGCGAATGATGTCCATGCACAACTCAACGCATTCATCACAGATGAAAACTGTCGGGCCAGCGATCAGCTTGCGCACTTCGTGCTGGGATTTCCCACAGAACGAGCAATACAGGGTGTTTTTGGAATCGCCGGATTTGTTGCTCATCGCTGTTCCTCTTTCCCCTCACGCACGCACCGACCACTTTTCGGCAGCAGACATGCGGAAGCACTTAAAACTCTAGGCCGAGGTCTCAGCCTTCGGCAACCCCGAAGCCCTGGGCTCCAAGACATGAAAAGCGGCATATCGGTATGCCGCTTTTTCTTTCCAAGGGGAGCAACCTTCTCCCCTGTCACTTCAAACAAACTCAATCCTGACTGGCTGCCACGTTGGGGTGACGTCGCACAACAGCGTCAATCAGACCGAATTCTTTCGCTTCTTCAGCAGACAGATAGCTATCACGCTCGAGCTTGCGCTCGATCTCTTCAAGCGTCTGCCCTGTGTGCTCACGATAGATTTCGTTCAGGCGCTGACGGATCAACAGGATCTCACGAGCCTGAATCTCAATATCGGACGCCTGACCCTGTGCTCCACCAGATGGCTGATGCACCATCACGCGCGCATTCGGCAGGCAGTAACGATGCCCCTTCTCGCCACCAGCCAAGAGCAGCGACCCCATGGACGCAGCCTGACCAATGCAGACAGTGCTAACAGGGCAACGAATGTACTGCATCGTGTCATAAATCGCGAGACCAGCGGAAACGACACCGCCAGGGCTGTTGATGTAGAACGAAATTTCCTTGGTCGGATTGACGCTCTCAAGATACAGAAGCTGAGCGCTGATCAAGGATGACACCTGATCGTAAACCGGGCCGGTCAGGAAGATGATACGCTCCTGAAGGAGGCGTGAAAAAATGTCGAAAGCTCGCTCTCCGCGGGCAGTCTGTTCGACCACCATCGGCACCAGAGAGTTGTTGAACACCTCGACGGGATCGCGGTCCCCAATGGTCATACTGTCTGTTCCTCAATGCCCGATGGGCTGTCTGTTCTCTCTAACATGGACCCGAGAGAGCGTTCCGTCAAAGGGAGCAGACAGCAAAACGGGCACTCCTGAGAGTGCCCGTCCTTCTTACGTCAGTACTCTCAGAGCTCGGCAGGCGGGATTTCTGCGAGTTCTTCAGGTGTGACTTCCTTTTCGGTGACGTCAGCCAGCTCGATCAGATAGTCGACAACCTTGTTTTCCAGGATCGGGCCACGAAGCCCTTCAACAGCCTGCGGGTTCTTGGAGAAGAACTCGAAAACCATCTTTTCCTGACCCGGGTAACGCTGAGCTTCCTGCTGCATCGCACCCAGCAGTTCCTCGCGGGACACCTGAATTTCCTGCTTGCGACCAATTTCAGCCAGCAGCAGACCCAGCTTCACGCGGCGCTCTGCAATACGACGGTAATCTGCACGCAGGGTCTCTTCGTCCTTGCCTGCATCTTCCTCGTCCATGCGACCAGCTTCGCGATCCTGCTCGACGCGGGTCCAGATCTGACCGAACTCGGCGTCAACCATGCTCTGCGGGGCTTCAAAGTCGGTCTTCTCAGACAGGGCGTCCAGAAGCTCGCGCTTGATGCGCAGACGGGAAAGCTGCTTGTACTCGCCTTCAGCCTGCTCCGTGATCAGGGAGCGGATCTGCTCGATGCTCTCAAGACCAATGTCCTTGGCCAGATCATCGTTAATTTCCGGATCAACAGGCTTCTTCAGGGACTTCGCCTTGATGTCGAACGTCACAGCCTTACCGGCCAGTTCTTCAGCCTGATAGTCTTCCGGGAACGTCACGTTGATAACGCGCTCTTCCCCGGCCTTCATGCCTTCCATCTGCTCGGCAAAACCCGGAATGAAGCCTTCACCGCCGATTTCGACGTTCACGTCTTCAGCCGTGCCACCGTCAAACGGCGTGCCATCATGCTTACCAACGAAGTCAACGCAGACCACGTCACCCTTTACGGCAGCGCGATCTTCTTCAATGGCGTCAAATTTGCGGCTGCGACGGGCGAGGTCAGCCAGAGCCTTGTTCACGACTTCTTCGTCAACCTTGGAGGTCAGACGCGTCAGCTTCAGACCAGACAGATCAGGAACTGCAATTTCCGGCAGAACTTCAACTTCGATCTTGAATTCCAGATCGCCATCAGAGTCCGGAGCAGAAACCAGTTCGACCTTCGGCTGCATAGCCGCACGGACGTCCTGTTCCTGGAGAAGCTTGCCAACCGTGTCGTTAACAACTTCTTCCATCAGTTCCGCATTCACGGCTGCGCCATGACGCTGCTTGACGAGAGATGCCGGCACCTTGCCCGGACGGAAACCCGGAAGCTTGATCGTGCGTGCAACTTCTGCGAGTCGGGCGGCGCGACGAGCCTGCAGGTCCGCAGACGGGACAACGACAGTGAAGGCGCGCTTAAGTCCTTCGTTGAGCGTGGGCGTAACCTGCATGAGCCAGGCGATCCTCTCGGTCGGGTATGTTAAAATCTCTTCTCAGGAAACCGGGTTGGTACGGGCGGAGGGACTTGAACCCCCACGACTTGCGCCACCAGAACCTAAATCTGGCGTGTCTACCAATTCCACCACGCCCGCTCAGCCCCGTCTCCGGGGTTCGTGTTACCGAACCTTGGAAGCGCGGCCTTTAGCGCATGAAACGCCACTTCACAACAGGGCGGCCATCGGGTTTTTGCTTAAATCCGCCTTTGAAAGCTCTGTCGCGACGCTCCGAGCCTCCCCCAGGGGAAGATCCAGATCCTCTGCGACGGGCCACCCACCGTGATCACGGGATGCCTGTATTCCTGCCTCACCATGCAGCCAGACACCCGCGCAACACGCCTCCCAGGTCTCCATTCCCGCAGCCATCAAAGTCCCAATCACACCCGTCAGTGTATCGCCAGACCCTGCAGTAGCAAGCGCCGATGTGGCGTGCGCGTTGATTGCAATGCGTCCGTCTGGCGCAGCTATGATCGTATCTGAACCCTTCATGACCATCACGGCATTCAACTCACGCGCAGCGTTCAAGGCAGCTTCAGTTCGACTCCCAGTCACAGGGCCAAACAGCTTTTTGAATTCGCCGATATGCGGCGTAACAGCCGCCACACCTTTCAGACGAGAAAGGTCTTCCGCTCCCCACGCCAAAGCACCTGCATCCGCAAGAACCGTTTTTTTTGCGGCCAATAGCGCAGGGAGAACTTCAGAAACCTCTTCAGGAGTCAGGCCGGGTCCGCAGACCCAAACCTTCCGTCGCAAATCTTCCAGCAGGGAGCCAATAGGCTGGTCATCAATGATTAGTCCCGGGTCGCCGAGTCGATAAGCTTCTGCAACTTTTCGGGCTGCGATGCGGACAAGCCCAGCGCCTGTCCGCCTTGCAGCTCGTGCTGCCAGCCTTGTGGCGCCCGGCATAACAGCGCCGCCACAGACACTCACAACGCCGCGTCGATATTTATAGTCTCCCTCTCCGGAGACCGGCAGATCCCAAAGCCCCGGCCAATTGAAGCTGATTTTTGGCGTCAGGCCACTCCATGCCTGCTCAGGCATACCAATATCGGCGCAGACCAGCTCCCCGCACAACCCTCGCCCAGGCTCCAGAAAATGACCTGGCCGCGGCCTCATAAATGTGACCGTCAACGCGCAACTCTGTGCCTGACCGAGCACTTCTCCAGTTTCTCCGGATACGCCACTCGGCATATCGATCGCCACGCGTCGAGGAACAGCTGCCAGCACTGCAGCTACGTCGTCACTGACTGGACGCTTCAACCCGGATCCAAAAACAGCATCAACCAGCAGGTCTGCTCCTTCCAGAGACGCTCCTTCGAATGGCAGTACAGGACCAGACCATCCTGACGCAGCGACAAATGCCGGGCCACCCTCTTTGGGAACACCCATCGCAACCACTCGGACCGACCATCCCCATCGCGCCAGAAGACGGGCCACGACGTAGCCGTCGCCACCGTTGTTACCCGGCCCGCAAACAACGGCCACGCGACATTTCTGAAACCGCTTGCGAATGGCCCGAGCAACGGCCCATCCCGCATTTTCCATAAGTTGCGCGACAGGAACGACGGCAGAAGCGGCATGATCCATCATGTCGCTCTCCTCAGGTGTCAGCAGCGCAAGAGGGTATGGAGGCATAACTCTGTTTTCTCCTGATTCGCGGGTATGCTTACAGAAAGCACAGGCGACATCCGCGTTCCCTATGGCCTTTGGACATTCCCCTCGGGTAACCTCCGGCCGATACATCAGGGATATCCCTGCTCTTCCTTCACCCACCTGACCATGACGAGGATCAATGACGGGTTCACTTCTCTGGAGCCTAGTGCTCGCAATCCATCTTCTGTGCATGACATACTGGATTGGCGGATCGATCTACTCCGCCCTGGTTGTCCGCTCCACAGTTGGCCTGCTCGACCCCGGACCCCGCTCTTCGGTCCTTTTGCAGAACTACACACGCTTTTTCAAAGGTCTCTGGCAGGTTGTGCCTTTTTCCCTGGTAAGCGGCTGGGCACTTGTTTTCCATGAAGGCGGCTTTGCTGCCGTGAACTGGACGATCAATGCCATGCAGTTGATCGGGATTGCCATGGCAGTGGTTTTCATAACAACAGTTCGCGGTCCATTCCTGCGAGCCCGTCGGGCCATGCGCCCTCAGCCTGCTGTTTTTGATACTCTCAGAAACCGTATGATTCTTATGGCTGGCCTTGGTCTTGTGAACATTCTGATTGCAGCCATGGCGCACGGCATGTGATTGTGGTAGCGATATGGCGCTTCATGGGCTGTATCGCTTGCCATTCCAGCGTTTAGCCGATAACGCACCACTTTAAAGTTGCGGGACATGTGCCCGCCCTCAACTCCGGTCCATTCCGTCAGGTCTGTACCGTCAACGAGAGTCTCGAGAGTCATTTGAGCGCGAAAACGACCTCCGGTCCTTCCAAGCCCCGTACCTCTGCCCCTGCAAAACGCGGACGCCCCGTAGGCAGCCGTGCGAAGGCAATCAAGAATTCCCCGATCGAAACGGAAGATGCCGATTCGGCTACTCCTGAGCCGGTCGTAGCTGAAAAGAAGCCTCGCGGCCGTCGTCCCGCAGCTCAAAAGACCGAGACAGAAGCCGTTGCCAACACCGCAACACCTTCTCGTCGGCGCACGAAGGCAGTTGCAATCTCCGAAGAGGAAAGCGCACCAGAAACTGCTGAAGTTGCCCCAGTACGTCGTGGCCGTCGCCCCAAGAGCGAGACGGTTGATACCGACACTGTGAGCACTCCTCGCCGCAAGGCACGCAAGCCAGCTCCGGAAACAACCGAGTCCGTCGAAGCTGTTGCCCCGGAAGCAACCGAAACTCCTGCGCCCAAGCGCCGCGGTCGCAAGCCGAAAGTCGTTAGTGACGCTGTCGTTGAAGAAGTCGCAGCGCCTACTCCCAAAAAGCGCGGTCGTAAACCGAAAGTCGTTGCTACTGAGGCTACACCTGAAGTCTTGGAGCCACCAGAGACACCGAAGCCACGTCGCGGGCGCAAACCCAAAGCTGCTGTCGCAGCCGAGGTATCCGCACCTGAACCAGCAGAAGCCGAGGCACGTCCTGAAGTTGCTCCTCTGGTAGAGGCAGCAGAGGCTCCAGCGAAAGCACCAGCTCGTCGTGGACGCCCTAGGAAGATTCGGCCCGAGGCTGAAGCTCCGGTAACTGCGCCAGCTATTCCGGAAGTGGTCGCTGAGATTAAAGCTGAGCCGGCACAAGCTGAAGTTGTAGTCGCTGTTGAGACCTCAGAAGACCGTCCGCGCTTTGCTGATCTGGGCCTTTCTGACGCCATCATGCGCGCCATTCAGGAACTCGGTTACGAGCATCCGACTCCTATTCAGGCTCAGGCTATTCCTGAAGTTCTGAAGGGACACGACGTTCTGGGTGTTGCCCAAACCGGCACCGGAAAAACTGCGTCTTTCACCCTTCCGATGATTGAGAAGCTGTCTGGTTCTCGCGCTCGGGCCAGAATGCCGCGTTCGCTCATTCTTGAGCCGACACGTGAGTTGGCCCTCCAGGTTGCAGATAATTTCAAGCTTTACGGCAAGCACTTACGCCTGACCCATGCACTGCTGATCGGCGGTGAAAGCATGGCAGAACAACGCGAAGTTCTGAACCGTGGCGTGGACGTCCTGATTGCGACTCCGGGACGTCTTCTCGATCTATTCGGACGCGGCGGCCTGCTGCTGACGCAGACAAGCACGCTCGTTATCGACGAAGCTGACCGTATGCTCGATATGGGATTCATTCCCGATATTGAAAAAATCGTCAGCCTGCTGCCCGCAAATCGTCAGACGCTTTTCTTCTCCGCCACTATGGCGCCGGAAATTCGTCGCCTTGCAGATGCGTTCCTGAGAAATCCGGTACAGATCACGGTCTCCCGTCCATCTTCTGTCGCGACCACGATTGAAGAAGGCCTGATCGTCGTCGAAGAAGACGAGAAGCGCCGGGCACTGCGTAAGCTGCTTCAGGCGCAGAATGTTCAGAACGCCATTGTGTTCTGTAATCGCAAGCGCGACGTCGATATGCTCCAGCGTTATCTGACGAAGCATGGATTCGCCGCAGGCCATCTGCATGGCGATCTTGCACAGTCCTTACGCTTTTCGACGCTTGATAGCTTCAAGTCTGGCGAGCTGAAGATTCTGGTCTGCTCTGACGTTGCCGGGCGTGGAATTGACATCGGCGGTCTGTCGCATGTTTTCAATTTTGATCTGCCGTTCAATGCGGAAGACTATGTGCATCGCATTGGACGCACTGGTCGTGCCGGCAAGCATGGTCATGCCTTCAGCATTGCTGGACCGCGTGATCGCCGCCTCCTCGACGCGATTGAAACCCTGACAGGGAAGGTTATTCCCCGTCTGGAATTCGCCGGAATACAGTCCGTTGACTGGGCTCAGGAAGACGAAAATGGTCGTCTGATTCAGACACCTAAGCAGGCACTCCCATCGCAGGCTTCCGAAGAATCCAGCATTGAGGACGAATCGGAAGGACAGCGCCGTAACAAGCGCCGACGCGGAGGCCGCAAGCGCAATCGTACGGATCGTGACGAGACACAGGTGGCAAACGCGCCACAGTCTGTTGCAACACCCGTTGCACAGCCTGCTCCTCACGATCGCCAGTCCGTTGAACTTGCCCCTGCCTTCGAAAACGATGCGCCAAAGACAGGCTTCGGTGGGGATACACCTGCATTCATGCTGGTGCCTCGGCGACACAGGCTGTCGGTGGCAGCCGAAACAGACCTGACCCTTCCCGTTCAGCACGATGCTCGTCATTACGGTGATGAATAACCCCGGGACCGGAGCTTTTCCCCTCCGGATTGAAGGTTTAGGCGCTGCGGCTGACGGCGTTGCTCATCACGACGGGCATGTTCTTTTTATTCCTGGCACGTTGCCAGGAGAGGAAGTGCTAGCCCGCTTTTCTGGTACGCGTCCGGAACTGATTGAAATTACGGCTCCGTCGTCAGATAGAGTTGCACCTCCGTGCACTCTCTTTGGCGAATGCGGTGGCTGTGCGATTCAACAGATGTCATTACCTGCGCTGCTGGATTGGAAGACAACGCGAGTCGCTGAAGCTCTCACCGCAGCAGGCTTTGAAGATCTTCCTGTTCCGCAGCGTTATCAAACCCCGTCATACACGCGCCGACGCATGGACCTCGCGATCCAGCGTATTCCAGGCGGCGTTATCCTCGGGCTTCATCGACGCAATGGCGATCCGGTGGATATGACGGAGTGTCATGTCCTGCACCCGACCCTTTTTGCTTTGCTGAAGCCACTTCGTGAGGTCCTGTCTTCTCTGGGTGCGTTGACCGGCCGCGGAGGCTTAGTCCTCAATCTTCTGGATAGTGGCCCAGACCTGACGCTTTCGACGCCAGCTGAGTTGACTACCGCTGACCGTACGAAACTTGCCGCCTTCGGGAGGCAACACGGACTGCCGCGGATTTCATGGCAAAACCCGAAAGACCGTTCTATTGAAACGGTCTCACAGACGCGGGCAGTCAAGGAAGCATTTGGAAGCGTGGAAATTACTCCGCCTCCTGCTGCCTTTCTTCAGGCGACTGAAGATGCGGAAAATGCCATTGTACAGGCTGTTGTTGATGGGCTTCCGCCACTCAACAAAAAAGATATCACAGTCGAGCTTTTCGCAGGCTGCGGTACTCTGACATTCCCTATGTCGGAAAAAGGCCGCGTAATAGCGTATGAAGGCGATCTTGCTGCTGCAACTTGCTTAAAGGCAGCAGCAGGCGGCCGACGGGTGGACGGATTCCATCGTGATCTTATGCGTCAGCCTCTTCTGCCTCAGGATCTGAAGTCAACGCGAACTGTCGTTCTTGATCCGCCTTATGCTGGTGCTGGTGCACAGACAATGCCACTCGCCAAATCTGGCGTTAAAGACATCGTGTATGTGAGCTGTAATCCTGCTGCGTTGGAAAAAGATGGCCGCGCATTAAAAGAGGCAGGCTATTCAGTCCTGAACTGGACAATTGTGGACCAGTTCCTCTGGTCCACAGAAGTGGAAACGGTTCTGGTATTTTCACGTGATCCTAAACGGATCAAACGTGAAAACTCTCGCCGCAGCCACAACGTCCCTTCTCATTTGGATTCCTGAAGGTAAATCCGGCTTCGAGATCCTTGATCTCGTAGTCCATGACTGTTCCCGTCAAAAAAAGTGTGGCCTTGCGATCAACAAGCAGGGTCACACCTTGGTCTTCTACGCGCTCGTCCGTTACGGCTGGCTCATCCACAAAAGTCATTTCGTAAGACAGGCCTGAGCAGCCTCGCGTACCGACACCAATGCGTAAAAGTTGTCCCTGATGAGCGCCGGCATAGAGAACGCGCAGCCTCTCAGCAGCACGATCAGACACAGACATCAGAGCGGGAAGTGGTCGACGTGTCAGGGTTTCAGACATGACTTTTGCCCCTCAGATCAGAACATATTAAGCGCAAGACGCGCATCATCACTCATGCGGCTCATGTCCCATGGCGGATCCCATACGATTTCCACAGTGGCATTCGTCACATTTGGCACTTTCAGAATGGCGTCACGCACCATTTCCGGCAGTTCCTGAGCACTCGGACAATTGGGAGCCGTCAGGGTCATTTCCACGTTGACCCGGCCGTCATCATGCAGGTCAATCGCGTAGATCAGGCCCAACTCATAAATGTTTACCGGAATTTCCGGGTCATAAACGGTCGCTATGGCCGCTATAACAGCGTCCTGGTCCGGGCCGGTGCCCTCACCTGTTACGGGAGTGCTCTCATCAATGGGGTGGTGTTCGGTCATGGCATCACTCATGTGAGCATCTTCCGTGCCCGTTCAAGGCCTGTGATCAGGACGTCAATCTCATCCTGTGTCGTGTAAATACCGAAGCTGGCGCGTGCCGTAGCATGCACACCGAGACGACGGACAAGCGGCTCTGCACAATGCTGACCAGCACGGATCGCAATTCCCAACTGATCCAGCAAGGTAGCCAGATCATGGGGATGAGCGCCGTCCATCACGAAGGACAGAACACCACCGCGAACCCGCGGAGACCCAAGAACTTTAAGCCCTTCAACCTCGCCCAGACGCTGCTCGGCATATGTGGTCAAAGCTGTTTCGTGACGAGAGATAGCGTCATAGCTAATCCCCTCCACGAACTTAACGGCCGCGCCCAGACCAATCGTTTCCAGAATGGCAGGGGTTCCCGCTTCGAATTTATGAGGGACAGTCGCCCAGGTCGCACGCTCGAAAGAGACATTCTGGATCATCTCGCCCCCACCCAGGAACGGCGGCATGGCATCTAGAAGCTCCCGCTTTCCCCAGAGTACGCCGATACCTGTTGGCCCATAAAGCTTATGGCCAGTGAAGGTAAAAAAGTCTGCTCCGATATCCTGCACATCGATTTTCCGATGTACGACAGACTGCGACCCATCAAACAGGATGCGCGCGCCGTGAGCATGGGCGATTTCTGCCAGTTTTTTGGCAGGTGTGACGGTCCCCAGCACATTCGACATATGCGTGATGGACACAAGAGCGACATTGCCGTCATCCAGAAGCGCTTCATACGCCTC
Organism: Gluconobacter sp. P5B12; assembly: GCF_018812035.1. Lineage (NCBI taxonomy): Bacteria > Pseudomonadati > Pseudomonadota > Alphaproteobacteria > Acetobacterales > Acetobacteraceae > Gluconobacter > Gluconobacter sp. P5B12. The sequence goes on along the minus strand of NZ_JACRVV010000003.1, from coordinate 129,096 downwards.
AAGATCGATGTCACCACTCTCATCCATTGGGGCTACACGGAGTTCGATACCAACCCGGTCCCGCAGCATGAGCCATGGGACAATATTGGCGTGATGCTCCAGTTCCGAAATCAGAACCGCCTGCCCTGGCTTCATCAGTGAGCCAAGACTGTGCGCCACCAGATTGATGGCCTCTGTACTGTTTCGCGTGAAGACAACTTCATGGCGGTCTGGCGCATTAATGAGCCCTGCGACAGCATCACGCGTACGTTCGTAAGCTTCTGTTGTCCGCTCACTCATCCAGTGCAAGCCGCGATGAATGTTGGCGTACTGATGATACGCCGCATCGCGCATAGCTTCGATCACGCATTCCGGCTTCTGGGCTGAAGCGGCACTGTCGAGAAAGACGAGCGGACGACCATGCACCTGCTCAGACAGGATCGGAAACTGCGCGCGTACAGCCGGCGTCATGCTGTGATGCTCCGGATCAGTACGTCGCGCAGGGTCTCGTCTGTTACGAGATCAAGTGCATCCAGAAGGAAGGCCTGAACGAGAATAATGCGCGCTTCTGCTTCTGGCACACCACGAGAGCGCAGATAGAAAAGCTGCTCGTCATCCAGTGCCCCCACAGTGGCGCCATGGCTGCACTTCACGTCATCCGCGTAAATTTCCAGCTCAGGCTTACTGTTAATCTGCGCTTTCTCTGACAGAAGAAGTGCCTGATTCATCTGATAGCCGTCAGTCTTCTGGGCAACACGATCGACGAGAATCTTGCCCTGGAACACGCCCTGTCCGCTCTCAGAGAGCACAGTCTTAACCGTTTGGCGCGACCCACAATCAGGCGCTGCATGATGAATCATAGACGTCAGATCGTTCAGGCGCGTGCCATCCACGATCTGAATTCCGTTCACATGGACCTGTGCATGGGCTTGGGTCAGCGTCGCAACAACTTCGTGCCGCGCCAGCTCACTACCCTGATTCAGGGTAAAGCTGTCGTAGTTTCCGTTCGCGTCCACGGATGCATAAACAAGAGCAAGATGCCCCGCGTTTGCGCCCTCACGCTGCAGTTTGACGTGATTCAACTGGGCGCCCTTCCCAACCACAATGTCAAACCGCGGGTTGGTCACATACCGACCGTCCCCTGCGTTAACATCGAAGACCGTCAGAGATGCACCGTCTTCGAGAACAATCTGATGGCGCAGATGTGTGGAAATGGCGTTCCCTGAGGTGAGGGAAACGAGGACCAGCGTTCCAGCAGCAACGCCCGCAGGCACGCGAATGGACAAACCATCCTGACGCAGGGCTGCGTTGAGAATAGCCGAAAAGCGGTCCTCTAACGGATCAACGGCTTCACCCTGCGAACGAACAAGATTTTCCGAAAGGCGTGTTTGAGATGCAGCTTCTTGCCCATTCGCGAAAACCGCACGGCTTTCCGCCTCTGGCAACGCCAGCGCATCCAACAGCGACTGCACGTCGTGATCCGACAGTGCAGACGCTTCGTTCCAAACCGTTTCCGTAAAGGCCCGCAGGGGCGTATATCGCCATGCCTCGACACGCCGCGTGGGAATCCCGCGCTCAGCCAGAACAGAGCCATGTCCCGCTGCACGCCCGACGAAAGCGCTCAGGGCTGGGGACGACTGAACTGCTGTCCCTGTACTCACGCTGCAGCCTCGAGGAACTGGGTGTAGCCCTGCTTCTCAAGCGTCTTCGCCACTTCCGGACCACCACTGTAGATGATCTTGCCCTTGGCCATAACATGCACGCGGTCAGGAACGATGTAATCGAGCAGACGCTGATGATGCGTGATGACAAGTGCCGAGAAGTCAGGCCCGCGAAGAGAATTCACGCCATCTGCAACGATACGCAGGGCATCAATATCCAGACCACTGTCCGTCTCGTCGAGAATAGCGAAAGAGGGCTGCAGCAAGCGCATCTGGAGCACTTCATTGCGCTTCTTCTCACCGCCGGAGAAGCCGACATTAACCGCACGCTTGAGCATTTCGTCAGACATGGACAGACGCTTAGTCTCAGCTCGCACGGCCTTCAGGAACGCAACAGCGTCCAGTTCGTCTTCACCACGCGCACGGCGCACAGCATTTACGGCTGTCCGCAGAAAATTGGCGTTATTGACGCCCGGCAGCTCGACGGGAGACTGGAATGCGAGAAACACGCCCAGAGCAGCACGCTCTTCCGGGTCCAGAGCTAGAAGATCCTGGCCTTTAAAGGTCGCGCTCCCGCCTGTTACTTCGTAGTCATCGCGGCCGGAAAGGACATAGGAGAGCGTAGATTTGCCGGAGCCATTTGGGCCCATGATGGCATGGATTTCGCCCTTTGGAATTTCGAGGTCGATCCCTTTCAGGATTTCCTTTGGCGTCCCATCGGCATCAATGCGTGCTTCGAGACCCTGGATCTTGAGAAAATCATTCATGTCTTAACCCACACTTCCTTCGAGGCTGACCTGGAGTAGCTTCTGAGCCTCGACCGCGAATTCCATTGGCAGCTCCTTGAGCACCTCGCGGCAAAATCCGTTAACAATCAAACCAACTGCGTCTTCTTCAGAAAGCCCGCGAGAGCGACAGTAGAAAAGCTGGTCTTCGGAGATTTTAGACGTCGTTGCTTCGTGCTCGATACGCGCGGTCATGTTGCGGCTCTCGATATACGGAACCGTATGTGCACCACACTGATCACCAATCAGAAGACTGTCGCACTGCGTGAAATTGCGCGCATTGCGGGCCTTCGGCTGCATACGAACAAGACCACGATATGTGCTGTCAGAGCGGCCGGCCGAAATGGTCTTGGCAATGATCGTCGAGCGCGTATTCGGCGCCAGATGAATCATTTTCGTACCTGTATCGGCCTGCTGGTGATTGTTGGTCACAGCAACGGAGTAAAATTCGCCAACCGAGCCCTCGCCTGCCAAAACGCAGGAGGGATACTTCCACGTAATCGCAGAACCGGTTTCAACCTGCGTCCAGGAAATCTTGGACCGTGCGCCGCGGCAGGCTCCCCGCTTCGTCACGAAGTTATAAATGCCACCGCGACCTTCATCATCTCCCGGATACCAGTTCTGCACCGTAGAGTACTTGATGGACGCATCATCCATCGCAATCAGCTCGACAACCGCCGCATGAAGTTGGTTTTCATCTCTCTGGGGAGCTGTACACCCCTCCAGATAAGAGACGCTCGCGCCATCTTCGACGATAATCAGGGTCCGCTCGAACTGGCCGGTATTGCGGGCATTGATTCGGAAGTATGTGGAGAGTTCCATCGGGCAACGCACACCCTTTGGAACGAACACAAACGACCCATCTGTAAAGACGGCGGAATTCAGTGCCGCAAAGAAATTGTCAGCGGCTGGCACAACCGAACCAAGATACTGCTTTACGAGATCCGGATGTTCCCGAATAGCATCTGAAATCGGGCAGAAGATGACACCGGCTTCTTCAAGCGTCTTGCGGAAGGTTGTCGCAACCGACACGCTGTCAAAAACAGCGTCAACAGCAACAGGAAGACGCTTCTGATCTTCAGCACCTTCTACACCAGCCAGCAACGCCTGCTCATGCAGCGGAATGCCTAGCTTGGCATAGGTTTTGAGAAGCTCGGGATCGACTTCATCCAGACTTTTCGGGCCAGGCTTCTTTTTAGGCTGAGCGAAGTAATGCGCATCCTGATAATCAATCGGAGGGTGACTGACTTTGGCCCATTCAGGCTCTTTCATTTCCAGCCACATACGGAAAGCCTTGAGACGCCATTCCAGCATCCACTCAGGCTCTCTCTTACGCTCCGAGATCAGACGAACCGTATCTTCATTCAGGCCCTTGGGAGCGATATCCATTTCGATATCAGTCTCGAAGCCCCACTCGTAACTGGACTTCGCGAGCTTTTCGACTGTCTCGCGGGTCTCCGTCACAGCTGGCATGATTTGGTGTCCTCAGTTGACCGGATCAGCCACGGGGACTGGCCCGGCGCCGGTAGTGTCGAGAGAAGGCTCCTTGGGCGCCTTCCCGCTATGTAGAACGGAATGTCGATTCATATCCGCAAGCGTAATACTGTTGAGCGTTCGGAGAATGGCGTCATTTACCATGTCCCACTGCCCAGAAAGGCCACACAGGGAGCTATGCTCGCACTCCCGACCATCACAGCAGGCTGTGATCGAGATCGGACCATCAACAACGGCAATAACCGTGGCGATCGTAATCTCTTCCAGCGCACCTGCCAGCCGGTAACCGCCACGGGCCCCTCGATGAGAGATGACGAGTCCGCTCGAAGCCAGCCCCTTAAGCAGCTTTGCAACGGTTGGCTCGGGTACTCCGGTCTCTCCTGCCAGCGCGGCGGCTGTTGCCAGACCCTCGTGCTGTCCGAGGTGGACAAGGAGGACGGTGGCATAATCGGCTAGTTTGGAGAGCCTCAGCATAGCTTGCACACTCACATTACATTCATTCAAGACTTATGAAGTCCTGATTAGGTTCCAGATGACCCATGCTGTCACAAAGGTCAAGAAGTTTGTGATGTCTTAAACGGAGTTATAGCCTCTTCAGACACCGAAAAACAGGCGGGAGATCAGATCAAGGCCAGCTCCAGCCAAAAACCCGACGACAGTCCCGTTAACGCGAATATAGGCCAGATCCCGCCCTACACGTGCTTCCAGACGGCGCGCAAGGTCATCGCCATCCCATCCTGCCATGACGTTAGCGATGAACCCGGAGAGCTTGTCTCTGACGCCAGGAAGCAGCTTCGAGACCATGCGCTCCACGGTCGTGTTGATGCGATCTCTCAGCGGATCATTTTCACGCATGGACGTTGCCAGACCGGTAATCGCCGTATCCAGAACAGAGGCACTCCAACCGTCCTCTTTTGCGCAATCTTCTTCTGCCATCCGGCGGACGCGCTCCCAGAGTTCGCCGCTCCAGGCCTTTAGGCTGGAATGCGTGAGAACTGAGCCAATCGCTCGGGTCAGATCCTGTCGGCGATCCGGATCCGTTTCCATCCGATCGATTTCAGCCCGCACCCACGTCGTGAAGCCATGCCGAATATCCGAGTCCATCGGATCGATCCGTTCAATTTCAGCCTGAAGAGCCGTCAGAACCCGATTGGCAACCGATCCGCCAATGGCCCAGCCGAGGAAGCGCCCCCCCTGCTCACGCACCCGCTCCTCGACGAACTGCCTCAGATCACCTTCCTTGGCGGCGACCGTGGCCTTGAGCTTTGCCAGAAGGAAAGAGAGCACTTCCTGATGCATCTCACTGTCCACCATCGCCCTCATGGCGCGAGAGACGAGTGGCGCGATTTCCTCACCATTGAGCAGGACCGGCAGCGCGCGCGATAGAGCAGCACTCGCCCGACCGTCCTCAAGGCGATCAAACAGGCTGGGGATACTGGCGCGCAGCGTGGCGACAAGTGTCTGTCGGGTAGATGGCTCGCTGAGAGCGTCCGCGATCAAACCTGGCAGATCAATCTTGGAGAGGGCCCGATGAACGTCGGCATCCGTAAAGAACTGACCGGACACAAACCGACCCAGCGCCTGCCCTAACCGTACCTTCTGTCTAGGAAGGATAGCCGTATGAGGAATAGGAAGCCCCATCGGATGTCGGAACAGAGCCGTTACAGCAAACCAGTCCGCCAGACCACCGACAACGCCCGCTCGTGAGCCTGCCCGGAGCACGCCTAACGCCAGACTCTCATCGTGGAAATGTCTTGCAGCCAGATAGGTCGTGCCTGTGGCAAGCGCGCCCATCCCGATCAGAAGGCCTCCGGCCAATCTTGTTGGCGAAGATCCCTTCTGCGGAATGGCCTGACTGACATCTTTCTTCATATCCGGATGCATGAAGCCTCCGATAGCATCATCCGGACGCACTGTCGCGTCCGCAACAAGGTTGCGCTTACAGGCCGGGCATGGAACATAACTTGCCCGTTTTCAATTTACCTCCCGCAGAAGCGAGACTGCTCCCGATGTCTGACTGCGCCTCCCGGCACGACACATCCCTTTCCGACCGCATCGACGCCATGACCACGCGCCTTACACAGGAACGCAACGGCCTGGGTGATCTGATTGCCTCCATTGGTGATGAACTGTCCATCGGAAAAGGCGAGAAAATCGAGGAACTGGAACACACAGTTCGAACACTGCGGGATGAATACTTCTCCCAGCGTGCAGCCCATCTTCGGCACTATGTTGGCCTTGAAGACGCAAATCCGACAGAACGTCTCAAGCAGGTCGCGGCGAAACTGGTCGAGCAGGCCCCTTCTCCCGAAGCGCTGACCAAACCCGCAATTGCCGCTGTCTTTACAGCTCACCCGACATTTGCTCTGGCTGACCATGTCTATGCGCTCATGGCCGAACGTGCCTCCAATCCGGAAGCGCCTCTCCCATGCCTGACAACACATCGCCGGTCGGCACCGCCAACACTTGCCGATGAGCAGTCCCTCGCCTTGGCTGCTGTTCTACGCGGCCGCGATGCCCTTGATGAGCTCACGACATCTCTCATTGAAAAAATGACATCCCGATGGGCGAACGAGGCGGATCATGTGGATCCCTCACCCATCATTCTCGCAAGCTGGGTTGGTTTTGATACAGACGGGCGCAATGACATTGGCTGGTGGGACACAATCCGCATCCGTCTGGAACTCAAACTTGCCCAGCTTGAACGTCTTGAATCGGGCCTGACTGAACTCCGCCTTCAGGATACGTCACTGGCGATGCGTGTTCGCCGCGCCATGGAAGCGGTCCGGACACAACATGCCGCATGTCCGAGAAGCAAAAGTGCTACCCCCGAAGACATCCGCGACTTTGCACAGACCCTGATCGCACATCGGGAAAAAGCCCTGCTGGACGCGAAAGAGCTTCAGCCCTTCTTCCGGGACGCCGCATCGGGACTGGAAGCTTCAGATGCCCTGCGTCTGCGCACGCTCCGGGCTGGGTTCATGAGCCACGGGCTTGGTATTGCGCACATCCACACGCGCCTGAATGCCGCCCAAATCTACAATGTTGCCAGAACGCGCCTCGGTCTGACGGACGACCCGGCTCTTCCGTCCCGCCGTCGCGTGCTGCTGTCTCGAATCAACGATGCCCTCGATGATCTAACGGCGCGCCATGTTGATTTTGGCTCTCTGCTCGTCGAGCCGGCATCGGCCGCGCGCCTGATGATGACGATGGCGCAGATTCTCAAGCACATCGATACCGGCTCCCCCATCCGTTTCCTTATTGCTGAAACAGAAAGCGGATACACGCTGCTGGCCACGCTGTGGCTCGCCCGCCTGTTCGGTATTCAGGATCATCAGATCGAAATTTCTCCTCTTTTCGAGACGGAAAGCGCACTCGAAAACGGAGAGACCATCCTTGAGGAAGCGTTCCGCTCCCCACACTGGCGGGATTATCTGCGGGCGAATGGCAGACTATCCCTCCAGTTCGGTTATTCGGACTCGGGTCGATATGTCGGGCAGTTAGCCGCCACGAATCTGGTTGAGCGGCTACGGATGCGGACGCTGGACCTCTTGAAAGAACATGATCTCGGGGACGTTGCCCTCACACTGTTCGACACCCATGGCGAAAGCATCGGCCGCGGCGCCCATCCTTTCAGCCTTCGTCAGCGTCTGGACTATTTTTCTCCGGCAAGAACGCGGATTGCATTCCAGAATGCAGGCGTCGGCTGTCGTGTAGAAACCGCATTTCAGGGTGGTGACGGCTATACATTGTTCGGAACAGGAAGCATTGCAGCCTCCACGATTGCAACATTGGCCGAGCATGTGGCGCACGTTCCGACGAGCGTGAATGATCCAGTCTATGAACGCCCGGATTTTGCAGCAGACTTCTTTTCGACCATCGCGCTGGACATGGGCGCTCTGGTCAACGATCCGGGATATGCGGCACTATTGAGTGCTTTTGGACCATCCCTGATCGACAAGACAGGCTCCCGTCCCTCTGCACGCCAGTCTGATGCCGCTACAGTGACGCGCATCACGCATCCAAGTCAGCTACGCGCCATCCCGAACAATGCCATCCTTCAACAGCTTGGCTGGTGGGCCAATGTGCTGCACGGCCTTGGAAGTGCGGCGCAGCGTCATCCGGAAACATTCGAGCAGTTTGTCACCAGCTCGCCACGTTTCCGCGAAGCCATGGACTTTGCCCGACAGGCCTTGGCTCACTCCGATCTGGAAGTCCTGCGCGCAACAATACGTCAGCTTGATCCGGGAACCTGGCTGGATCGCGCATCCAAAGCGCAGGACGAAGAAGAGCGTCAGAATTTCCTGACCATTTCCCATGGACTGGAAGTTCTGCGCTTCTGGACGAGCGCACCGGCAATGTTCCGCCGCATCCAGACGGATCATATTGCCCTGCGCGCCGCATGGCCGGATGCACCGCGTATGGAGCCCCGTGAAAAGCTACTGCACGCCATCCGCTTTGCCCTGATTGATCGACTGTGGGTTCTGTCTACGCGTATTCCCTATTTTGGTCCGCGCAATAGCCTGACACGTGATTCCATCACCAACCTGATCCTGTGTCTGGATATCCCGCGCTCTCTGCATCTGCTGGATGACCTCTTCCCGGTCTCTGGCCCGAGCGTGGCCAATCTGGACTTTGGCGAGCCGGGCGACGCGGGCGAAGAAAGTGGCTTTGCCCGGGAACACCGGGAAATTTTCCAGCCACTGGAACGCTCGTTCAATCTGCTACGGGAAATCGGCGTGGCGATCATGCATACGAACCGTGCATTCGGTTAAGAACGAAACATTATAACATCTGGCTTGTCTGCAAGTCAGCTATGCGTTTAGAGAAGGGCAGAACACTTAACACAAGGCCCTTCTGAATGCTTCGCAAGGCTCTCTTCCTGGGTGTTGCCATGATGGTAACACCCGCTCTTGCCGCTGAACCCGCCAAGGACACTCCTGCCCCCAATGCCGACAGCGTGACACGCGGCACGGTAGTCGTGGATGGCTCGACCATTCCTTATCAGGCTGTTGCCGGGACTATTCTCGTGCACGGGTCAGAATACAATGATTCCAATGAGGTTCTGACCAAGCGCGGCATCAAGGTTGAAGCCGGCAAAGACGACAGCGACAAGAACCCACCTGTCGCATCGATGTTCTATACCGCCTACTTCAAGGATGGCGTTCCATCCGCGAAACGTCCCATTACCTTCCTGTATAACGGCGGGCCGGGGKCGGCGTCTGTCTGGGTCCATATGGGCACGTTCGGCCCACGCCGCGTCAACACACCTGGTGACCAGCATCTTCCCGCCGCGCCTTACGCTCTCATCAACAATCCCCAGTCTCTACTAGACGTGTCGGACGTTGTGTTTGTTGATGCTCCGGGAACCGGTTTCTCACGCATTGCGGGCAAGGATGCAGCCAAGGAGTTCCTTGGTGTCGATGGTGACGGAGAAGCATTCACCCACTTCATCTCGAAGTTTCTTGCAAAGTACCACCGCTACAATTCGCCCAAATACCTGTTTGGCGAAAGCTACGGCACCATGCGCTCCGCAGTCGTCATCAATGATCTGGAGCAGGAAGAGAACATCGATTTCAATGGTGTCATCCTGCTCTCCCAGATCCTGAATTACGACAACAGCGCTGATGCACCGCAGTTCAACCCTGGCGTTGATGACCCCTATGTTCTCGCTCTACCCACCTATGCTGCAACGGCGTGGTATCATCATTGCCTGCCACAGCAGCACCCGGACCTGAAGGCCTTCCTGAAAGAAGTCGAGCATTTTGCTGTGACGGATTATACCGTTGCCCTCCGTCAGGGAGCAGACCTGCCGGAAAGCGAGCGTCAGGCCATCGCAGAGAAGCTCCACACCTACACTGGCCTGCCGGTGGACTATATTCTGCGCTCTGATCTCCGCGTGAACGGCGGCCAATTCGAACAGCAGCTTCAGGCTGCAACGGGAATGGCAACAGGTCGCCTCGATACGCGGTATTCCAGCCCAACGCTTGATCCGATGACGAAGGAAGCCGATTACGATCCGCAGTCCAGCGCTATCAGTTCTGCCTATGTTTCGGTCTTCAATGACTATGTGCGAAACACTCTGAAGTACGGCACAGACGAAACCTACCGCCTCTTCAATCCTGAAGGGAACTGGGACAACAAACACACCCAGCCAGGACACGGCTACCAGCCCAAGGGCGTTCCCAACGTCATGAGCGACCTTGCCATGGCAATCAAGACGAACCCGAACCTGCATGTGATGCTAAATGGTGGCTACTACGATCTCGCAACGCCTTACTACGAAGGTATTTACGAGATGAAGCATCTTCCGATGGCTACCAGCCTTCAGAAGAACATCGAATACGCTCAGTATTCGTCCGGACACATGGTCTACGTAGACCCGGCAGCCCTGCAGCAGCTTCATGACAATGTCGCAGCGTTTATCCGCCGGACAGACAATCTGCACTGATCTCTAGCATTTTCAGAAAAGGCGACGGCGGGGCAACCTTTCGTCGCCTTTTTTTATGCTTCGGCGCCCTAACTTACCCGAACGAGAATTCTATCAGGACCCGTTAATCACAAACTCGTACATGCAGCACGGTTTGATTGATGCCACCCTGTCACTGATCTGATCAGTGAGAGTTTTTGCCGAAGCGGTCATATCTGGACAACCGAAACGGGCCCACCCTACCTCTCCAAGCCCGGGATAGCGTGTACCAGAGGCCGGTATGCCTGAGTGCTACCACTCCGAGGGAAAAATTCTGCGTGTAAAAGGTTATTCGCAGGAAAAACAAGCAACAGTGCATGTCTGCCTGTCAGGCAGACGCATTGGTGCATCCTTATGAAATACAGGCACAAAAAACCCCGCCAGATTGCTCTGGCGGGGTCAGATGTCTCACCGAAGCGAAAAAATCAGGCGGACTTTGCCATGATTTCTTCAGCAACGTTACGAGGAACAGCCTCGTAATGATGGAACTGCATGGTGAAGGATGCACGCCCCTTCGTTGCAGAACGCAGATGGGAAATGTAGCCGAACATTTCCTTCAGCGGCACCTGGGAACGGATCATCACGGTCGAACCAGACGTTTCCTGACTCTGGATGATGCCGCGGCGACGGTTAAGATCGCCAACAACGTCACCAACGTGATCGTTCGGGGTCGTGACTTCAACATCCATGATCGGCTCAAGAATGACCGGACCGGCATTCTTCATACCTTCACGGAAGCAAGCCTTGGCCGCGATTTCGAAGGCCAGAGCCGACGAGTCAACGTCATGGTACTTACCATCGAGCAGCGTGAACTGGAAGTCCACCGTCGGGAAGCCTGCGAGAACACCCGTGGTGCTCTGCATGCGGATGCCCTTTTCGACAGCCGGGATGTATTCCTTCGGAACCGTACCGCCAACGACCTTGTTGGTGAAGATGATCTCGTCCGGCTTGTCAGACGGAGCGAACTCAATCTTGACTTCAGCGTACTGACCCGAACCACCAGACTGCTTCTTGTGGGTGTAGGTCTCAACGTGCGGCTTCGTGATCGTCTCACGATAAGCAACCTGAGGTGCACCGATGTTGGCATCAACGCCGTATTCACGACGCAGACGGTCAACAATGATGTCCAGGTGAAGCTCACCCATGCCCGACAGGATGGTCTGACCCGTTTCCTGATCGGTCTTGAGGTGCAGGGACGGATCTTCAGCCGTCAGCTTCTGCAGTGCCAGCGTCATCTTCTCGACGCCGTCCTTGGTCTTCGGCTCGACAGAGATGTCGATAACCGGAACCGGGAACTGCATACGCTCCAGAACCACCGGATCAGCGGCATCAGCCAGCGTATCACCCGTGACCGTGTCCTTCAGACCGACGAACGCAGCAATGTCACCCGCACCAACGGACTTCACTTCCTGACGCTTGTCAGCATGCATCTGGAACATGCGGCCAACGCGTTCCTTGTGACCCTTGGTCGTGTTCAGGATTGTATCGCCAGCATTCAAAACGCCGCGATAGACGCGAACGAAGGTCAGCGTGCCGTACTTGTCGGAGATGATCTTGAAGGCCAGGCCAGCAAACTTGCCATCCGGATCGACAGGAACGATCGGCAGGAAGTCTTCGTCAACCTCTTCGCCTTCCGGCGGAGCAATACGGATGCCTTCAACTTCGTCCGGAGCCGGAAGATAGTCGATGACGGCATCGAGCAGAGGCTGAACGCCCTTGTTCTTAAACGCCGTACCGCACATGACAGGACGGAATTCGCCGGAGATTGCACCCTTCTTGATGCACTTCTTCAGCGTGGCGATGTCAACATCGCCCTTCTCGAAGTACTCTTCCATGGCGTCGTTATCAACGGCAAGAGCAGTGTCAAGCAGGGTCTGGCGAGCTTCCTCAGCCTTTTCCTTCAGGTCAGCCGGGATCTCTTCGTAGTGGAACTTGGCGCCGAGTTCGCCGCCTTCCCACACGATGGCACGCATCTCGACCAGATCGACAACACCAACGAAATTTTCTTCAGCGCCGATCGGCAGCTGCAGCGGAACTGCAACGATGTCCAGCTTCTCTTTCAGCGTGCTGAAAGCGTAGTAGAAGTCTGCACCCGTACGGTCGAGCTTGTTGATGAAGATGATGCGCGGCACGTTGTAGCGGTCAGCAAGACGCCAGTTGGTCTCGGACTGCGGCTGCACACCAGCAACACCTTCGATGACGAAGATGGCGCCATCGAGCACGCGGAGCGAACGGTTCACTTCAATGTTGAAGTCAATGTGGCCCGGGGTGTCGATGATGTTGATGCGGTGGTCGTTCCACTCACACGTCACGGCAGCGGACGTGATGGTGATGCCGCGCTCACGCTCCTGTGCCATGTAATCGGTGGTGGTGTTGCCGTCGTGCACTTCACCGATCTTATGGGAGACACCCGTGTAGTACAGGATGCGCTCGGTCGTGGTGGTCTTACCAGCGTCAATATGTGCGGTAATACCGATATTGCGGATCTTCGAGAGAGCCGATTTGGCTTCCTGAACGCTTTCGGACACGGAGAACCTCCAAAAAACAATAAAAGGTGTTTCAGTCTGGACTGAAACACCTCCGCTGCGGCTCGTTAAAGCCGAACCTGATTTGTCCCAGTGGCGGCTGAATGACCCAGACCGCCATGGTTTTCAAGAGTAATCTTTATGACCCGACATCAGCCGGGAAGATTTCTCAGGCGGTCTGTGCAGCCTTGCGTTCCTGAACGCGCAGGATACGACGCTTGATGACCTGAGCTTCTTCAGGAAGCTTGCGGTTTGGCGTTCCCAGCAGGAACGAATCCAGCCCACCATTGTGCTCGATCGTACGGATACCGTTGGTGGACAGGCGCATGCGCACTGACGAACCAAGAATATCGGAGATCATCGTGGTCTCCTGCAGATTCGGGAGAAAACGACGGCGGGACTTGTTATTGGCGTGGCTGACGTTATTGCCCGTCAGCACGCCCTTGCCCGTGACCTGGCAACGGCGAGACATGGTAGCACTTTCCTCGATGCTGGATGACGCAGGACAGCGGAGGCCCGGCGCGTTCCGTAAATCAGGCGCGGCTTATCGCGAACGAGAGGGCTTTCGTCAAGCCCTCATGACCGCTTCTCCTGCCTGAACCGACCACATTCTTGCATAATAACCGTCTTTTTGCAGCAATTCCGTGTGCGTTCCGCGTTCGACTACCCTGCCTGCATCCAGCACAACAATCTGATCGGCGTCCTGCACTGTGGACAGACGATGCGCAACGATCACTGTTGTCCGGGAGAGAGAAAGCGCACGCAACTCCTGCTGTATCGCGGCTTCCGTCCACGTATCAAGCGCGCTCGTCGCCTCATCAAGAAGCAGAATGCGTGGGTCCTTGAGAAGCACACGAGCAATTGCGACGCGCTGTTTTTCGCCTCCTGAGAGTTTCAGTCCCCGCTCTCCAACGACTGTGTCATATTTTTCTGGCAGTTTATTAATAAAGTCGTGGATTTGCGCACGGGTCGCTGCGAGCTCGACCGCAGATTCAGGAGCAGACGGATCTCCATAGGCAATATTTTCGCCAATCCCCGCGTTGAACAGAACGGTATCCTGGGGGACCGTGCCAATCACACGTTGTAAGTCTTCCAGCGCGACATCCCGCAGGTTTTTCCCATCAATAGAGATGGAACCCGATGTAGGATCGTATGCACGGGTCAACAAACGTCCAATCGTCGATTTCCCCGAGCCCGTATGACCGACAATCGCCAGAGACGTTCCTGCCGGAACGTCAAGATTAATGTCATGCAAGATCTCACGGGACGGATCATAACTAAAGGAAACATGCTCGAACCTGATCGACGCTGGACCACCGGTTGCAAGCTTGACCGGCAGGGATACCGGATTTTTTGCCTCAACAATCTCTGAGTGCGTACCAAGAAGTTCAAGGTAGTTCTCAAGATCTACCCGGGCATTTCTCCAGCCCGCACTGACGTAATTCAGCGCTCCTACAGAACTATAGAGCCCTCGAAGATAACTGCCGATCAGAACGAACTGTGCGACACCAATCCTGTGCTGCACGATGTCATGAGCGGCCAGCAACAATATGACCGCGGTTGCGCCCGCAATCAGCAGGCTTCGCGCCATCTGGGAAAGGCCGACCAATCGTTTCAAACGAATTTCAGCGTTTTTCAGAGCGACGCGCGACCGGTCGTAGCGGAGAATTTCCTGATGACTGTTGGCAAAACTGCGGACTGTCTCGAAGTTCAGCATACTGTCAACGAGTTGGTATTGTGCCTGACTGTTGGCTGTGTTCCGCGCGCGCCGGGCCGTCATTCGCATACGTGTAAAAACATACGATACAGCCGCATAAACGCCGATCCCGCCGACAGCCACCACGACATACCGCCAGTCAAAGATCCGAAACACAACGAAAAGCGTCATCAACAGTTCGATGGTGTTTGGCAGAACATTGAAGAGGACAAGACTGAGCAATGTGCCAATCGCATCCGAGCCACGATCCAGTGTCCTCGTGAGAGCTCCCGTCTGCCGATCAAGGTGAAACCGCACGCTCATGGCGTGAAGATGCTCCAGTCCCACCAGCGCAACACGCCTTTGCAGGTCAGCTTCAATAGGAGCAATCAGCATTTCACGCAGCGGTGTCGATAGGCCAGCAACAACACGGATGATCGCATACTGGCCAATCAGCCAGAACGGGACTGCCAGCAGCGCCTGATGCTCTGACAACGCCGACACCATCCGACTGAATAGCCAGGGGGTCGCAACAGTCGTCCCGCTTTCTACAAGAAGCAGAACCATCGCCGCCCCGACCCAGAACGCTGTACGGCCAGGATTTTCAGGACGAATTTTTTTCCAGAGTTCTTTGAGAGACAGGCTTTCCGATTTCGAATCGTGTTTCTTTGACATGCCAGACTATGAGAAAGAGAGGCTCCGCTTTGCAATCGCTCGCGCGCATGCGAAACTTTCGATTGTGCTAGAAAAGTCTCCATTCCCGAATCTTGATCCGTTCCTCCGACATATAGAGGCCTGCAATAGCGCACGCCTTCCCGGCGGACGGCTCCCGTTTTTTTGTGCTCACGAGCAGATTGGATGGATTTCCCCGGAAACGTCCCTCCAGCTTGAATCTTTGGGATTAAAAACACACGAAAAGTTCGGCGTTGCGTCAGGAGAGGACTTGTTTCCCCTCTCCCAAACTCTTGCCAGACAGGGCGTGTATGCTTCGCATGATGAGCCTTTCGACGTTCGCAACGCGCAAGGCCATGTCATTGGGCGTGTTGACCGGGGTGCCATTCCTGTTCTGGGAGTAGCGGCAGAAGGTATCCATATGAATGGCCTCGTGGAGCATTCCACAGGCACAATGCTATGGATCGCCCGTCGGAGTATGTCCAAACGTCTTGATCCTGGGAAACTGGACCATCTGGTCGCTGGCGGCATGAGTGCCGGGCTTGACCCAGAGATGACCGTTATCAAGGAAGCTCAGGAAGAGGCTGGCATCCCAGAAAAACTATCCCGCCGCGCAGTGCCCGTCAGCCGACTGCACTACGCCATGGACCGCCCTGAAGGGCTTAGAAGAGATGTTCTTCACTGCTATGACCTGATCCTGCCAGAAGATTTTCTCCCGGTAGCAGAAGATGGTGAAGTTGAGAGCTTTCATCTGATACCACTAACGGATGCATTCTCTCTCGTTCGGGACACCGATGACTTCAAGTTCAACGTCAATCTTGTTCTGATCGATCTGTTTATCCGGCGGGGTCTGTTCACTCCCAGCGAATGTACCATCCTTAAAAATGCACTGGCACAAACACACTCATGAAAAACCTCGGTCTCACTGCGCTGTTCCTCTCGCTTCCCCTTTTGGGAGGCTGCGTCGTCCCGGTGAGTGTCACGCCCGACCTCTGCCGCGAAATGCGTGCTCAGGATACATTGCAGATCAGAATGATGTTCGGGCAGACGCGTCCCGGCGGCTTGCCGATAACAGATGATGAGTGGCAGACATTTGTCACATCCCAAATTACTCCCTATTTCCCGAGCGGCCTGACAGTTTTCAAGGCTGATGGGCAGTGGATGAACACAGTCACCCATATCGTCGGCAGGGAGCCGTCCAGAATTCTCTGGGTTGTGACGCCTCCTGATAAGAACCTTCAGCACAATCTGCGTGCAATTCAAGCCGCTTACCGGCAACAGTTCTCCCAACAGGCCGTGGGCCTCACCATTCAGTCCGGATGCTCACTGTTCAACTGAGAACCTACGGGCATGATGCAAACACTTCGCCAGTGCGCGAACGGATAGCGCATCAGCCATAATTTCCGGCCACTATTTTCAGGACCCCCATGACCGATCAATTTCCTCCTCGTTCCCCTGAAGTCATTCCGGTGGAAGCCTCGGATTCCACCGGAACCATACAGCGGCGGGCGCGTGGGTTTCTGGCCCTCTTTTTCGTGGCTATCGGTCTCTACACACTGAAAAATTTTCTTCCGGCTTTGTTATGGGGATGCGTATTCGCCATTTCCCTTTGGCCGCTTTACCAGCGCGCTGAGCGTCGGTTTGGCCGCAATGACTGGCTGCCTATGAGCTTCACGTTAGTTGTTGCTCTGATCTTTCTGGTCCCCGTTTCACTTGTTGGCGTCAAACTTGCCGACGAGATCAGAAGCGCATTGGAGTGGATTGAGGACGTACGCAATAACGGCATCCCGATGCCTGAGTGGGTTCCTCACCTTCCGTTCGTCGCTACGCAGGCAACCACCTGGTGGCAAAACCACATGACCAGCCCGCAACGGCTGTCACATCTGCTTCACTCAGTCGATGTCGCACATGGCATGCAAATGACAAAGCAGGTTGGGTCGCAGGTCGCGCGTCGTGGCACACTTTTCGCCTTCTCCCTGTTAACGCTCTTCTTCCTGCTAAAGGATGGTGATTACGTTATCCGCAAAGGGCTTGTCGGCTCGCATCGGCTGTTTGGTGAGCAAGGAGAAAGCCTTGCCAAGCAGATGATCTCATCCGTTCACGGAACTCTCGCAGGGCTGGTGCTGGTCGGCCTAGGAGAAGGGGCGATCATGGGAGCCGCCTATATGCTGACAGGTGCTCCACAGCCCTTGCTCTTTGCCATGCTCACGGCTGTTGCCGCAATGATACCATTTCTTGCATGGCCAACCGTCGGGTTGGTCGCACTCCTGCTCTTGGCCAAAAGCAGCATGATCGGCGCAATCGTGGTGATGGCCTTGGGTTCAGTCGTGATTTTTGTAGCTGACCACTTTGTCCGCCCCGTTTTAATTGGTGGCAGCACCAAAATGCCATTCCTTTGGGTCCTGCTCGGTATTCTGGGCGGAGCAGAAACATGGGGCCTTCTCGGCTTATTCCTTGGACCAGCAATTATGGCCGCACTGCACCTGCTGTGGACGCTCTGGACAGAAGAGCGCACAGACAAGAAAAAGGCCTGAAAAGGCCTTTTACAAAAACATCATTTTTTCAGGAAATTACCGCAGGACTGGTCGGGCAGGCGGGATTCGAACCCACGACCCCCAGTCCCCCAGACTGGTGCGCTACCAGGCTGCGCTACTGCCCGTTCGTCCTGCGGTGGCGGTGGTTTAGCAGCGTAAACTCATCACCGCAATGGGGCATCTGCCTTATACAGGAAGAAGACTTCTCAAAATCTGAAGTTCTTCCAGAATTTCCTTCATTTCAGAACGCAGAAATTCGTTTTCTGCATCCAGATGCCTGACAGACGCAGCAAGATGCTGATTCGCATCCTGAAGAGCCAGCACTTCTTCTGTGTCATAAATTGAGAAAGGCGCTTCGGCTTCGGCTTCGGCTTCGGCTTCGGCTTCGGCTTCGGCTTCGGCTTCGGCGAATGTCCTTCCTGTCAGGCACTCGTCAAGCACCCGGTCAGCCTTTTCTTCCGGATCCAGAACTTCATGATGCTCTGAAAGTGACGCATCCTCTTCAACGTGAAGCACCGGCATTACACTTTCAGCAACATTCTCTTCTTCCAGTTCAGGAACGACAGTGTTTTCCTGTGCGGCAGGAGCTTCAGGAAAGATAATATCGTCTGTACCGTCTGCTAAAGCTGGTTCGGACTCTGGAACAAGCCCTTCATGGGCGCTTGCCATGCTCTCCGCAGCCTTGGGAGAAGCAGTGCGATTTTCCAGAGCTTTCCTGGCTTTTTCTTCCCTTAGAACCCTCAAAACGCCTTGGCCCTTATAGCCCTGCACGTAAAGAAGGTCCGAGATAAGGCGAAGCGTTTCAACGTGTTCCGGACTGTAGTAGCGACGACCACTCTCTCCACGAAATGGCTTCACCCCCGGATAGAGTGTCTCCCACGAACGTAGCCTGTGCTGCGGAATATGGAGTTCCTCCGCAACCTCGCTGATGGTTCTGTAAGCGTCTGGACCCTTTTTGATTTTCCCATTGGCGAAATCAGCCGGACTATCATCGGAAAAATCAATGCTATCGACAGAGTGGGAAGAATTATCAATCATCTGCGTCGTCCACATCGTCAGCATGGCTTTCCACGCCATTCATCTGGTCCCGCAGAAGTTGCGAAGACCGAAACACCAAGACAGCGCGAGGCAAGATTGGAACCTCAACCCCGGTTTTGGGATTTCGCCCGATGCGTTCTCCCTTCTGGCGAACGGAGAAGGTCCCGAAGCCACTTAGCTTCACGGACTCACCTGCTTCAAGTGTGGAGGAAATTTTCTCCAACACACTTTCCAGAATCATGGAGGAATCGTGCCGGGACAGCCCAACACGGCTATAGATGTGCTCGACAAGATTCGCGCGCGTGACTGTACTCATGACACATGCGTATCATGACGTTCAGAACAGTCAAAGGAATCAATCGTTAACCTTGAAAGACGATGCGCCGCATCACATGCGAACGAGCGCAGAACCCCAGGTCAAACCGCCACCCAGCGCTTCCATCAGAACAAGATCGCCCTTCTGGATACGACCGTCTCTGACAGCTTCATTCAGAGCCAACGGGATGGAGGCCGCAGACGTATTAGCGTGACGGTCCACTGTCACCACGACACGATCGGCAGGAAGAGCCAGCTTTTTGGCCATACCGTCAATAATACGGAGATTGGCCTGATGCGGTACAAGCCACTGAATATCCTGACCCGTCAGGTTATTGGCTTCCAACGCTTCATCAACAGCCTGGGAAAGCTTAACAACCGCATGACGAAACACTTCTCGCCCAAGCATTTTAAGATGTTGAGTCGTGCCTGCGCAGCCTACTGCCCCGTCAACGTACAGAATGTCCCCAGATCGACCGTCAGAATGAAGATGGGTCGAGAGAACACCCCCACCTTCTTCAGCTCCCGCTTCCAGAAGTACAGCGCCAGCACCGTCTCCGAACAGAACGCAGGTTGTGCGGTCATTCCAATCCAGCAATCGGGAAAAGACCTCGCTTCCAATTACGAGAACCTTTTTTGCCAACCCTGATTGAATGAACGAATTTGCCGAGGCCAAGGCGTAGACAAAACCCGAACATGCGGCACTGATGTCGAAGCCGAACCCTCTGGTTATTCCAAGAAGGGCCTGCACCTGAGTTGCCACAGCGGGAAAAACCTGATCTGGCGTTGAGGTGGCCACAATGATGGCGTCAACGTCGTCAGCGTTTACACCGGCCTGCTCAAGAGCCTGACGCGCAGCGGCGGCGGCCATAGATGCCGTCGTCTCATCACCTGAAACAATGTGACGCTGCGTGATTCCCGTGCGTGCCCGGATCCACTCGTCGGATGTTTCGATCTTCTGAGCGAGATCGTCATTCGTGACAATCGTGCGTGGCAGATAGCCACCCACGCCTGTCAGGCGGGCACGAAGGGGACCGGACATAAAGTTTCTCAGCTCACAGGTTCTGGGGCGACCGTGCTGGTAGCAGCAGAAGCCACATCAGCTCCCAGCATACCGAGCTGATCCAGACGGGCACGGATCTTGTCGTTCAGGTTATGGGTTACGGCATCCATTGCGATATCGACGGCTGCGGCAAAAGCTTCACCATCTGCGCCACCATGGGATTTCACAACAACGCCATTCAACCCGACAAAAACAGCGCCATTGTAACGCCGGGGGTCAATCCATTCCCGCATCCGCTCCAGGCCGGGGCGGACCAGCAAATAGCCGATACGGGTCAGAAGATTAGTTTCGAAAACACGCTTCAGCAGGCCGAAAGCAAGCTTCAAAGCCCCCTCGCCTGTCTTCAAAGCAACATTTCCCGTGAAGCCATCCGTGACAACCACATCCGTCGTCCCAGCGGTAATGTCATGGCCTTCAACAAAGCCATGAAACTGCTCCGCCAGAGCGCTTTCACGCAGACGTTCAGCGGCCTGACGCAGCCTTTCGTCACCCTTAAGGTCTTCTGAGCCGACATTCAGGAGCCCGACTGTAGGCTTTGGCAAACCAAGAGCAGCCTGCGCAAAGGCCTCGCCCATAACGGCGAATTCCACCAGATTGCGGGCATCGCAGGCGATGTTGGCACCCAGATCCAGCATGACGGTATCACCGCGCGCGGAAGGCTGCACGGCAACCATAGCGGGACGGGAAATTCCTGGAAGGGCTTTGACGATAATCTTGGCGAGAGCCAGCATGGCTCCGCTGTTTCCCGCAGAGACGACGCCACAGGCCTCGCCAGAGGATACAGCCTCCATAGCCATACGCATGGAAGAGCCACGAACGCGCAGAGCTGCGGTTGGCTTCATTTCCATTGGAATACTGGCTGGAGCGTGACGGATGTCACAGATGCGGGCAGCTTTGGGATATCGTGCCAGAGCCGGTTTCAAAACCGTCTCATCTCCGATCAGGAGCAGTCTGGCTGTCGGATGCCGATCAGCCGCCAGTTCAAGACCAGCGAGGACGATATCCGGTGCCCTGTCTCCCCCCATTGCGTCGACGGCAAGGGCATAAGGCCCTAGGGCCGCTGTGTCACGAACAGGCGTGACAGGCGCTTTAGACATTAAGACAGTTTCCCGGACAGCATCGCAGATGCGGATACCCCATCAGAGCATCCGCAGAAGAGATCAGGCGCGGACGGCCGTCTTCAGGCTCTTGCCTGCTGCAACAACTTCACGACCATCGTAATGACCGCAGTGGCTGCAAACATGGTGCGGGCGCTTCAGTTCGCCGCAGTTCGCGCATTCTGCATGCGCTTCAGCCTGCAGGGCATGGTGGCTGCGACGCATGCCAGCACGGGACGGCGAGGTCTTTCTTTTAGGGACGGCCATGGCTTTTATGCCTCTTTCTGCTTCTGTGTCGGCACCCTTGCTCCGCTCCCAGCGGCATCCGGTGCCCCGTTGTTCGTCGTCTCGTATTTACGCCGAGTTCAGGCGGGCGGCTCTAGCAGAGCAAACGCAAACCCGCAAGCTAAAGCGAGGGATTTTATTCTTTTTTATCCCCGTTCTTCAGACCCACGAGCGCTGCAAATGGGTTTGGGCGACGCTCTGACTCAGGCAGGTCCTCGGACTGATCGTCCCCTTCTTCCCCTTCCGCAGGTGCCACGTCAACAGCATTTTCGAGACCGGCACCCGGAAGACGAGGATATGGGTCCAGCATCAGGGCCAGTTGTTCGGCAGCGGCTTCGCCAATGTCCAGCGCCCTGCCATCATGGGGAACGTCGTCAGGGGCATCCAGATTAATGGAATCGATGTCGAATTCATCTTCCGGCATCTGGGATTCCGGAATGAAGCGCAGAACAAAGGTCTCGGCGAGCACATCGTCAAATTTTTCTGCCGTAATGACGCATTCCTGTGTCACCTTTGCGCTCAGACGGCCCTGAGCAAGAATTTCGGTCTTGCTTTCAGGTGTCAGAACGAAGCGACACTCAAGGTGATGCACTGCCGGAATGCCAAACCGCCGCGCCAGGGCTTCACGCTCCTGCGGGGTTGCCGTCACGGTTTCTTCTGTTCCTGCCCCTACCCGACTCAGGGGGATACGACGTGAAAATTCGGGAGAATGAGACATTTGAGCACTCCATCCCCGGTTACATAGGGGAAATCGTTGACAGGCAGGTATCGTTTAAGGCACCCGCAGGGTTGAGCGGTTCTCTTGCACAGGATAGTTTCCGGTTCCATGAATAACGCATCTTTTCTGACGACCAAAAGCAGAACACGTCTTGTGCAACGCCTCGGTTTCACCGGTTTGGCCTGTGCTCCGCTCCTTCTGGGAGGATGCTCGGTATTCAGCCCGATTCCCGAGCCGCGGGGTTCGCTCATCGAGAAGACCGACTATGCCCAGCTGGTGCCAGGCACCAGCACACGGTCTGACGTACTCGACAGCCTCGGCTCCCCGACCGCACACGCAACCTTTGACGACAACACATGGATCTATGTGTCCATGATCACGTCTCCAACGCCGCTGGGCTTCCCAACGGTCGACAAGCAGCAGGTTGTGGTTCTGAATTTCGACAATTCTGGCGTACTGCGGAAGATGGATACCCTGAACCGCAAGGATTCCATCCGCGTCGGCATGGTGGGCGCCACAACCCCAACGCCGGGCACCAAGACGTCGGTCATTCAGGAGCTGCTGGGTAACGTTGGCCGTTACAACCCAATGAGCAACATGAGCAGCACATTTGGTGGCAGCCAGGGCCCGTTGGGCAACCAGGGCACGGGCAATGGTGGTGCGGGTAATACCCTCCCCTGATCTTCCGCTTATTTTGGCAGGCTGAGCAGAACGCCCAGTCCGCCAAGCGGGCTTTCGAGCAATCTAATCGTGCCTCCATGGGCATGAATGATGTCGCGGACAATCGTCAGCCCAAGCCCGCTTCCCCCATTACTTCCTGATCGCGCTGAGTGCAGAATTGTCTCTCGCTGATCAGGCGGAATGCCGGGGCCATTATCTTCCACAGTAATCTCGACCCTTCGCTCCCCTTCCCAGAGGGAAATTCGCATGGCACCCCCATGCCGTCGGGCATTGTCTGCCAGATTGGTGAGCGCGCGCTTCAGAGCATCCGGGCGTACGGGTATTTCAATCCCTTCCCGCCCTTCGACCCCCAGAACCTGACCACCGGCACGTTTTGCAGCCACAGCGACCTCGTCAATAAGGGATCGTAAATCCGTTGGAACAGGGCGTTCAGACCCCTCTCCACGCGCAAAAGACAGGTAGCTCCCGATCAGCCGCTCCATATCTTCGATATCAGTCACCATATCCTGAATATCGGGCTGAATATCTTCCGCCTGGATGCGCCCCTTCGTCGGAAGCATTGCCATACTAAGGCGCAATCGCGTTAAGGGGGTCCGCAGATCATGGGAAACCCCCGCCAGAACCGCCGTCCTTTGCGCGACAAACCGATTAACGCGATCCTGCATGCGGTTGAACGCGATGGCAGCCTGACGCACCTCACGCGCGCCTTGCGGGCGGATAGCGCCCTCGTCGCGCCCTAACCCGAAAAGCTCTGCAGCCTGAGCAAGCCGACGGATGGCACGCACCTGATTGCGCATGAACAGTGCTGCAATAATGAAAAGAAGGGCCGAACTGCTGAAAGCCCAAGCGACAAACATCCAGATCGGGCCGATACTGAGCCTCTTATGAGGCGTCAGAACGTCCAGCACACCGTCAGGCAATGCGATAGAGACTCTGACGGTTTCCGGAACGGCAGACCAGTCTACAAAGAAAGGTCTCCCCAGCCCCTGATGCAGAGCACGCTCAAAATCATCATCAATCGGACCGAGGACATGATTCGTTCCTTCACGACTTAAAGTCGCCTTCGGATGGAAAACGAATTCAAGCTGGGTTCTAGCTGAAGCATCCCGGAGAAGAGCCTCGCGTCGATCCTGCTCGGGGGTACGCTCCAGCATCGACATGACGAGCGATACCTCCCCCGTGATGCCATCAGAGAGGCGACGGGAGACGACATTCAGATATGTCCCGTAAAACAGGATCAGGACGATTGCCTGCGTGACGAGTAGTGGCGTCAGAACGATCAACATGGATCGTCCCAGCAAGGAGCGCGGCAGAACACGTCGCAGCGGGCGATCCAGCCGCCCCCAGCGATCTTCAGATCCCGGGTTTGAGAACATAACCCTTCCCGCGAACCGTATGGAGAAAACGTGGCTCCTTGGGGTCAACCTCAATGCGCCGCCTGAGACGCGTTACCTGCACGTCCACAGCCCGCTCGCCAATCTCATCCATGTCGAGCGCCTTGGCGATTTCCTCACGTGACATGACGACACCAGGGCGGGAGGTCAGCACCCCCAGCAGGGCAGCCTCTCCTCCCGTCAGATGAACAGGGCCATCCGGGCCAGTGAGGAGGCCACGCGGCACATCAAATTCCAGCACTCCCAGCCGCAGAACGGAGGGCACTTCGGAAACCGTAGATACGGCGGGCGTAATCCTTCGTAGATGTGCCCGCAGGCGAAGCAACAGCTCTCGCGGCTCAAACGGCTTCCCAAGATAATCATCAGCACCGGATTCCAACCCGTCGATCCGATCCGCAGGCTCTCCCCGCGCCGTCAGCAGAAGGATCGGCAACGACAGACCCTCAGCCCTGAGCGCCCGTGTTAACGAAACACCATCTTCGCCCGGCATGGTGACGTCCAGAACGATGGCATCAGGCTGGATCAGTTGCAAAACCTCACGGGCCTGACGGGCATCCTGTGCCGTTGTGACCCGATAACCGTTTTCAGCGAGATAGCGCTGCAAGAGCCTGAGCAGGCGCGAGTCATCATCGACAACAAGAATATGCTCATCACTCATCGAAACCCTCCTCCTGGCGCAATCTGAAGAGGCGAAAGAACGCGCTTGAMCCCCTCAACCGCCGTTACTCCTGCCTCCCTGTAAGCCTTCGTCATGACTTCACGGATCAGCTGAAAAAGCTGTCGCTCAATCGCCTCCCCCTCAGGCGTGAGTTTGAGCGGACGCTTGCGCCGATCATGACGGTCTTCTTCCTGCACCAGAAAGTTTCGATCACGTAGGTCTCCCAAGGCACGGCCCAGGGACTGCTTTGTAATCCCGAGGCTGGCCAGCAGAGCGCTAGGAGTGATCCCGGGGTGAGCCGCAACCAGAAAAAGAATTCTGTGATGCGCCGAGCCCAGCCCATTCTCTCGCAGCAACGTCTCACACTCGGAATTGAGACTGCGCCACGCAAGCATGAGCGCTTCGTAGGACTGACGGATCTGTTCTTCACGGAGGTAAAGATGGGCAGTCGCAGAAGGTGGTCCGTCCGGAAGGCGCATTGTCACCGGACTATTTCCTCAACATATCCGAAGCGACTGAAATCCTCGATGCGCTGCGGGTACAGGATGCCATCCAGATGATCGTTCTCATGTTGAAGAACATTGGCATGAAAACCGACCGCCTCGCCTTCGACCACGTCTCCATTCTCATCCACACCACGATAATGGACCTTGGCATGACGGATAACATCACCCCTCAGCCCCGGAATCGAGAGGCAACCTTCACCGCAAATCATCATCTCCTCACCAAGAGGTGTAATTTCCGGATTGATCAAAACACGCGGTAACATGGCCTGTTCAGGGTCCGAAACCCGGTTCGCCGGCACACGATAGACGAAAAGACGCAGGGGGTGATGAACTTGCGGAGCAGCCAACCCGGCACCATTCGCATCGACCATTGTGTCGAGCATGTCTTTGATCAAATGGCGGATTTCCGGGGATGTTGGGTCAGAAACGGGTTCTGCGACCTGGTGCAGGACAGGGTGGCCCATACGGGCAATCTTGAGCAGAGCCATGAGCTTCCTCGATCAGTTGCAGAACGTTAACGCATAAATCCGCTGCAGATTGCGCATGGATAAAAATCAGCACAAGCACCATCGAATGAATTGCACATCTCCAAAAGAGTGTGTTAAGGGCTCCATCCCAATTGGATTGCCATATCACGGGTGACGCTAAAGGCGGGCCCAGAAGGAGTTGACGGCACCGTGCAGGTACTCGTTCGTGACAATAATGTTGACCAGGCGCTAAAGGCGCTCAAGAAGAAGATGCAGCGCGAAGGCGTGTTTCGTGAGATGAAGCTGCGTCGCCACTTCGAGAAGCCCTCTGAGCGTCGCGCCCGCGAAGCAGCAGAAGCTGTTCGTCGTGCCCGCAAGATGGAGCGCAAGCGTCTGGAGCGTGAAGGCTTCTAAAGTCCTTCCCGTTATCTGAACGGACGAGAAAAGCCGCAGCCCTTGGGGGCGCGGCTTTTTTTTATTGCCTTACACACCAAAATTCTGGGAGTTGCCTCCTCACCTTTTACGGCAAGGAAGCAGGCATCCCCTTTTCAGCGTGGATCCATCAGCCTACGGCTCAGATAAATCGCCTCCAGAGCCCGTTCATGCGCCACTTCAGCGGCATTGACAGTCCCGGCGTGGCCACCTTCCGTATCTTCATAATAGAAGAAGGGTACGTGAAGCTCCTGAAGGCGCGCCGCAAACAGGCGGGCATGCACAGGGCCAACACGATCATCTCGGGTTGAAGTGAAAATGAATGGTGTTGGGTAGCGTACATCTGGCTTTAAGGCCTGAAGCGGTGAGGTCTTATCCCAGAACGCTTTTCCCTCGGATGTAGACACACTTCCGTATTCAGCAGCCCATGAGGCGCCTGCCGCCATGTGCTCATAATTCAGCATATCGAGCAACGGCACACCGATGATGGTCGCGTTCCACAGCTCCGGATGCTGCGTGAATTCTACCCCCATCAGCAAGCCACCATTAGATCGCCCACGAATACCCAGACGCTTGGCCGACGTAATGTTTCTGGAAAACAGGTCCCGGGCCACGGATGCAAAGTCATCATAGGCATACTGACGCCCTGCGTGACGCGCGGCTTCATGCCAGGCTGGGCCGAACTCTCCGCCACCCCGGATGTTTGCCATCACGTAAACCCCACCACGCTCGAACCACGTGATCCCAAGGTCTGGATGATAGACAGGCAGGTACGATAGGCCAAAGCCACCATAGGCGGTCATGAGCGTGGGGTTGGCACCATTCTTCGTCCAGTCTTTCGCATGCACAACAAAGTACGGGACCTGCGTTCCGTCTTTACTGGGCGCAAAAAGCTGCTCGACAGTGAGCTTGGACGAATCAAACAGTTCGGGCTGGCTATAGAGAAGCTGTGTGTTCTGCTTGGCGGTATTGACGCTCCAGATCTGCGGCGGCTGAATGAAGCCTTCGAGCTGGAGATACGCTTCTGAGCTGTGGGGATCAGAAGAGACAATACTGGCGGCCATGTTCTTGGGCAGCTCAATGCCCCGCCCAGACCAATGGCCGTTCGAGGCCCGGCGATAGAGCATCAGTACGGGCTGAACATTGTCATACATAACAACGATAAGACCATCCTTGGTTGCCGCGATAGCGCCATCCATTCCATCCCCGATTGTCTGCCGCTGGGTCGGAGTGACAATGATCTCGGGGGCCTGAGGATGATCTGGATCTACCGCTACAACACTGTCCGCGGGAATAGCCCCCTTCACCGTTGACCAGTCCTGGAGCAGATGGAAGACCAGTTGGCCATCCTGATAGCTCAAACCGTCATATTTTTCCGGCATGGGCAGTTGGACTGTTTTGAGCGTTACGGGATCCAGTCGTTCAACTTCGCTATGGAAAAAATCCTTGTGCCGGTCGATCAGGACGACCTGATGCCCCTGCCCGTCCCGCAGGACAGTGGGAACGACTTCCATGTCCTGACCGGTTCCACGGAACACTTCCTGAGCCTGAGACAGGCTCTGCCCGCGCTTCAGGGCACGGACAACATATGGGTACCCTGACGTTGTCAGACCGGCATCGGTCGTACCCCAGTCTCGAGAGACCAGGATTGTATCCTTATCGAGCCATGCGACCGCCTGCTTTCCGTTTGGTAGCCGAAAACCGTTCTGCACAAACTGATTGGTGCTCGTGTCGTATTCTCGCAGTTCGTGCGCGTCTTCACCCGCATTGGACAAGCCCAGAAGGCAGATCCGATCTGCTGGTTCCAGACAGTTCAGCCCTTCCATAACCCAGTTGGCATGTTCAGACCGAGAAAGCTCATCCAAGTCAAAGCGCATCTTCCATAGCGGATGTCCGCTTTTGAAATCAGCCTCTGAAGTACTTCTCCAGACCCCGCGGGCATGAACTTTGTCCTGCCAGAAATTCCAGATCTCTCCCGCCATTTGCGTGGGAACAGCGAGACGATCCGGTGACTGCTGAGCCGACAGGATCCGATCATAAAGCGGCTTGTATCTGGGGTCAGAAGCCAGAGCATTCTGCGTTTTTTTATTTTCAGCCTTCACCCAGTGAAGGGCTGGTCCGCCATCGACCTGCTCAAGCTGAGCCCTTGAGGGAGTAGCCGTAGCAGCCTGTACCGACGCAAAAGGAAAAAGAGGAAGTAAGAGACAGAGAGCCCGCAGTGCGGAGGGACGCATGCCTGATCCTTTCGGCCGTCATTCATAGTGATGACGGCATCGTAAAGATCACCCACGGGAAAACAACCTCACCCCACGGCAACGGCACTGACAGCCTCTTCGACCTCCTGAAAGGTCGGCATGAGGTCACAGGGAATGCTTTTGCGGCCGATTTCTACACTGACCTGAGGCGCATTCCCTTGCAGGTGCGCGACAATGACGGAACGAACCAGATCAAGATAAGACGCCTCTTCTTCCACAACGCCACCGAGACGGCCTGCAATCGGGGCAACAATGCCATATGCCAGCAGAATACCGAGGAACGTTCCGACAAGCGCACCAGCAATCATCTCGCCCAACACGATAGGAGGCTTGCTGATGGATGCCATAGTCTTGATCACGCCGAGAACGGCAGCAACAATTCCGAGAGCTGGAAGAGCATCGGAAACAGATTGCAGTGCGTGAGGAAGATGCATCTCCTCCCGCAGGTTCTTTTTAAGCTCCCGTCCCATCACGTCGTCCATCTGGAACGGATCTGTCGCATTCATGCCTGCCATCCGCAGGTAATCGCAGATAAAGGAACAGACCTGTCCGTTATCGCGAATCTTCGGGAACGCCCCGAAGATTGTACTGCCTTGGGGATCTTCAATATGGCTCTCAATAGCCATCATCCCCTTGCTGGCCGCCAGCTTGGTCACGTGGAACAGCAGCCCCAAAAGTTCAAGATAATCCTGTCGACCGTACTGCGAGCCTTTCATGGCTTTCTTCAAGCCTGCCGGAAGGTGTTTCACAGCGGAAATTGAGTTGGCCATGACAAATGTGCCAATCGCCGCCCCCAGAATTGTCAGCAATTCAAAGGGCATGGATGCAAGCAATGGACCTATGGCGCCTCCTGATGCCACGAAGGAGCCAAACACGCAGGCAAGAACGACGCCAAGGCCGATAAGAATAAACATTTCAATATTTCCTGACGGGGGACTTGCTACGGTTGATCTGGTGAC
This sequence comes from Gluconobacter sp. P5B12, assembly GCF_018812035.1. NCBI lineage: Bacteria > Pseudomonadati > Pseudomonadota > Alphaproteobacteria > Acetobacterales > Acetobacteraceae > Gluconobacter > Gluconobacter sp. P5B12. The sequence continues at coordinate 99,413 of NZ_JACRVV010000003.1, read as the reverse complement.
AGAACCAGAACGACGCGTCTGTTCCGTGGACTTAGCGGATTGGCATGATCAAAAAGGTTTCTATCGGCATAGCCACTGACGGTTTGCAGACGTCGGTCTGGAAAGCCCGCCTGTACAAGCACATCCCTCGCCGCAACCGCGCGGCTACTGGACAGGCTCCAGTTGGATGGCAAACCGGCTTTGTAAGGGGCCGCATCCGTGTATCCGGCAATGGAGAGGTGCCCGGGGAGCTTTTCAAGATAAGGAGCGACTAGCTTCAGGAGTTGAAGGGCACGCGGCGTTGGAGTAGCAGAGCCCAGCGCAAACATTGGCTGATGCTCGGAATCTGCAATCTCCACGTGCAACCCGTCATCACCAACCTTAACGGAGACCTGATCGCGCACGTCTGCCAGTTGTGACGGGGCATTCAGGGCTCTAGTGATCTGATCGGCAGCACTCTGGAAGGCCGGCTTGTGGGGAAATGCCCTTTGGCCGGATACAGGTTCTCCTGGCTCGATCTGCCCATCGCGCAGAACTACAATCTGTGCGCTGTGCTTTTCCGCATCTTTTTGGGAAAGATGTTTCTGTCCTGATGGACCGTCATCTGGATTTGGCCCCGCGGTCTGACCGGGCTTGACCGCCATAGGGCGATCAGAGGACGCGATGGGAGAGAGATCAGGCATGACGCTCAGTTTGGGTGGTGCGTCCTGCTGAACTGCTATCGGATTAAAGAAATTAGCGATGCCCTTACGTTGCTCTTCTGTCGTGGCATTGATGAGCCACATGACCAGAAAGAACGCCATCATGGCCGTCACGAAGTCCGCATAGGCAATCTTCCAGCTTCCGCCGTGATGGCCACCTTCTACAACTTCAAAACGCTTGATGATGATCCTGCGCTCGTCCTTGCCGTTTGCTTTCGACATGCTGCCTCCTGAGAGAGGTCAGTATGGCAATCAAAGGTTAAGGAGAGCTTTAAGTCCGCCTTGGCAACTGCACACCAGACGGCATTTTCACAACGTCAACGCGGTAGCACCGCACATTATGGCCATGGCTCTGGCGACACAGCGTGTCCTGATCCAGCACTGCGGGAATGCGGTGAAGCTCTTCAATTTTTAAACCGAGCGGCACCTCAGCAGACGGAAAAGAAAACAGGCTCCACCTTGGATCTGATCCCAGAACTGGAAGACTGTTCTGTGTCAAAGCGAGTTGAGATGCGAGACCATACTCTTCAGCTATGAAAGCCGATGCTCCCGTCTCCTGAGCACGAGCGACAAGTTTTTGACTGAAATCGGGCCATCCAGCCGTCTGTCGCTGGATCGGATCTTTAGCGGCGGGAAACGGCAACGGAGAGAAAACGGCTTGCCCATAAACCAGCACGGTCAAGACTATTCCGCTGATGACCGGCCACCGAACACTCCGACCTGTTTCTATCGCAGCCAGAGCCAGGACGGGATAAACAACAGCCGGCCAGTTTGCCTGTACTCGATCGCCCAGAGCATGCGTGACAAACACAGCGAGAGGCAGAAGGCTTAGCCATGCCAGAAGTCTGTTCCGTTTGATGCACGCCCAGCCACCCAGAGCAAAGAGCCCGAAAACAAGGGGGGTCGCCAGACCAATCTGACCTCCGAGAAGCTCCAGCAGAAACTGGGATGCACGAGCCAGATGCCAGTCGCCTGCTCGTCCACCCTGTTTCAGCAGGCTGACCCAATGATGGGATGCATTCCAGAGAAGGACTGGGGTCGTCGTGATGATCAGAAGCGGAATTGCCAGCCATGGGCCAGCTTGCTTCCTGAGCCTCGGGGTCGTGAGAACTGCCCCCCCAAGGGCTAAACCGATCAGAACAGCAGTATATTTTGAATCAAAGGCGAGACCGAGCAAAACACCCGTTAACAGCCACCAGCCTGTTGTTCTGCTCCCCGACGACGAGACGGCTTTTCCTAGTGCAAAAAGAGACACCGAAACGAAAAATACCAGCGGTGTATCCGGTGTCATGGTCGCTGATCCAAGTCCGAGCATCAGCGTTGCATTCAGGAGAAGAACGGCCTGAAAGCCTGATACCGGCCAAGGGCGCGACGGGAGCAACAGCCTGGCCGCATGGTACAGGGCCCAGCTTCCGGGAAGAACGGAAAGCGGCCCGAGCAGACGCACCCCCAGAGACGTGTCGCCAGCCAGCCATGTCCCAATTCTGATCCAGAGGGCTACCATGAAAGGATGGTCGAAATAGCCACCCTGAAGATGGCGGGACCACACCCAATAGTAAGCCTCATCGGGCGTGAGCGGCAGACATGCTGCCAACCCGAGGCGCGTCACAGTCAGGGCAACAAGAAGCGCCCAGAACAGGCTGGCCTGCTTCTTGAAATTATCAGTCACGTCAGCGCCAGATGAGAGTGGAAGACACAGCGTAATTCCAGACGACACCGATCACGGCCCCTGCGGCAGACGCACGGTCCCAGTGCCCATGGCCAACATCGTGCAGCACCATACGGGCCACCCCGATATTAGCGGCCGCCCCGAGAGAACAGACGGCGAAGAAAATAATTAATCCCACCCACATCTTCGCGCCCTTCAGGCGACGGTCATGATAAGTGAGACGGTTGTTGAGCAGGAAATTTGTCAGGATGGCAACGGCCGTTCCAACCAGTTGAGACTGAGAAAAATCCATTCCTCCCAGTCGGGCAATCTGCATCACGGCAACATTCACGACCACACCAACAAGCCCAACCAGCGCAAACGCCAGAAAACGGGATGGCAGCCAGCCATGCGTGACTTTATCCAGAATCATCATTGCGAACTGGAGAAGAACAACGACATCCAGCTTGCTTTCTCCCGCAAGGCGCGGACGGAAAACAAAGGGTACTTCCGTGATCTTCACGGGCTTTGGCGCAGACATCGCCAAATCCAGCAGGATCTTGAAGCCGGTTCCGGAAAGTTTTGGAAGAACAGCCTGAAAAAGCTCTCGCCGCATGGCAAAGAACCCGCTCATCGGATCAGTCAGGCGGTGCGGCAAAACCGATTGAGCGGCACGAATGCCGGTGTCTGACAGGAGATGCCGCCAATAACCTGCCAGCCCGGCGTTGTCTCCGCCTTCTACGTGGCGGCTGGCGACAACAATATCGGAGCCGGCATCAAGATCTACCAGCATTTTGGGCAGAACAGTCTCCTCGTGCTGAAGGTCCCCATCCATGACCGCCACATACGGTGCGCTGGACGACAGAAAACCTTCAATAACAGCAGATGAGAGACCCCGACGTCCTACCCTTTTGATGACCCTTACACGAGGATCATTATTCGCAACTTTTGAAACGCGCTCGGCAGTTCCGTCCGGGGAGTTGTCATCAACAAAAATGACTTCCCAACGTTCTCCTTCAAGAGCTGCATCCAAAGCCGCGACAAGGGGAACAACATTCTCTGCCTCATTATAGCAGGGAACAATAATGCTGATCCGGGCAGGCAAAAGCATCCCAGCGCTAACCGTTGGGGATGCTTCTGCCATCAGATAGGAACTCCAGCCAGATCACGACTGGTATGGATGGTCTGGAGTGTCTGCACCCGCACGACGTGGACACTGTCTGTCAGGCGACGGGTCAGAATGTTCTGGTGGGCAGCATCACGAGCGACGAGACGGACGAGGAAGTCTCCTCCGCCACGGATCATATGACACTCGCGTGTTTCGGGCCAGGCACCGACCTGCGCCTCAAATGCCTCCAGAACACTTCCCTTCTGGCTATCGAGACCGATGAGGGCATAAAAATTGAGCGACCAGCCAAGAAGGGCTGCGTCAACTTCTGCATGATACCCTTTGATGATGCCAAGTTCTTCCAGACGCCTGACACGCCTCAGACAGGGGGGAGCGGAAATACCGGCGCGTTTGGCCAGCTCCACATTGGTCATACGACCGTCTGCCTGAAGCTCGGCGATGATCTGCCGGTCAATGGCATCCAGTTCAACGGGGATGGAAGAGAAAGAAGCGTTCATTTGAATCTGACGTATATGGCAGGTGGCAGCGTCCGCAAAGATGGCACATGCGTCTGAAAGCTCTATATGAGGGGTCAAAACACGGACGAGGATCGATCATGCCTGAAATCCATCATACGGACCTTCTGGTCGTGGGCGCAGGCCCCGCTGGCTACACTGCCGCCATTTATGCCGCACGCGCCAGTCTGAAACCGATTCTCGTGACTGGTCTTCAGCCTGGCGGCCAATTGACCATCACGACCGACGTCGAAAACTACCCTGGCTTCGCGGCGCCCATTCAGGGCCCCTGGTTGATGGAGCAGATGCGCGAACAGGCTGAACATGTCGGCACACGCCTGATCTATGACCTGATTACCGAGGCAGACCTGAAGACCGGTCCGGCCGCAGATGGATACTTTCATCTGAAAGGCGACTCAGGGGACGAGTTTCTTGCACGTACAGTCGTGATCGCAACGGGCGCCCAGGCCAAATGGCTTGGCCTCGAGTCGGAAAAGCGCCTTCAGGCTGGCGGCGTTTCGGCGTGCGCAACCTGTGACGGCTTTTTCTATCGCGGTAAAACGGTTGCAGTCGTGGGTGGCGGCAACACGGCCGTGGAAGAGGCGCTCTATCTCACTCACCACGCTGACAAGGTTCACGTTATTCATCGCCGGGACGGTTTCCGGGCAGAACGCATTCTGCAGGAGCGTCTTTTTGCGAATCCGAAAATCGATGTTCACTGGAACCGTGCTGTCGAAGAAGTTCTTGGTGCGGGAACGCCGGAAGTTGTGTGTGGCGTTCGTCTGAAGAACACTCAGACGGGAGAAAGCGAAACTCTGCCCGTTGATGGCGTGTTCGTCGCCATCGGCCACAGCCCGAATACGGGGCCGTTCCGCCATGAAGTGGCTTGTGACGAAGATGGATATATCATCACGGAAGCTGGTGGAACGCGCACTTCAGTAGAGGGTGTTTTTGCCGCAGGCGACATTCAGGATCGGATTTATAGGCAGGCTGTGACGGCTGCGGGTACAGGCTGCATGGCCGCTCTGGAAGCCGAACGCTACATTTCTGGCATACCTGCTATGACAAAAACTTGACCCTCGTCGCAGGTTCAGACAGTTTCGTCCCTTCAACGACACACCGCTTAAACAACGCCAGGTGACATGGGCAAGAAGGACGAGGACCGACGCGCCAGCGATCGGGGAGACCACCACATGGATTGGGACAAACTGCGTATTTTCCACGCAGTCGCCGAAGCCGGGTCCTTCACCCATGCAGGTGACAGACTTAACCTGAGCCAGTCTGCCGTTTCGCGGCAGATTTCAGCTCTGGAGGAGGTTCTGCGTGTTCCGCTGTTTCATCGGCATGCACGAGGCCTCATCCTGACTGAACAGGGTGAGGTTCTGAATCGCACCGTGCGTGAAGTCTTCTCCAAGCTGGCCCTGACACAGGCATTCCTGAGCGAAAGCAAGGAACGAGCGGCGGGCAAAATAAAAATCACGACAACCACCGGTTTTGGCCTTTGTTGGCTTTCTCCGAGGCTGCATCGCTTTCTGGAACTGCACCCTGATATTGAGGTCACGCTTCTTCTTGAAGACGCAGACCTTGATCTGGGAATGCGTGAAGCAGACGTGGCTATTCGCCTGCATCCGCCAACACAGCCAGACCTTGTACAGCGTCATCTGGCCAATTTCCCTATGCCAATCTATGCCAGCCCCGACTATCTGGATCGGTACGGTACACCGACAAATCTGCAGGAACTGGCAGAACACCAGATCATTGGCTTTGCCGGGCGTCATTTGCCACTACCGAATGTAAACTGGCTTCTGGACCTTCTTCGGCATGAAGGGCTGGCACATCGTGGGAGCAGGCTGGCGATTAACAATATTGCCGCTGTTGCCAATGCCATTGCGTCCGGAACGGGAATTGGCTCTCTTCCGCTTTACACGGCAGCGTCTTATCCCAACCTGGTTAGAGTCCTGCCAGGTCAGGCTGTGCCTCTGGTAGAGGCATACTTTGTGTATCCAGAAGAACTACGAACATCTAAAAGGATCGCAGTATTCCGCGACTTCCTGCTTTCGGAAATCAGTAGCCTCAAGGGCCAGGAATAAGGCACATCTAACACCGCCGCGTTTATCCGCGGCGGCCGTGCCCCGTGACACAGACATGCTGGGCTGCGCTAGACCGGAAGACGGCTTCGCCAACCGGCGCGAAGCCATTTCCATGCCGGGCATGAGTGCTTTCAACGTTGCTCTTGAGAACAATCAAACCCAGTTGAGAACGATAACAGGGCACGACGGTAGCACGACCTTTAGGACCCTGTATCGTTTTTGCTGAAGCCGTTTTTTTAAGGGAAGATCCTGAGGCAGCTTGTGCCGAAGGAAGCCCGGTGCAGAACACTGCCCCTATGAAAATCGGGACTATCCAAACATGTAAAGAAAGGGCTTTCCGCATGCCCCCAGAGTAACGCACAACGGATCTCAGCGCGCGCCCGAAAACGATAGCTCTGCTGTTATGCTTCAAAAAGCGGCGCCCAAAACACAGCGAGAAGAATATCCAGTCACTCTGACCCGGCTAACTTCGTTGCGCTTTGATTCACACGCTCTCGCAGCTCCTTTCCAACCTTGAAAAAAGGAACACTTTTTTCTTCAACAGAAACAGTGTCCCCCGTTCGAGGATTCCTGCCCGTTCGTGCATCTCGGCGACGTGGAATGAATGCGCCGAAGCCCCGGAGTTCAACACGATCACCTCGTGCCAACGCTGCGCTGATCTCGTCAAAAATGGTGTGAACGATCCGCTCGATATCCCGCGTCAGAAGGTGCGGATAAATCGTGGAAAGCTCTGCAATAAGTTCCGATTTGGTCATGACTGCAGCCTATCTGCCTCCGCCCATGAAACTGGCTTTTCAGGGTTGCAGAATCGCAACGGCCCCGTCAAGGCTGCTGAGGGTTAATCGTCCTGCCAGCATCTCCGTGAAGCCTGTTCCAAACACACCTTCAAGCATGGCCCGTTTGCGGGGAAAATCATACCAGTGCTTCTTGGACACAGAAAGCAATGGCATGACGGGATACTGCGCGTCTCCAATTTTCAGGCGCTGCCTGAGCCATTGCCGCGCAGTGTCTTCATCACCCAATTCATCGACCAGACCTAAGCTCAGAGCCTGACGCCCCGTATAGGCCCGCCCATCAGCAAGACTCCGCACTTTGTCTTCAGGCATGTGCCGCCCTTTGACGACCATGGCGACAAACTGATCGAAGAGATCATTGACCAATCCCTGAAGCATCGTGCGCCCTTCAGGCGTCAGATGACTCGTAGGGTCAGTCTGATCTTTCATGGCACCAGACGTAATTGCAGCAACATCAATGCCGACACGCCCCAGCAGCGGGGAAAGATCGGGGCGCTGCAGGATCACACCGATCGAACCCGTCAATGTGGAAGGCAGTGCAACGATATGCTGTGCTGGAACTGAGAGCATGTAGGCAGCAGACGCGCCCATATCGCCCATCGTGACAACGACCGGCTTTACCTGCGCAAATTTCTCGATCGAGTCGTGCAGACGTTCCCCGCCCGTGACACCACCGCCCGGACTATCAACAACCAGTAGGAGTCCGGTTACTGAAGAAGATTTCTGCGCTTTGCGAAGAGCCGTCGTAATTTGGGAAACGTCATTTCCGATCACTCCGTGAATGACCAGACGCGCAATGTGGGGACGCGTATCAAAACTGGAAACTGTTGAGTGACTCTTACCAACGGCGAGAACGAGCGCCGCAAGAAAAAACAGAAGCGCAGCGCCCCTCCAGAGAAGGAGGCGCTTGCTGTCAGCCATGGATCGGAGAAGCGTCTCTGCCTCTAAACTCATGAAACAGTATTCTCCGACCACATGACAGATAGTGCTTTTTCAGAAAGACAATTCCAGAAAGCCGGGAATTAGTCCTGCTTCTTGGACTGACGCGTCCGGCCAGTTTCTTTCTTGCCTTCGCCTGTTGCGCTGATCTTGCGGCCCAGACCGATTTCGCGTGCCAGAGCCGAGCGGCGCTGTGCATAGTTCGGGGCAACCAGCGGGTAATCAGACGGAAGACCCCAACGCTCACGATACTGCTCTGGGGACATGTTGTATGCGCTCTGAAGGTGACGCTTGAGCATCTTCAGCTTTTTACCGTCTTCAAGGCAGACGATGTAATCCGGGAATACTGAACGCTTGATCGGCACAGCAGGCTGCGGACGCTCGGGCTGCGGCTCTTCCTGCGGAGCGCCAGCATTTGCAAGAGCTTCATAAACCTGGCGGATCAATGCCGGGAGAGACGCCGCATCCACATTACCCTTGGAGACCTGTGCAGCAACGATCTGTGCTGTAAGCTCCAACAGATCCGGGTGGGATGTATTCTCCGACATAATATCTTACCTTCCATTCAAAATAGCATTTTTACTATGCTCAACAGCGTGAAATCATTCTGCCGAGCCTGTTTGCAGAATATATACCCAATACCACCGAGATAGCCACTCAACTTTAATACCAAATTGACCACACGTTCCTTAAAAAAGAAGTAATCACTTCAGGACGTGTTTCGGAATTCGCTAACTTTCTTTCCAGGAAGCCTTATGCAACCCGTTGACGCTTCACTCTGTTCACCAAGTGATTTTTCAGGATGGCGAACACAATCTCGTAATTTCCTGAGCAAGCGAATCCCAGCGTCTTCCATCACTTGGAGTATTAGAGCGCCTACCGCTCTTTACGCAGCGAAAACCGATCGGGATTTACCTGACACTCCCTCCCCTTTTCGCTTACCCCGAAAATTTGCCGCCCTCATTCCGTCTGTGTTTGCATCCGATATCCCGGAGAGATTTGATCTTCTCTATCGCGCCCTGGAACATATCCAGGAGCACGGAAGCCCGCTTGAGACAGACATCACCCGGTTTGAGCAGATTGCCAGCACTGTTCGAGAGCAAATTCTTGAATTGAGGAGCGCGTTCCCAGAGAACCGGATAACAGACTGGCAGATCATTCGAACACGCCAAAAATTACAGCTCATAGACAGTCAGAGATCCCCTCTTATTAGACTACGGGTTTCTCCTTGGGTTCTCCTTTCAGACGAGACGACACTTTGCTGGGACGGCCACAAGTACCGCGTTGGACCACCCATTGATGAGGCAGGACAATCAGAGGCAGATCTAATTCGTCTTGCACAGAAAGCGGCGACGGCCGGGCAAGACAACGCCTTTTGGGCCAACCCGGCCACAGTGCATGTCACACCTGATCTGGAGGAGATTGAAAAGACGTCCTCTTTGTCAAACCTGCGGTCCCTCGCCGTCGATTGTTCTCTCTGTGATCTTTGCCACCACGCATCACGCACCGTTTCCGGAGAAGGCACGACGCAGGCACAGATCCTCTTTGTCGGCGAACAACCAGGAGATCAGGAAGATCTTCAGGGACGACCGTTTGTTGGCCCAGCCGGACAACTCTTCGAGCGCGCACTTCAGGAAGCCGGAGGCAATCGGGAACAGGCGTGGATCAGTAACGCCGTCAAACATTTCAAATTTGTCCCTCGCGGCACACGGCGCATCCACCAGAAACCGGACGCGGCTGAGGTGGCCTCCTGCGCTCCGTGGATCGCGGCGGAACGCCGTATCCTACACCCAAAAGTTACAGTTCTACTCGGTGTTACTGGCGCCAGTTCCGTCCTTGGACGATCAATCACTATTTCACGAGAGCGTTCCCGTTACATAACTTTGGAAGATGGCAGTACTGGCATTGTGACTGTCCACCCCTCTTACCTGCTCAGAATTCCGGATGAGGACAGCAGGACACGCGAATACACAAAATTTGTCGCAGATCTGAGAATGGCCATTTCCGCTCTCGCCTAATTGACAGCTTCAGGAGTAAGAAAGCCGCACAATGAGTGGCAGTACTACGTCAACAGGACGTCCGACTCCGAACAGTTCTCCATCAGGTGCAGGTGCGTCAGCCGCTCTGCGGCCAAGGGTCAAGCTGCCCCTGTCATGGATCTATGCGCCATCCGCAGCGACCCTGACTTTTGCTCTGCGAAATACATTTGCAGCCTGTCTCGCCATCGGAATTGCCTTCTGGATGGAGCTGGACAGTCCTGCATGGGCCGCAATGACTGTCTGGGCTGTTGCACAGGCCACCCGTGGGGAAAGCCAGTCCAAAGCCAAATGGCGTATCATTGGAACAATTACCGGAGCGGTCGCATCTATTGCGTTGATGGCAGCCGCGCCTCAGGCACCCTGGCTCTTCTTTCCCATGATCGCCGTCTGGATTGGCGTGTGCAGCGGACTCGCAACATTCGTAAGTAACTTCCGCTCTTATGCCCTTGTTCTTGCAGGATATACCTGCTCGATCATTTGCATGGATGCGGCCTCCGATCCGGACAATATCTTCACCGTTGCCGTTTCCAGAACCACTTACATTACCCTTGGCGTTCTGTGTGAAGCCTTCATGGGGCTGATCTTCGCCACCACTCAGGAACGGCAGGCCCGGATCCAGCTGCGCCAGAAGCTTGAATCTGCTCTGGTTCTCGTTACGAAGACGCTTACGAGTATTCTTGGTGAGGAACGCGGCGCCCTGAATGCAGCACGCAGGCAGTTCGGCACGATCCTCAGCATTAACGATCAGATTGAATTCGCAGAAGTCGAGATGGGCCCGCATGGACACGAAGGTGACCATGCCCGTGCCGCTCTTGCCTCCGTATCAGCCCTGCTGTCTCGCGGGTTCGGTATGGCAATGCGCCTGCAACTTCTGAACCATGACCACCCTGCCTTCACGCAGGCCGCTGATGAAATCCTCTCGTTCCTGAAGGATTTCCCGAAGCGTATTGCCAATACTGAATCTGTCCCGGATCTTTTGGCAGAACTCCAGCATCTCCGTGATGTTTGCCGCCTGTATGCTGCCCCTCACCGAATTACCGATCTTGAGAACAGCAATGAACCCATTCCTGGAACAGACCCGTTCGATCTACGCCTGAATGAACAGGATACCGAGACACACCTCGATGAACGCGTTCTCTTCATGTCACTTGGAGAATTGCTCGGGGACCTGGAACTTGCCATCAAGGAATACGAGGCCAGCACCCACTCTATTCCAGGCGATCATTTTCATTTCCAGCGCCAGACTCACCGCGACACACGCGAAGCAATTCATAACGGCCTTCGCGGGGCTTGTGCCGTTCTTGTTACGGCCCTGATTTATGAAGTCACAGCATGGCCAAGCGGACTTGGTTTCATCGCCATCACAACGCTGGTCTGCGGCCTGTTCGCCACTAAAGAAAACCCGGTTCTTGGTACTACCGAGTTTTTGAAAGGCGCTCTGGTCGCTTACGTCGTGGCGTGGATACTTGTCTTTGTCCTTATGCCCAAGGTCACGACCTTCGAGACTTTGGCGCTCTTCCTAGGTCCGGCCATGTTCCTTGGTGGCTTGGCAAAAGGCAATCCGTCCACTGCTGGCGGCGCTGCTGCTTATGGTCTTCTCCTCCCTGCAATGTTGGGACTGGAGAACCACCACGTGATGAACGAGGTGGCGTTTTATAACGGCAATATGGCCGTTGTTATGGCGGTGGGCATCAGTGTCCTGGTTTTCAGGACCGTATTGCCATTCAACAGTTCTGATGAACGGCTGCGTCTCCGCAGAATTATGCTGGCTGAACTGCGCGGGCTGGCGGATCCCGCACAGACACCTCAAATCAGTATCTGGATCGGCCGCAATACGGACCGTTTCGCACGCCTGATCCGCCATGCTGGCCCTACCCCCGCTCCGCTCATCGAAGCCTGTATTCTGGGGACGCTCGCCACACTTACGCTGGGCCTGAACATTATTCGCCTGCGAACACTGCTGGACCGCGAATACCTTCCCGACAGCGCACGACGCCCCATTCAATTGGTGCTCCATTACGTCGAACAATCCACACGTCGCCATGATAAAGCGGCCCGCGTTGCCAATGCGGCTGTAAGGCGCCTTCGCGCTCTGGATGAGCATGAGACAGATCTGGTCACGCGACTGGAAATGACGCGGGCGATCACCTACCTCGTTGTTATTGCCTACACGATGCAAACGAACGCCGATTTCCTAGATGCCAGCCGCCCATTTAGAGGCGAGCGTAGTCACCTGAAGGTGCAAGAATCACATTAGGCGATGAGAGGAATGCTCTTTTCGCATTCCTTGGGAATTTTGAATATTACAAAACGATTATAGTGCGCTCTGATGTAATCCAAATACCGCGATACAAACCGCACCCCACGATGGAGAATATTCCTCACAAGGGTTGAGGCCAGATATACAGATCTTAGGAATTATGGCGGAGAGGGTGGGATTCGAACCCACGGTACCCGCGAAGGCACAACGGTTTTCGAGACCGCCCCAATCGACCACTCTGGCACCTCTCCGTACGGTCCACAGAAGCAGACCTGATCGATGGCGCGGCTTATGACTGGCTTTTCAGCATAATGCAAGAGGGAGCCACCACTCTTTCCCTAATTAAAGATAGCATGGCCCGGTCGCAATTTGCTGTTTTTGATTGACTGGATGGCTGTCTCCTTGTATCGACCCGCCTGTTCTAGCCGTCCCATGTGGTCGGTCAGGAACCAACGATAAGAAGCGACTGGGCTGCGCCAGACCGGGAATACCCCGGCAAAAGCGGCCAAGAGATCGGAACAGCGAGAGTTTCCAGAATGTTTGCAGTCATCCGCACAGGCGGAAAACAGTACCGTGTTGCTCCTGAGAGCATCCTGAAGGTTGAAAAGCTTGAGGCTGAAGCCGGTAGCACCGTGACCTTCTCCGACGTCCTGATGGTCGGCAGCGAAGGCAGCGTGACCGTTGGCGCGCCGCTGGTTGCTGGCGCAACCGTGACGGCCACCGTGGTCGCACAGGATCGTCTGGCCAAGGTCATCATCTTCAAGAAGCGTCGCCGTCAGAACAGCCGTCGTAAGAATGGCCACCGCCAGCACGTTACCGTGCTGCGCATCGACGCGATCAACGCGGCCTGAAGCCGCACTAGGAAGGATACACAGCCATGGCACAAAAAAAGGCAGGCGGTTCCAGTCGTAACGGGCGCGATAGCGCCGGTCGCCGTCTCGGCGTCAAGAAGTTCGGCGGCGAAAGCGTTCTGGCAGGCAACATCATTGTCCGTCAGCGTGGAACCAAGATGAAGGCTGGCAGCAATGTTGGCATTGGTCGCGATCACACACTGTTCGCCCTTGTGGACGGACACGTGAAGTTCCAGCGTCGCGCCGAAGGCCGCGTCCACGTTTCCGTGGCGCTGCCGGAAGCCGCCGAGTAAGTCACCGCGCCCCAAGCGCGAGCGGAAGGGCCGGTCCTCCCAAGGGCCGGCCTTTTTCATATGTTGCGGATAATACGATGAAATTTCTCGACCAGGCCAAGATCTATGTACGTTCCGGCGATGGCGGTGACGGCGTGATCGCCTTCCGTCGGGAAAAGTACGTCGAATTCGGTGGCCCTGACGGTGGTAACGGCGGGCGTGGTGGCGATGTTCTTTTCCGCGCCGTCCCTGCCCTCAATACGCTGATCGACTTCCGATACACACAGCACTTCAAGGCCCGTAAAGGCGGCAACGGCGCAGGGTCCGATAGAACCGGTGCAGCTGCGGAAAACGTTATCATCAATGTGCCCGTCGGCACGCAGATCTTCGATGAAGACCGCGAGACACTCCTTGCAGATCTGGACGAAGACGGCAAAGAGATCCTTCTGTGCCGCGGCGGTGATGGTGGCAGAGGCAATGCCCATTACAAGACCAGCACCAATCGTGCGCCACGCCGTGCCGACAAGGGTTGGCCGGGTGAAGAGCGCTGGGTCTGGCTTCGCCTGAAACTCATTGCGGATGTGGGCCTGGTTGGCCTCCCGAATGCAGGCAAATCTACGCTTCTTTCCGTGGCATCCCGAGCGCGCCCGAAGATTGCAGACTACCCGTTTACCACTCTGCATCCGCAGCTTGGCGTCGTACGCTTGAATACGACTGAAGAGTTCGTAATTGCGGATATTCCGGGACTAATCGAAGGCGCAAGCGAAGGCGCAGGCCTCGGCGACCGCTTCCTGGGCCATGTCGAGCGCTGCGCAACGCTGCTTCATCTGATTGATGGAACAGAGTCTCAGATCGTGAAGCACTGGCGCCTGATCCGGAATGAGCTTGAAGCCTATGATCCGGTGCTGGCCGCCAAGCCTGAGATCATCGTGCTGAACAAGTGCGATTCCCTGACAGCTGAGCAGAAATCGGCAAAAAAGCGGGCTCTCGCAAAAGCATCTGGCGCAGAAGTACTGACACTCTCTGGGGTGACAGGTGAAGGTCTTCCCGAGCTGCTCCGGCTCCTTCAGGATCGCGTCAATGCAGCAAAGGAAAGCAAGCTGGCATGACCGCCAAGGCCCCTGCCCCTCAACTGGCGCAGGCGCGCCGGATTGTTATCAAGGTTGGAAGCGCCCTTCTTGTTGATGGCGCACAGGCAGCGCTGCGGGCCGACTGGCTGCGAAGTGTCTGTGAGGACATCGCCAGTCTCAGAAAGGCTGGCACTGAAGTGGTTGTCGTATCTTCAGGGGCAATTTCCCTTGCAAGACATCAACTGGGCCTGATGAACCGCCGCCTGCGCCTCGACGAAAAGCAGGCACTTGCTACAGTTGGACAGATTGGTCTCGCTCAGGGCTGGAGTGAGGCTCTTGCCAAGCACGGTCTTGTCGCAGGCCAACTTCTCCTTACGCCTGATGACACGGAAAGCCGCGAGCGGCATCTGAATGCTCGCGCTACACTCCAGACCTTGCTGGACCTTGGCTGCATTCCCGTCATCAATGAAAATGATGCCATCGCTACCTCGGAAATTCGTTTTGGTGACAACGATCGTTTAGGCGCCCGTGTTGCGCAGATGATTGAAGCAGATTGTCTCGTTCTCCTCTCCGACATTGACGGCCTCTACACGGCAGACCCCCGCACGAATCCAGCCGCGCGCCATATTCCGGTCATTGAGCAAGTGACGGACGACATCATGGCCATGGGGGGCGAGCCTCCACCTGGCTACTCGTCTGGCGGGATGCGTACGAAGCTTATGGCGGCGCGAATTGCCAATCGCGCTGGCGCAGCCATGGTCATTGCGGCAGGACAGGCGCAGAATCCCATTCAGAAGCTTCTGGATGGTGGTCTGTGCACTTGGTTCCTTCCCCAGACGGATACGGGATCTGCCCGCAAACGTTGGATCGGAAGCAGCCTGCACCCCAAGGGTTCTCTTGTGATTGATGCGGGAGCGCAGAATGCCCTGATCGTGGGCGCATCACTCCTTCCCGCTGGCGTTACCGCAATTGACGGACATTTCGAGCGCGGCGATCTTGTTTTGATCAAAGATGCGCGGGGAAATGTGTTGGGTCGTGGGCTGGCGTCCTACACCTCCGAAGAGTGCGTAAAGCTTATCGGCCATCACTCGGAAGAAATGGAGCAGCTTTTAGGCTACCGTGGTCGCGATGTTCTGATTCATCGCGATGATCTTGTGCTGGATCAGCACTAAAGCCCTTCCAGCACAAACCGTTCTTAGTCTCTTGGCAGCCACCGGAGCTTTGGCTCCGCGCGGGTCCTAAAGGCCTCGTCATCATCACTTCGGCTGGCTACGGAGCGAGGAGCAAGCTCTTCCCGTTCCCGAGCAGCACGAATTCGCGCCTGCTCACCCTCCCAAGGCGCGCGAGACCAGCTTTTTTTAGCGACCTCAGGCTTCTTGGCTACTCTTCGCAGAGCGTCAGGATCAGCCACCAACGGACCGTCTTCATAGGACGGCCCTTCAGCACGCACGACAGCAGCAGGCTCAAAATAATCCGCTGGTTCAGACGGTACGCGCTCAACTGAGGGCGTTTTCTGAACTGGCGCACGAACACTGTCAGTCCGGCTTTCTTCGGCAGACGGCCGCCCGGCGGCAACCATCCGGTCTGATGGCGGGGCCGTCAGACGCAGAGACAGTGATTGAAGCTCTGCACGCAGTTCTGCAATCTGGAACTCAAGTTCCTGCAACCGTGGCTTAACACCGAAAACGGCAAACGGCATGCAGACCAGTGCCAGGGCGAACAGCCCGGCAATGATCAGCAGAGACATCAATGCCCATGCGGGCAA
The DNA here is from genome assembly GCF_018812035.1 of Gluconobacter sp. P5B12. NCBI lineage: Bacteria > Pseudomonadati > Pseudomonadota > Alphaproteobacteria > Acetobacterales > Acetobacteraceae > Gluconobacter > Gluconobacter sp. P5B12. The sequence goes on along the minus strand of NZ_JACRVV010000003.1, from coordinate 83,382 downwards.
CCATGAAATATCGGGCATCATGCTCCGGTCCGGATATTAAAAGAGCCAGACAATGCGGGTTCGATCCGGAGACGCCGGATTACATACCAAGAGCGCGGCGATAGATATCAAGAAGTGTTTCCTGCTCTTCCACTTCCGCAGGCTCCTGCTTACGCAGCTTGATGATCTGCTTGATCACCTTCACGTCAAAACCCGCAGACTTGGCTTCAGAGAAAATATCCTTGATGTCACCCGCCAGAGCCTTGCGTTCTTCCTCCAGACGCTCGACCCGCTCAATGATGGAGCGCAGGCGGTCAGCAGCAATGCCACCCGTTGCGGCGCCTTCGATTTTGCTTTCTGCGTCCATGTTCATTTTCCTTTTTCAGGCATAAGTCCGGGGCATCGCAGAGATGCGACACCAGCCGCGCGGCTTATCGCGCCAAGGCTTGGGAGGTCAACGGAATTATGTGCACATTTAGGGAACGCACGCGTTTCCGTGATGCCTCCTCCCGATGTCGTGCATGCCCGTTCCCTTGACATAAAGCCCCTCAGAGCGGAACTAGACCCTGCCTGCAAAGGCCTGAACCCTAAACCCTTTTCCCCCGACAATCCGGGTTCGAGAGGTCAGAGAGCACCCATGGAACACGTCCAGCAAGTCGAACCATTCGACTATGTTATCTTTGGCGCCACCGGCGATCTCACAATGCGCAAGCTTCTGCCTGCGCTTTATAACCGTCTCCGCATGGGACAGATACCAGACGATGCCCGCATCATTGGTACGGCCCGTACGGATATCGACCGGGACGGCTATGTTGCCCGCGCCAAAGAGGCGCTGGAACGCTTCATCCCCGATGATGTCCGGTCTCCGGTCCTCGTAGACCGTTTTCTGGGACTTTTACATTACGTCACACTTGATGGCACGAAGGCCGACAGTGACTGGAGCGCCCTGTCCTCCATTCTCTCCGAAGCCCCGTCTGACCGGATCCGCGTTTATTACTTCGCGACAGCCCCGCAACTGTACGGAAGAATTTGCGAGAACCTGCACGGCCATAGCCTCGTAACGCCTCGTTCGCGCGTCGTGCTGGAGAAGCCGATTGGCACGGACATGGCGACCGCGACTGCCATCAATGACGGCGTGGGCCAGTATTTCCCGGAAAATCAGGTCTATCGTATTGACCATTATCTCGGGAAAGAGACTGTCCAGAACGTTCTGGCTCTTCGTTTTGCCAATCCGATCATGAACGCCGTCTGGTCTGCCGAGCAGATCGAGAGTGTTCAGATCACGGCTGCTGAAACCGTCGGGGTTGAAGGGCGTGCCTCCTACTACGACACCTCAGGTGCCATGCGGGACATGATCCAGAATCATCTCCTGCAGGTGCTGTGTCTGGTCGCGATGGAAGCGCCTGATTCCCTGGAAGCCGATACCGTCCGTAATGCCAAGCTGGCCGTGCTGAACGCACTCCGCCCGATTACGGATGAAACTGTCGCTTCTGAGACCGTACGTGCGCAGTACACGGCCGGCGTTGTCGGTGGCCAGAGCGTTCCGGGCTACCTGGAAGAGCTGGGACAGCCGAGCAACACGGAAACATACGCCGCAGTGCGCGCCTGGGTCGATACTCCACGCTGGAAGGGTGTTCCGTTCTACATCCGGACGGCGAAGCGCTCTGCACGCAAGGTCAGCGAGATTGTTATTCGTTTCCGCTCTGCGCCCACTGCTCTGTTTGGTGCCGCACCAGCAGAAAACCGACTGGTCATTCGCATTCAGCCGAACGAGGGTGTTGAGCTCCAGCTTAACGTCAAGAACCCCGCTCTGGACGCCTATACCCTGCGTACGGCAGATCTCGACACGACAATCCGCATGGAAGGTGGCCTGCCCTTTCCGGACTCGTATGAGCGCCTTCTGCTTGACGCGGTGCGTGGGAATCCGGTTCTGTTCATTCGCCGTGACGAAGTTGAAGCGGCATGGCGCTGGGCCGAGCCTGTGCTCAAGGCCTGGAGCGAGAACAAGGTGCCGATGCAGACTTACAGTGCCGGGTCTTATGGTCCGGAGAAATCTGCAGCGCTGCTCGCCGACAAGGGCGACAAGTGGCACGAAGACATGGAGTAATTGCTTTTGACTGACCCCGCGAACGCGAAGCCCCGTTTTACACGGGGCACACGGCGTCCGCCCCGTACACTCAAACAGCACCTGATGCGCCGGCTCCTGATTGTGGTGCCGGCGTTTCTGCTGATGTTCGTGGTCGTTCGTTCCGGACTTCTGGATTTTTCCTACGACAAGTTTACGTTCAACAAGCTGAGCTGGTTCGATAATACAGCCCTTGTGGAACATCTGCGGCTTGTCGTGACCAACGACGGACTGACGGACATGCCCAAGCGTTGTCTCGTGTTCGTTGTGAATGGCAATGCTGCCGAAAATAATCCGGACATTGATGTTCTGGGACGCCACGGTAATGGCTGCCCCGGAGACAAACCGTCAGCTGACAAACTGTTCAGCCTGAAGGTTGATCGCAGTGAGCGCACGATTCAAACCGATGCAGGAACGCCTGGTACGTTCCACGAACTGCGGCTTTAAAGCTTCCGCTCAGGAAGGTCGTGATCCGACCTTCCTGAAAGCCTCGCGTAAAAATACGCCCCCTTCCCGCAATGCCGTCCGCCCATCCCTGAACAGGGCATACCCGTTCAGAAAGCCATGAATCATGCGTGGAAACACCCGGTATTTAACGGTTCCTCCAGCCTCCCTAAGCAATCGCGTGTAGAGTTCACCTTCTCCACGCAAAGGGTCAAACCCGGCCGTCACGATCATGGCGGGAGGAAGGTCAGTCAGATGATCCGCAAAAACAGGCGAAAATTCCGGATCGAAAAGCTGATCGGACGATGAAAGCGTCTGAGAACAGTACCAATACAGAAGGTCTGTCGTCAGCATGTAGCCCTCCGCGTAATCATGCCGGGATAAAGGAATGACCGGGCCACTCAGCGCGGGATAATAAAGAAGCTGGGCAGCCAGTTGCAGATCAGGCTGTGAGCGACTCCATTGCGCCAAAACAGCTGACAGATTTCCACCAGCACTATCCCCTGCCACAGCAATCGGCAGATCCGGCGCTGCCAGTTTGAGCCATTGAAGGGCTGCCTGCGCGTCTCTTAGGCCCGCGGGAAAGCGATGTTCCGGTGCCAGGCGGTAATCGAGAGACAAGACCATTGCGCCTGAAGACGCAGCGATGCGGCAACAAATCCCATGATGTGACGTCGTATCGCAATGTACGAATCCGCCACCGTGCAGGAACAGCACCACGCCCGATACGGCCCCTCTTGGCCGATACAGGCGTGCAGGTCGCGGGCCTTCCCCGCCGGGAACCCTGATGTCTACCCATTTGCAGATCCGCAGCGATGACAGGCATTGCGGAAAGCTGGGGCGCCCGGTGATCTTCCGTATCTGCTTCAGCACCTCCGGCGACGGGGCCGGACCGGGGATCTCTGGAACCACCTCAACAGGCACTGCCGGACGTACAATACCTCGGCGACGAGCCTGCCATGCGAGCCACGCGAGGAACACCCTCAGGGCAAATACTGGTTTCATTCCAGCATCATGCCGCGAAACAAGAACAAAGTCTGCCCTTGACCCGCAAACGCTCCCGGCGCAAGGTCCGCACCGCCAGACGGCTGGACGGTCGCTGTGATTGGGATGAGGATCCCCGTCATGGAGGAAAGTCCGGGCTCCATGGGACAACGGTACCGGCTAACAGCCGGCGGGGGCGACCCTAGGGATAGTGCCACAGAAAACAGACCGCCCGCCGGACTGTTCCTTCTTGGAATACGTCGCGGGTAAGGGCGAAACGGTGTGGTAAAAGCACACCGCGATGCCGGCAACGGCGTCGGTCACGGTAAACCCTACCGGGAGCAAAACCGAATAGGAACGGCAGGCTGTCGCAAGGCAGCCGGGAGCGTCTCACTCCGTCGTTCGGGTTGGTTGCGTGAGGCATGCAGCGATGCATGTCCCAGAGGAATGATCGTCCCGCCTTTGGCGGACAGAACCCGGCTTACAGGCCGTCTGGCACCTCTGATAAAAAACGTTCTCCAGTAATTCTCAAAAGCTACGCCATGAGAACATAAAGGGAACAAATAACGGCAGGTATAGATCTCGCCGTGCGATTATCCCTGATAATTCCTAACAAACAGCAAAAAATCGCGTCACAATTTCCACCATGAAAATAGCCGCAGTTTTCTGCGGTTTTTCGCAGATATATGTTTGACGTCCCATGAAATCCCATGGTATCCCAAGAAAGAACAGAGAAATACCTGATCACCTTGCGCAAGTCCTGAAGTGAAGGGAGGCACATCATCAATGAGCATGTTCCTCGGCACACATCAGAACCGCTTTGACGCCAAGGGACGTGTTTCCATTCCGGCCCCCTTCCGATCCGCTCTCAGAACGCAGGCTCAGCCCGGCGAAGCGCTGGTCATTCTTCGGCCCTCACATCTTCATCCGTGCATCGAAGCCTGGACGTCCGCCGCTTTCGCCTCTCTGGCGCAGCCTCTGGACGAATACGATCCGTTCTCTGAAGACCACGAAGATCTAGCTGCAAGCCTTTACGCAGATGCGTATCCGCTCGACAGCGACAAGGAAGGCCGGATCATTCTTCCCGATGTTCTGCGCGCCCATGCATCGCTAAGCGACGAAGTGTCCTTCATGGGACTGGGTCGCGTTTTCCAGATCTGGAATCCGGCAGCAGCAGCAGAACGTCGTCACCAGGCCCGCGCACGGGCAAAAGAACTTACCAGCAGCCGCAAACCGGCCACCGGAGATGCGGCATGAACGCAATCACGCTCGTCCATCAAGGACATGTTCCCGTCATGCTGAAGGAGGTGCTCGCAGCACTTTCCCCGCGTGAGGGCGGCCGGTATCTGGATGGAACATTTGGGGGCGGCGGTTACGCACGTGCCATACTCAACAGCGCAGATTGCACCCTGCACGGCATTGACCGTGACCCGACTGCGATTGCCCGTGGTGAAGCCATGGCCGAGCAGGCCAATGGTCGACTGTTCATGCATCAGGGAACATTCGGGGACATGGAAGCGCTTGTGGGCCAGGACGGACCGTTTGACGGCATCGTTCTGGATCTCGGTGTTTCTTCCTTCCAGATTGATCAGGCTGAACGCGGCTTTTCTTTCCGTAATGATGGTCCGCTGGATATGCGCATGGGGGACGAAGGCCCCTCTGCTGCCGATCTGGTAAATTCCATGAAGGAAGGTGATCTGGCGGATGTTCTCTATCGTTATGGCGAAGAGAAGCTGTCCCGTCGCATCGCACGCGCCATTGTGGCAGCCCGCGCGGAAGAACCCATTACGACCACGGGTCGCCTCGCTCACATCGTTCGCTCCTGCGTCCCCAAAGACCGCTCCAAGATCGATCCCGCTACACGCAGCTTTCAGGGCCTCCGGATTGCTGTGAACGACGAGTTGGGCGAACTGGAACGCGCGCTGGAGGCAGCCCCTCGCCTTCTGGCTCCAGGCGGCGTGTTCGTTGTTGTGACCTTCCATTCCCTTGAAGATCGTCTGGCCAAGCGCGCCATGGCGGAACTGGCAGGTCGCACTGCCAATCCGTCCCGCTATGACCCGGCGCCTGTCCGGAAAGAGCCTTCGGCTTTTTCTCTCCTGTATTCCCGCCCCCTGCCTGCCACGGAAGAGGAAGCGCGGGATAACCCCAGAGCACGCAGCGCCCGGTTGCGCGCTCTGGTTCGTAATTCCGCCCCACAACCGCCCGCCTCAGGAAACCGAGCATGATCCGGCCCTTCACCATCGCCTGCGCTGTTCTCGCCGCAGGGTCTGGCCTGTTTCTCTACACCAAGAAGCATGAGACGACGGTCCTCGACCAGAAGATCACCAAGGTGGTCCAGGAAACGCAGAAAGTCCGCGCGCAGACAGCCATGATGCGCACGGAATGGGCCCTGTTGAACCAGCCGGATCGCCTGAACACTCTGGCAGCGCGCTTTCTTCCCGACCTTCACCCTATGGCCCCGGATCAGTTCATCCGCATGGCCAGTCTTGAGGCACGCCTTCCAAACCCGGGCTCGCGCCCGGTTCCAACAGATCCGCGCGAAAGCCTGCATGAAGTCGTCAACCGTGCGGCGACCGAGGCACATCTTCCGCTGCCGGCTCCTCCGGTTGTTCACCCAGTTGCGCCCGTTCAGCATACTCCGGTTATTGCTGCAGCCACGCCTGCAGTTCCCACACCTCATGTCATGACAGCCCGTGCCGTTACGACGCATGTTGCTCACCCGCATGCTGACCGGATTGTCCATTCCCCAGACATGGATCTGGCCTCTGCTCGTCCTGTGACGCCGCATGTCAGTGCGACAACCCGTTCGGACGTGACGCCGACCGTTCGTCTTGTGAGCTATCATGGCGCACGCCCGACACCACTGGTCGCTGCTGCGTGGCACACACAACCCGTTCATCAGGTTCGTGAGGCGTCCTTGACCCGCGTTGCTGAAGAACGCCCGCGCCCGCACCATCATGCCAGCTCTGCGCTGGGAAATGACGAAGACGCATTGCCCCCGCCAGTTCCGTTGGCTAACTGAGACCCTCTCTTCTTTATTAACTGCTCGTTCAGTATTTTCCGGATAGCTTCGGGCGAGCACCTTAGACAGGACGCAACGCCGCACGATGCCCCAGGACGTGCCACCCCCATCAGGTTCGCGTCGCGCAGCGCGCCCGGGCAAACGGGCAGAGCGGCGCGACACACAGACGGCAGTGCGAACGCCTTCCCGCCGTCTTAATCTGGATCAGATGCATAGTCGCCTTCTGGGCGTCGGCATGGGTTTTCTGGCCATTTATGGCGCAGTTGCCCTCAAAGCCACGTTCGCAACGGTGCTGATGCCTATGGAGCCCGAGAAGCGCCAGATCGCACCTCAGGTTCCAGAAATTCCGAAAAGCGATCCACGCGGTGAAATGGCAGGAGATTTTGTCCTGCCTACAGTCAAACGCGCGACCATCACCGATCGCAATGGACAGGCTCTGGCGCTGTCTCTCCCCGTCGCGCAGGTTTACGCAAATCCGATGGAGTTGATTGATCCGGAGGATGCGACGAAGAAGCTTAAAACTGTACTGCCCAAACTGGATGAAGCCGAAACCGTTCGTCGCCTCTCGTTAAAGAAGCAGTTCGTTTACATTGCCCGTGATATTTCCCCCGTGCAGGAAATTGCAATCAATAACCTTGGTATTCCCGGCATCTATTTTGAGGCCGGTGAGCGCCGTCATTATCCTCTTGGCCGGACTGCAGCCCAGATCATGGGCAGCGTGGATATTGATGATCATGGCATCGCAGGCGTGGAGCGCTTTTTTGATCAGCGCCTGAATTCGGACCGCACACCGCTGCGCCTCTCTCTGGATGTTCGCGTTCAGGCCGTGGCACATGATGAGTTGCAGGCTGCCAAGGATGAATTCTCGGCAATCGGCGCTTCGGCCATTGTCATGGATGTTCGGACGGGCGAAATTCTCGCCATGGTCAGCCTCCCTGACTATGACGCCAATGATTTCAACCACGCACCGAACGACGCGCGCTTCAACCGTGCTGTGACAGGCATGTACGAGCCTGGCTCGACATTCAAGCTCCAGACAGCCGCAATGGGTCTCCAGCTTGGTGTGGTTCATATCTGGGATCGGTTTTCGACCATTCCCATTCGTGTTGGCCGCTTCACCATCCGCGATATGAAGACTGATCATTTTGCACCATGGCTGTCTCTACCGGGCGTGCTGGCATATTCGTCCAACCCGGCCGCAGCCCATATTGCCCTGGATGTAGGCGCCCAGCGCCAGCAGGACTGGCTGCGAAACATGGGCTTCTTCAACCGCGTCCCGGTTGAGCTTCCAGAAGCCGGACGTCCCCTAGTACCCGCATCGAAAAACTGGGGCCTCTCCACTGTCATGACTGTCGGCTTCGGCCATGGTGTGGCTGAGCCTCCGCTGGCCATTGTCCGCGGCACGGCGGCCACCGTGAATGGCGGCATTCTTTTGAAGCCCACACTGGTGGCCCGGGATCAGCAGGACGAAAGTCAGACACCTGATGCCAAGGTGCGCCCCGTTGTTTACAAGCCCGACGAGGCAGATAGCGGCGATGACATTGGCGCACAGACACCTGTCGGAACGCGGGTTCTGTCAGAGAAGACGTCTGCTCTGCTGCGCAAACTGCTGCGTCTTGACGTAACATTGGGAAGCGGCAAATCGGCTGAAGTTCCGGGCTATTACGTGGGTGGCAAAACAGGCACGGCTGAAAAGATCGGTGCTCATGGTGGATACCTGAAACACGTCAACGTTTCGGCCTTCACCAGTGTTTTCCCGATGAACAACCCGCATTATGCGGTGTATGTCATGCTCGATAGCCCACAGGGCACTGCGGCCACACATGGCTGGACCACCGCCGCATGGAACGCAGCGCCAACTGTCAAGAAAATCATTTCCCGTGTTGGGCCTATCCTGAACCAGTTCCCGGATACAGCCAACAAGGACGCCATTGATGCATCTCTCGCCATCCCCATGAATCCGTCCGTGCCAGCGGGCTATCGTGCCCTTGGCCCTGGTAACGACCCTGGGGATCCGCGCAATCAGGCGCACACTCCCAAGACACAGCACTGAGCCTACCCATGCGTCTCTCTGAACTCCTCCGGCAGAATGGTTCCATTCTGTCGCCTTCCGTTGACCCTGAAATCTGCGCGGTAACAGCAGACAGCAGACAGGTCCGGCCGGGCACACTGTTTTTTGCTCTCCGGGGCGCGAAACAGGACGGAGCAGCCTTCATTCCTCAAGCGGTCGCAAATGGTGCAGTTGCCGTTGTTGCAGATCATCCGGCGCAAGCTGATGTTCCCGTTCTACTAACTCCTGACGCCAAACACCTGCTCGCATTAACGGCTGTAACGCTTGCAGGTCCACAGCCGACCTGCATTGCAGCAGTAACCGGAACAAACGGCAAAAGCAGCACGGCAGAATTTCTTCGCCAGATTTGGACGCTTCAGGGCTTCAAGGCGGCCAGCCTTGGAACACTGGGGCTGATTGCCAACGTTGACGTCCCGCCTCCGCCATCACTGACAACGCCTGATCCCGTTTCACTGGCCAAGACACTTGCCTCTTTGGCGCAGTACGGTGTGGATCATGTTGCACTCGAAGCCTCATCGCACGGACTGGAGCAGCACCGCCTTGATGGCGTTACGCTTAACGCAGCGGGCTTTTCAAATCTGACGCGTGACCATCTGGATTACCACGGCACGATTACAGCCTATCGCACTGCCAAACTGCGTCTTTTTGAAGAGCTTTTGCCAACGAATGGTATCGCTGCGGTCAATGCGGATATGGATCCTGAGACGCTCAACGCGTTGCAGGCATTGGCAGCCCAGCGCGCCATGACACTTCGCACAGTCGGCAAAACAGGGACAGCCCTGCGCCTTCTCGAAACAACTCCGACGCCTACCGGTCAGATTGTTCGGCTCTCCCTCTACGGCGAAGAGCTTCCAGAAATAACCTTGGCATTACCAGGCCTGTTCCAGGCCGATAATGCCATGCTGGCAGCCGCGATGTGCTGGCAGGATGAAAGCACAGCACAAAGCGTGGTAGATTACCTGCCGCAGTTGGTCGGTGTGCGCGGACGATGTGAACGTGCTGTTGAGCTTTCCAATGGAGCCGCAGCCTACGTCGATTATGCCCACACGCCGGATGCACTGGAACGCGTTCTCGCCAGCCTCCGTCCACACACTCAGGGACGGCTGGTCGTCGTGTTTGGTGCGGGCGGAGATCGCGATCGTGGCAAGCGCCCACTGATGGGTGATGTTGCGGCACGCATGGCAGACCTCGCGATTGTGACGGACGATAATCCACGCACCGAAGATCCGCAGAGTATCCGTTCCGCCATTCATGCAGCCTGCCCGGAAGCACACGAAATCGGGGATCGGAGGTCTGCGATCGCCGCTGGGCTGGACGCGCTTCAGCCGGGGGACATTCTGGTTGTTGCTGGCAAGGGTCATGAGCAGGGACAGATTGTCGGTCAAACCGTTCTTCCGTTCGATGACCGCAGCGTTATCCGTGAACTCGCAGGTGCAGCATGAGCGTTCTCTGGACATCCGAAGAGCTTCGTGATGCGACAAATGGCCGCCTTGAAGCTGAGGTTGCCGTCACGGGAATTTCCATCGATACCCGGACATTAAAATCTGGCGACCTTTTCATCGCACTTAAGGGCGATGCCAGTGATGGCCATGCACACATCGCGCAGGCCCTCGCCGCCGGGGCAGCGTGTGTGATGGTGCATGACACCAGAGGCTTGACGGACCCACGCCTCCTGATCGTTGCCGATACGATGACAGGCCTGGAAGCACTGGGACGCTTCGCACGCGCACGCTTTGATGGAAAAGTCGTTGCGATTACTGGCAGCGTCGGCAAGACCACGACGAAAGACATGCTCCGCACCGCACTTTCTGCGCTCGGGCCGACACATGCTGCCATCGCCTCATACAATAATCACTGGGGCGTCCCTCTCACATTAGCGCGCCTCCCCCGCGATGCACGTTTTTGCGTAAGTGAGATTGGCATGAACCATGTCGGGGAAATTGCCCCCTTGGCTGCGCAGGTTCGTCCGGACGTTGGAATCATTACCACCATCGGAACAGCACATCTGGGCCATATGGGAAGCGTGGAAGAAATCGCGCGTGAAAAATCCCAACTCTTCAGCGCATTACCACCACACGGGACGGCTATTGCTCCGGACGATGCTGTGGGGCAAGACCTGTTTCAGACAGCACTCCCTAACCATGCATCGCTTTGGTTAAGCGGCTTTTCTGCTGCCGCCCAAGTCCGGTTAGAAAACCTGCTCTGCACCGCGGAAGGCAGCACTTTTACCCTGACATTCCCTAATGCGCCGAGCGTGTCCGTCAGATTAACAGCTCCCGGCCGACATCTGGCGCGAAACGCCGCGCTGGCTCTCGGAGCTGTCGCAGCCCTTGGCGAAAATGTGCCGAATGCGGCTAAAGCGTTGACCGGGTTTGTTCCAGGAGCAGGCCGCGGACAGATACGTACTGTGCTGAACGGCGTGCAGTTGCTTGATGAAAGCTACAATGCCTCCACGACCAGCATTCGTTCGGCGCTAGAGACTCTCTCGCTTCTTCCCGCCAAACGGCGCGTGGTCGCTCTGGGAGACATCCGTGAACTTGGCGAATTCGCAGAGGCAGAACATCGTTCTCTCGCGGATGCCGTAATTGCAGCAGATGCACTGGCTTTCTGCTGTGGCACCCACATGCACGCGCTTTACGAAGCTCTTCCCGAAACCGTGCGGGGTGGTTACGCCCCGGACGCGTCTTCCCTCGCCCCCCTTCTGTGTGATGCTCTCCGCCCCGGTGACCTTCTGCTCGTCAAAGGCAGTTTGGGCAGCCGGATGCGCGATGTCATTGCGGCCCTCGATAACGCTTCCAACCCGGTCTCTGCCTGATGCTGTTCAATCTCGTCGCCTCTCATGCCTCATCGCATGGCGGGTTCTTCAACCTCTTCCATTATCTGACGTTCCGCTCGGGTTGTGCGTGCCTGACGGCGCTGGTGATCTCGCTAGCGCTTGGCAACCCCTTCATTGCGCAGCTCAAACGGATCCAGCGTGAAGGGCAACCTATCCGCACGCTTGGTCCGGAACGGCATATTCTGGAAAAGGCTGGCACGCCAACAATGGGCGGGATGCTAATCCTGATCGCGCTGTTCTCCGCGACGCTGTTGTGGGCAGACCTGACAAACGGTTTCGTCTGGGCCGTTATGCTCACAACTGCCGCATTCGGTGCCGTTGGCTTTGCAGACGACTATCTAAAGCTTTCCCGCCGTAATACGAAAGGTGTGTCCAAGCGCGTACGGCTGGGATGTGAGTTTGCAGCCTCTCTCATCGCAGGCATCTGGCTCCAGCACCTGACGCCACCGGAACTCCGTAATGCCGTCGCATTCCCCTTCGTGAAGGATATCCTCCTTCCGCTCGGTTATGCCTTCCCACTTTTTGCGATGATTACGATTACGGGCTTCGGCAATGCCGTGAACTTCACCGATGGCCTGGATGGGCTGGCCATTGTTCCTGTCGTAATTGCAGCGCTCGTCTTTGCGCTGATTGCCTATCTCGTGGGCAATCATGTTTTTGCTGATTACCTCCAGCTTCACCCTGTTCCGGGCACCGGCGAACTGGCTGTGTTCTGCGCCGCACTGATTGGAGCGGGGCTTGGCTTTCTGTGGTTCAATGCACCCCCGGCTGCCGTTTTTATGGGTGATACAGGCTCCCTGTCCCTCGGCGGCGCACTTGGGGCCGTTGCCGTCGCCGTCAAGCATGAGCTTGTTCTGTGCATTGTTGGCGGCGTGTTCGTCGCAGAAACGCTCTCCGTCGTGATCCAGATCTTCTGGTTTAAGCGTACAGGCCGGCGTGTGTTCCTCATGGCACCGTTGCACCATCACTTTGAAAAGAAGGGCTGGCAGGAACCGAAGATCGTCGTACGATTCTGGATTGTCTCCATCGTTCTGGGGCTGTGTGGTCTGGCCACGCTGAAATTGAGATGACAGGCTTTCCGACAGATCTTCTCGCAGGTGAGCGCTATGCGGTTTGCGGCCTTGGTCGTAACGGTGCGGCCGTAGTCAACGCGTTGCTGAACATGGGTGCCGAGGTTCAGGCATGGGATGATAATGCCCCGTCTCTGCCCCCTCATGAGCGACTGACACTTGCACCACTGACAGACCTGTCCGGCATGACAGCGCTCGTCCTGTCTCCTGGTATTCCGCACATTCTGCCTAAGCCCCATCCTGTGGCCGAACTGGCTCGCGCTCAGAATGTGCAGATCCTGTCAGATGCAGAACTGCTTTATCGCAATGTTCGCAAAGCCGGATCTAAAGCGCGTTTTGCAGCCATAACCGGTACCAACGGAAAATCCACAACGACAGCTCTGCTGGCGCATCTGCTGCAATCCGCCGGGGTTCCCTGTGTCGCGGGCGGCAATCTGGGCACTGCGTCTCTGGCACTTCCTCTTCTGGCTGATACCGGCGTTTACGTTATTGAGATGTCGTCATACATGCTGGAACGGCTGGACCAGTTCCACGCTGCGGCTACCTGCCTGCTGAACATTACACCGGACCATCTTGATCGTCATGGAGACATGGATGGCTATGCAGCAGCGAAAGCGCATGTCTTCGACAACATGACGTCTGAAGATCTGGCGGCCATCGGCGAAGACGATCCGTGGTGCATGACGATCGCAGAGAAAATTGCGTCACGAAGAATTCCCGTCACGATGCTGGCGCCGGATGCGGTTCCATCCTTCGACGGCCCTGCACTCCCCGGACGGCACAACCGTCAGAACGTCGCCGCGGCTTGGGCGATGGCAAAGCATCTTGGTTTGAGCGACACGGCTATTCGTGATGGATTGGCCTCATTTCCCGGTCTGGAACATCGGCTGCAAAAGGTAGCCGAGCAGGATGGTGTGGCGTTCATCAACGATAGCAAAGCAACTAATGCCGAAGCTGCGTCCAAGGCGCTTGGGTCCTACGACCGTGTGATGTGGATTGCAGGGGGAACGGCTAAAGCGGGCGGCATCGAAATGCTTGTCCCATGGTTTGACCGCATTGCCCACGCGTTCCTCATTGGTCGAGACGCCGCTGTTCTTGCTGCAACACTTCAAGCCAATGGCGTTCCCTATACGATGTGTGACACGCTGGATCGCGCAGTGCCCGCAGCGTTTGACGCAGCCTTAACGGGTGGTGTCAGAACCGTTCTTCTGTCTCCGGCCTGTGCAAGTTTTGATCAGTTTCGCAGTTTTGAGGATCGTGGGTCACACTTTCTCCAGATTTGCGATAATATTGTGAAATCAGGCCATTCGGGCAAAATGCTCAAAGCAGAACAGGAAGGTTGACGGTCATGGCGGGCTCCTCCCGTGTCGATTCATCGGCAATCGCCCGCTGGTGGCGCAATACCGACCGGGTCACGCTCGCCTGTGTCGGAATTCTGATCGGCCTGGGTTATGTGCTGATGCTCGCGGCCAGCCCTGCCGTGGCTTCGAGAATTGGCGCATCCCGCAACATGTTCATCCTCAAGCAGGTGATCTTCCTGGCACTGGCTGGGGCGATCGTGCTTGGTGTGTCTTATCTTTCGCGAGCCGGTGTCAAAAAGCTAGCCTTTATCGGGGGTATTCTTGCCCTCGCCGCCACAGCCATGACACTGGTGCACGGGATGGAGATCAAAGGCGCGCGCCGCTGGATCGCCCTGCCCATGATGTCCGTGCAGCCTTCAGAATTTCTAAAGCCCTGCTTTGCCGTCATGACGGGCTGGCTGCTCTCCGCACGCCGGACGGTCGTTTTGCGGGGGAACATAGCGTTCCCCGGAATGCTGATCGCATTCGCATGCTTTGGCGTCATTCTGGCGCTCCTCAAGTCCCAGCCGGACATTGGAATGTTGTCCGTCATCACCATGGTTTTCATGACGCAGCTCTTCGTCGACGGACTGCGTCTGTATTGGGTTGGGCTTTGTGTTGCAGGCATGATTGGTGCATTCGGCATGGCGTTCGTCATGTTCCCACACGTGCGCTCCCGTGTTGAGCGGTTCCTGCATCCGGACGTTGGCGATCACTATCAGATCGACACGGCGCTTCGTGCTTTCGGAAATGGGGGTCTGCTCGGACGTGGGCCGGGTGAAGGACGCGTCAAGGATCTGCTGCCTGATGCTCATGCCGACTTTGTTTTTGCCGTTGCCGGCGAAGAGTACGGCCTGTTGCTCTGCTTCGGCATTATCACCGTGTTCGGCATTATCGTTCTCCGCACCCTGCTGAAACTGATGCGGGAAGAAGATCCTTTTGTGATTGTCTCCGCGGCAGGCCTGGTTACAGGGTTCGGACTACAGGCGTTCGTCAACATGGGGTCAACACTTCACCTCATCCCAACAAAGGGCATGACGCTGCCATTCATCTCGTATGGTGGGAGTTCGGCCATGTCCATTGCTCTGACCATGGGAATGGTCCTTGCCCTGACGCGCCATCACGTTGGTCCGGGCAAGATTGCCCAGCGTGTCGCCACCCCTTACACCCCCGGTTCCCTTCTTGAGAGAAACACCCCATGAAACGTCCGATTGTCGTTGCTGCCGGTGGAACCGGAGGGCATTTTTTCCCGGCTGAAGCTGTTGCAACCGTCCTGGCAGAACGTGGGCATGACCTTGTTCTTATGACGGACACCAGACATGGGCGGCGTGAGACCGGCATGTTCAAGGATCGGCCTCAGTACGTGCTGGACGGTGCAGGCGTGGCGGGCAAAGGCCTTGGGGGGAAAGTGCGTGGTATTACCGCACTTTTCCGAGGCATGCTGGAAGCACGCCGGATCCTCAAAACACTCGATGCGGCCGCTGTTGTCGGGTTTGGAGGATATCCATCCATTCCGCCGCTTCTGGCCTCTCGCATGTTGCCAAAATCGCAGCGTCCGGAAATGGTTATTCACGAAGGGAACGCGGTTCTCGGACAGGCAAACGCCTTTCTGTCGCGCTTTTCTCCCCTCATCGCCACGTCTTATGACAGCGTTGCGCGCCTCCCGCAGGGCGCCCGCGTCACTCTGACGGGCATGCCTGTTCGGGCCGGGATCGAAGCCCTGTTCGGGCAGCCCTATACCGCACCAAAAGAGACGGTTCGGCTCCTGGTCTGGGGTGGCTCACTCGGTGCCCGCGTGTTTTCAGATGTCGTGCCTCAGGCTTTGGCCGCTCTGCCGGTTGGCTTCCGGACGCGTCTGCATGTGACACAACAGGTTCGCGCGGAAGATACCGATCGCGTTCGTGCCATCTATGAAGGTGCCGATATTGCGGTTGAGGTTGAACCTTTTTTCAACGATGTTCCCGAGCGACTGAAATCAGCCCATCTGGTTATCGGTCGCGCAGGCGGATCTTCTGTCGCAGAACTGGCCATGGCCGGACTTCCGTCCATTCTTGTACCTCTGCCCATCGCCGCCTCTGACGAACAGGGCGCCAACGGCAAAGCCTTACAAGATGCGGGAGCGGCCTGGATGGTTCGTCAGCCGGATTTTACATCTGCGGCCCTGACGGCTCTCGTGGCTGACCTGCTTACACACCCTGAGCGCCTTTCTGCTGCTGCTGAAGCTGCACGTCAGTTTGCTCGCCCTCATGCTGCCGCAAAAGTAGCAGACCTGATCGAAGCCGGCCTTCGGTCCTGATCATCTCTTTTTACCCTATTACCTCAAGAGTACCTGCCCCATGCGCGCCCTGCCCCTGAACATCGGAACCATTCATTTCGTCGGTATCGGCGGTATCGGAATGTCCGGCATTGCAGAAGTCCTGCACATGCTGGGCTACCGGGTTCAGGGTTCAGATATTGCGGAAAGCTCGAATGTTCAGCGTCTGCGACACGCTGGCATCCAGATCCACATCGGACATGATGCCTCCAATCTGGGTGACGCCCAGGTTGTCGTGACCTCTACAGCCGTCAAGAAAGACAACCCTGAGGTTATTGCGGCGCGGGCAAAGCTGATCCCGGTCGTTCGTCGTGCGGAAATGCTGGCAGAACTGATGCGTCTGCGCTGGTCTGTCGCGATCGGCGGCACACACGGCAAGACCACGACGACAAGCCTCGTGGCGTGTGTCCTGGAGCATGCGAAGCTGGACCCGACCGTCATCAACGGCGGCATCATCGAGGCATACGGCACCAACACCCGTATGGGCTCTGGTGACTGGATGGTTGTTGAGGCCGACGAAAGCGACGGATCATTCCTTCGTCTTCCAGCGGTCATTGCTGTCATCACGAACATGGACCCCGAGCATCTGGATCACTGGGGTACGGAAGAAGCCATGCAGGCGGGCTATGACCAGTTCGTCTCCAACATTCCGTTCTACGGCTTTGCAGTACTGTGCGTGGATCATCCGCAGGTTCAGCAGATGATCCCGCGCCTGTCCGATCACCGCATCATCACTTACGGCTTCAGCCCGCAAGCCGATGTTCGCGCTGAGAAGGTCGTGATGGACAAGCGTGGCGCAACATTCGAGGTTGTGGTCACGAACCGCGCCCGCAACCGGACGCGTCGCGCCGGTCCGTTCCGCCTGCCAATGCTGGGGCATCATAACGTTCTGAACTCTCTGGCAGCCATCGCGGTGGCGCTGGAAATGGAAATCAGTGATTCCGTCATCGCCTCGGGCCTGGCGTCCTTCAAGGGCGTAAAGCGTCGTTTCACGCGGACGGGTGAATTCAATGGCGTGTCGATCATTGACGATTATGGTCATCATCCGGTCGAGATTGCGGCTGTCCTGAAAGCTGCACGTCAGGCAGGCGCGAAGAACGTCATTGCCGTGGTGCAGCCGCATCGCTATTCCCGTCTGAAAGGCCTGTTCGGCGAATTCTGCACCTGCATGAACGATGCTGATACCGTTATCGTGGCTGACGTGTATGCGGCTGGTGAAAGCCCGATTGAAGGCGCAGATCGTGATGCTCTGGTCGAAGGCCTGCGGGATCGTGGACATCGGTCTGTCGTGCCATTGCCCTCACCTGAACTTCTTCCTGAAATGGTGAATGCGATCGCAAAGCCCGGCGACTATGTAGTCTGCCTCGGTGCCGGAACAATCACCCAGTGGGCTCAGACCCTTCCGCAAGAACTGGAAGCTCTGAACACCAAAAGCCCGGCGCCGGAAAGCGCTGTATGAGCGACAACTTTCCAGTTCAGGGGCTTCGCGGACGTCTGACCGCCAATGCACCGCTGGGAGCCCGCGCCTGGTTCCGCACTGGCGGCCCGGCTGACTGGCTGTTCGTGCCAGAAGACGCCGATGATCTGGCTGATCTGCTGCGGAACCGCCCCGTCGACATGCCCCTGACAGTTCTGGGCGCATGCTCAAATGTCATCATCCGCGATGGTGGTATTGAAGGCGTGGTGGTCCGGCTGGCCCGTGGTTTCTCGGACATTGAAGTCCAGACTGATGGCCTGGTAGTGGGTGCCGCGGCTCTGGATGTCACGGTAGCCGAGCACAGTGCCGCGGCTGGACTGGCTGGACTGGAGTTTCTCGTCGGCATTCCTGGGTCCGTTGGCGGGGCTGTGCGCATGAATGCTGGCGCTTATGGTTCGGACATCAATGCCGTTCTCGATTGGGCGGATATTCTCACGTCAGACGGCGAGTTGCGTCGCCTCACCTGTAAAGACCTGGGCTTTGCGTACCGTCATTCGGACTTGCCGGAAGGCGCTATTGTCATCCGGGCTAGACTGCGGGGCACACCAGACGTGCCAGACGCCGTTCGGGAACGCCTTGCAAAAATTCGTGCCTCTCGCGAAGCGTCCCAGCCTGTTCGTGCCCGCACTGGTGGCTCAACGTTTCGTAACCCGGAGGGTCACAAAGCCTGGGCGCTGATTGATGAAGCAGGTTGCCGTGGCCTGACGCTGGGTGGCGCTCAGGTCAGTGAGAAGCATTGCAACTTCCTGCTGAACATTGGTGATGCCAGTAGCGAACAGCTTGAAACGCTTGGGGAAACTGTTCGCAAGAAAGTTCTGGACCATAGCGGGATTGACCTGCACTGGGAGATCAGACGCATTGGTCGTCGTGACGTAGGAGAGAAGACAGTATGAAGGTCGCAGTTTTATATGGCGGTACGTCCAGCGAGCGACCTGTCAGCCTTGTCAGTGGCAATGCAGCCATCTCTGCCCTGCGTGAGAAAGGGCATGAGGTAACGCCAGTCGATGTCGGTGCCGATATTGCCGTCACCATTCAGGCTCTAAAAGCGGCCACCCCTGACGTCGTCTTCAATGCATTGCATGGTCCCAAAGGCGAAGATGGCGCCATTCAGGGTGTGCTGGAATGGATGGGACTTCCGTACACACACTCCGGCATCCGCGCCTCTGCTGTCGCAATGGACAAGGGAGCAACCCGCATGCTGCTCGCCGCAGCGGGACTTCCCATTGCGGAAGGCCGTGTCATCACGCCTGAAGAACTGGCGGAAGCAGACCCACTGCCCGTGCCGTATGTTGTGAAGCCCGTTGCGGAAGGATCGTCGGTCGGCGTTGAAATTATCCGCCAGGGTGATAACCGTCGTGCCGAAATAGCGAAGAACTGGCGCTTCGGCAAAGAAGCTCTCGTTGAAACATTCGTTCCTGGCCGTGAGCTGACTGCGGGCGTCATGGGTGATCGCGCCTTGGCCGTAACCGACATCCTGCCTGCCGAAACGGCTGCATTCTACGATTTCGAAGCAAAGTACAAAGCTGGTGGCTCCAGGCACGTCGTCCCGGCAGAGCTGCCAGAAAGCGTGACCGAGCGTGCACTGGATTATGCTCTGCGTGCTCATCAGATTTTGGGATGTTCTGGCGCCAGCAGAACGGATTTCCGCTACGACGACGAGACAGACACTCTGATCGTTCTCGAGGTTAACACGCAGCCCGGCATGACCCCAACCTCCCTGCTGCCGGAACAGGCTGCATATTGCGGCATTTCGTACCCGGATCTTTGTGACTGGCTGGTTCAGGAGGCACTGACCCGCTGATGCGCAGGGACTCCCGCCCTCAGGAACCCGATTTCCGACGTGACCCGGCTTTCCGCCCGGCGCCGATGCCGCCTTACGAAGACCGGCCGTCACGGACGAAACTGTTCCTGCGCCGTCAACGGAAACTGATTCGCCCCGGAATCGTATTCCTTGTCGTGGTCGGACTGGGAGGAGTAGGAGCGCGCCTCCTGTATGACGCAGCGTCGGAGGAGCGTTTTGCTCCGCTGAGAGCCAAGCTTGTTGCCATGGAGCCGCTGCCTATTCGGCACGTCGTCATCAATGGTCGCGGCATGACCAGCGAGGCATCAATTTACGAAGCCCTGGGAACAAGCACTGGCCACCCAATTTTCGGTTTTTCTGTTGAAGCCGCACGCCAGCGCATTGATGAACTTCCCTTCGTGGATCATGCGACCGTCGAGCGGCGGATGCCGGATACGATCATCATCAACCTGACCGAACGTACACCCATCGCCGTCTGGCAAACGCATGGGCATTTTTCGCTCATTAATCAGGCCGGCGAAGAAGTTCCCGATCAGGGCATGACAGGCAAGAATGCTCAGGCTTTTCTTCAGCTACCGCTTGTCGTTGGCGATGGTGCCAATACTGCCGCGTCCGTCGTCATTGACGCTTTAGTCAAACAGCCGGATGTCAAATCCCGTGTGACCGCCCTCATTCGTGTGGGAAACAGGCGCTGGAATGTGACCCTGAAAGACGGGACAACTGTCATGCTCCCCGAAGGCGAAGAGGCCGCAGCGTTTGCACGTCTCGCGCAATATCAGACAAGCATGAACCTGCTGGATCGGCCTGTCGTCTCGATTGACATGCGCCTTCCAGATCGCATGGTCATTCATCAGACACCTGCGCCCACACCTCCTCCTGACACACCCAAAACAGACACACCCGCCCCTCCTTCTGACAGCAGCCAGACGACACAGCAGCCATGACCGATCTTACACCAACGTCCGATCTTCCGGCCTTTCGCCGCCGGGGTGGTCTGCGGGGCCGGTCCCTGATCCCTGTGGGTGGCGAACGCGAAGTTGCGCTGAACCGCGCATCACGTGAAATCCTGCCGCTGCCTCCGGAAGAGACATCCAAACCTCGTGTCTGGCGCAATGGCGTTTTCGGTGCGCTGGATATCGGCACGACGAAAATGACCTGCCTCATTGGCAAGGGTGAGCCGGATGGTTCCATTCAGGTTCTGGGTTATGGCTGGCGGCGCTCCCACGGAATTCGATCTGGGTCGATCGTGGATATTCGTGAAGCTGAGGCTGCTATTCGCGCCACCGTTGGTCAGGCAGAGGAAGCCGCAGAGCGACGAATGGACTCACTGGTCGTCAATCTGTCCTGCGGTCATCCCCGAAGCCGCCTAATCGATGCCCACATGCCCATCGGTGGTCGTGAAGTGACGGATGGAGATGTTCAGCGCCTGATCACGGACGGTCAGGCTCGTGCATGGTCAGAAGGCCGGGACGTCATCCATACCCTTCCCATCGGGTATGTCGTTGACTCCATGCCGGGCATTGCTGATCCGCGTGGCCATCAGTGTGAACAGCTGGCGACGAAACTGCATGTTGTTGACATGAACTCCAGTGCTCTCCGCACACTGGATACCGTTCTTCAGCATTCAGAGCTCAAACTCGACGGACTGGTTTCCAGCCCCTTTGCTTCTGGCGTTGCCGTGCTGGCTGACGAAGAACGTGATTTAGGCGTTACCGTCGTGGAAATGGGAGGCGGAACCACCTCTCTCGCAGTTTTCTGTGAAGGCCGACTGATCCATACGGCACAAATCCCTGTTGGTGGCCTTCATGTTACCCGTGATATTGCGGGCGTTCTTTCGACATCTCTGGAAACTGCAGAGCGCCTGAAAACCATGTATGGTGCGGCACAGCTCGGGTCTGACGATCAACGCGAAATCCTGTCCGTGCCCCTCATTGGGGAAGGCCGGGACCGTTTGGCCCGTATTCCGCGCTCGAAAGTGATCTCCGTTATTCAGCCTCGCGTTGAAGAGACACTTGAACTTGTGCGCCATGCTCTGGACAATGCAGGTCTGGGGCGTCTCGCCAACGGGCGTGTCGTTCTGACAGGCGGAGCTTCCCTGATGGAAGGCATCGTGCCTGTCGCAACACGCATTCTTGCCCGGCCGGTTCGCATGGGCAAACCGCTGAACGTTCATGGCCTGCCGGAGACTGCTGCAGCTTCGGCCGGTTTTTCCACCGCTGCGGGGCTTCTGGCCTGGGCAGCGGGCGCAGATCGGGACTTTGGGGACATTTCAACCCCGGAACCTCGATCTGGCAGCCTTCTGAAACGTCTCGTGGGGTTCATCCGCGACCGTGGATGAGCTACACAGAAAATAACGCCCTTTTTTCCGTTGCTTCCTCGCAGTTCCGGACCTGATCATGACTTTGAACCTTACCCCGACCCCGAACTCTCACGTTGAACTGGCCCCGCGCATTACCGTCGTCGGTGTTGGTGGTGGTGGCACGAATGCTGTCAACAACATGATCGATTCGGAGCTCAAGGGCGTCGAGTTCGTTGTTGCCAACACGGATGCGCAGCAGCTCGCCCACTCCAAGGCTGAACGCCGCGTCCAGCTTGGCCCCCATCTGACACGCGGTCTCGGCGCAGGCGCCAAGCCGGAAATCGGCCGCGAAGCTGCTGAAGAAGCTGCACAGGAAATCGAGCGTCAGCTCGAAGGGGCGAATCTGGTCTTCATCACAGCCGGTATGGGCGGTGGTACGGGTACGGGTGCGGCTCCGGTTATCGCGCGCATGGCCCGTGAACGTGGCGTTCTGACAGTTGGTGTGGTGTCGAAGCCCTTCAACTTCGAAGGTCGCCGCCGCACGCTGGCTGCTGAATCCGGTATCGCCGAGCTTCAGAAGCACGTCGACACCCTGATCGTTATTCCGAACCAGAACCTGTTCAATTCCGCGAACCAGAACACGACGTTCCGTGAAGCCTTCAAGATGGCTGACAACGTCCTGAACATGGGCGTTCGCGGCATTACGGACCTGATGGTCTCTCCGGGTCTCATCAATCTCGACTTTGCGGACGTGAAGGCCGTGATGGAAGAGATGGGCAAGGCCATGATGGGCACCGGTGAAGCCACCACGGAAGACGACGGTGAAGATCGCGCCGTTGCCGCTGCCGAGCGCGCCATTTCCAACCCACTGCTTGAAGATGCCTCCATGGCTGGCGCCCGTGGCCTGCTGATCAACATCACAGGTGGTGAAGATCTGACACTTTACGAAGTGAACGCAGCTGCCGACCGTATTCGTGAAGAAGTTGCCGAAGAAGCCAACATCATCTTTGGTGCTCTGATCGATGAAAACATGAACGGGCGCATCCGCGTTTCGGTTGTGGCGACGGGCATCGACACCCAGTCCAGAAATGATCCGAACAATACAGAGACGACGCCTGCGGCGGCTCCCCAGCAGGCCCCTTCTGCTGCGGCATCCCGCGATACGTCTGCTCAAAATCGTCAGGCTCCTCAGACGTTCCAACCGGGATCGACCTATGCTGGTGGGCCGCCACGCCCAAACTTCAATCTTGATCCCAATGCATCACAGCAGCCTGCATCGCCGCCCCCGGCTGCGGAAAGCCCGGTTGCCCCCCCGCCACATGCGGCCCCTCAGCCGCCGCACGTCGCAGCCCCGCAGGACGATGCAGCACCGCGCTCCCCGCGCGCTGGCCTGTTTTCCGAGCCGCCGCGTGCACCAGCTCCAGAAGCCCCACGCAGCATTTTCGGCCTTATGACGGGCGCCTTCCGTAGCCGTCCGGCCCCGCAGCAAGCAGCTCCGCAAGCCCCGCGCACGGAGCAGAACAGCCGTGACGCATATCAGCAGACCGATCATCATAACCCCTCCGACCAGCGCCATAACCAAGCGCCGTCGGATGGGAGCGATGATTCTACGCTTGATATCCCGACCTATCTGCGTCGCTGAATAGGCAAACTGCTTTCCTGCAAAATCCTGCGCATCGCAGGAAAGCAGTCAGGTAATATCCGGCAACAATCATTGAATGGCACTCCGGCGATGACTGGGTTTTATTATAAGCCAGTCTAAATCGTCGGGGGATTCATGCAGGTTACGCCAGCGCATCATGGAAAGTCGGTTCCAGCAGATCGAAAGGTCCGCCCGCTACTTTCCAGCGCGTCTGACAGCACGCAGACGCCTCTTTTCTCTGAGCGTCCCGATTTGAAGAACCTGCAGACAACTCTTCATTCTCCTATATCTTGCCGCGGCATCGCCCTTCACAGTGGACTTGATGTCGATCTGGAAATTTCTCCAGCCGAAGCGGATACAGGTATTCGCTTTCAGCGGAGCGATTACCCCGGCTCTCCTTCGTTTCCCGCTCTCTATGACCGGATTATCGACACCAAACTTTCGACTGTTGTTGCCTGCAAAAATGATCCTTCTCTGCGCGTGGCAACTATTGAGCACCTGATGGCGGCCCTTAACGCCTTGGAAATCGATAACGCGTTCATTTCGGTTAGTGGTCCGGAATTACCGGTTCTGGACGGTTCGGCAGATGCGTTTGCTTTTCTGCTACGATGCGCAGGGAAGAAAACGCTAGATACGCCACGAAAAATTATCGAAATTCTTCGAAACGTCCGGGTTGAAGGCGACAACGGTGCTTTTGCCGAGCTGCGCCCGGCTCAACGCGGTCTTTCTCTTGCAATTTCGTTAAATTTTGATGCTGAAGCCATTGGGTGTCAGCGCTATGCCATGCAGCTTGATCCGGCTCGCTTTCTAGAAGAAGTGTCTTTCTGCCGTACTTTTGTGAACCGGAAGGACATTGAATATCTTCAAAGTATTGGCCTCGCCCGTGGAGGCTCTCTCGACAATGCTGTCGTAGTGGATGGTAAGACCATTCTTAATCCAGCAGGTCTGAAAATCGAGCGGGAATTTGCCCGACATAAGCTTCTTGATGCTATCGGTGATCTGTATTGCTGCGGCTACCGCCTGAAAGCGGGATTCATCGGCCATAAATCTGGTCACAAAATTAATAACGAGCTTCTGCGCAGCGTTTTTTCAGATCAGAAAAACTGGCGTTTTGAAACTCCGACCTCTACCGTTTCAGCACGGGGCCACCGTCGCACACGCGTCGCAGCCTAAGGTTAAATGGCGGGTCTTTCGTCCCCGCATTCCCGTGATATAAGACGGGCTTCACGGGAAGAGCAGGTATGGCAAGCAGCACTCAGCATCATTTCGAAGTGTCCTGGAACGGACGGGGTCTTGTTCTGAAGGCTGCGGCCGTAAGCGGTTTGCTGCTTCTGTCAGGCTGTTCATTGCTTTCTCACAAGCATGAGAAGCCAGTTATTCCAAAGGCTGCTGACGCAGAGACGCTGTATAACTACGGTATCGATGCTCTTCATTCCGGCCGATATGAACTGGCGGGCGGCGAATTCGAGCTGCTTCAGCAGAACTATCCGTATTCCGGTTTCACCGGCAATGCCGAGCTGATGGAAGGCTATGCCTACTACCTGCAAGGTGAGTATGCGCTTTCGGTTCAGCAGCTTGAGCGTTATCTCCAGCTCCACCCGACCAGCCCTGATGCGGCCTATGCCTTCTATCTGCGCGCCCTTTGCTATTATGAGCAGATCGCTGACGTCCAGCGTGACCAGCAGGGAACGGTTGAAGCCCTTGATGCTCTGGAAGAGGTTATTACCCGCTTCCCACAGACAGCTTATGCACGTGACGCCCAGCTGAAGATCGATCTTTGCCGTGATCACCTTGCCGGCAAGGAAATGCTGGTTGGCCGCTGGTATCAGCAGCAGCGCAACTATGAAGCCGCAATGACGCGCTATCAGCGTGTCGTGCAGGATTTCCAGACCACGAATCACGTAGCTGAAGCGCTGGAGCGTCTTGTCGAAGTCTATTTGGCTCTCGGTCTCAAGGATCAGGCCAGACAGACGGCATCCGTACTGGGCTACAACTATCCAGACAGTCAGTGGTACCGCTATGCCTACGCAAATCTGCGGGACAACAAGCTGCTGTCCAGCGAGTTCAAGCAGCCGATCAAGACGTCCAGCAAGCCGCGTGGATTCTTTTCCCGCGCCTGGCATAGCGTATTCTGATGTGAGGCGTTTGAAACACGCCTCACTACACACAACATTCCCGTCATGCTGACCCATCTCTCGATCCGTGACGTCGTTCTGATCGAAAAGCTCGATCTGACTCTGGCCGCTGGTCTCACCGTTCTGACGGGTGAGACCGGTGCTGGTAAATCCATCCTGCTCGATAGCCTTGGCCTTGCCCTTGGCGACCGCGCCAATGCTGGACTGATCCGCTCCGGGGCAGCGCAAGCCAGTGTGGCTGCCATCTTTGAAGTGCCGTCCGGGCATCCTGTTTTCACTCTTTTGAGCGAACAGGGAATCGCACTGGAAGAAGCTTCGGAGCCTCTGGTGCTGCGCCGCATCGTCACGCCTGATGGACGCTCGCGCGCTTATGTCTCGGATCAGCCTGTCGGAATTAGCCTGCTGCGGCGTATCGCGTCTCAACTCGTGGAAATCCAGGGCCAGCACGAGCAGATGGGTCTCGCCGATCAGAGCACCCACCTGAATTTGCTGGATGCATTCGGCGTCAAAAGGGACCTGTTGGCGCGAACCGCCACAACGTTTCATCAATGGGCCAATGCCCGCACAGCGCTCGCAAAAGCACGTTCCGAAATGGATGCTGCTGCGCGCGAGGAGGAGTGGCTGCGTGCAACTGTTGATGACCTCTCGACTTTGGCTCCTCAGGAAGGCGAAGAAGAGTCGCTTGCCGCGCTACGTGTCAGTCTTCAGCAGGACGAACGTCGCGGAGAGGCTGTTGCCGCAGCCCTTTCTGAACTGACGCCGCGTGACCGACGCTCATCAAACCCTTCCGCCGCTTTGCGGTCTGCCAGCCGGGCATTGGTCCGGCTGCTGCCGTCTTCTGCAGAAACTGAGGGCAGCACCTCCACTCATCAGGCGCAGGCCCAGGAAGCTTTAGATGCGCTGGAAAAAGCTGAGGAAGCGTTAGCAGAAGCAGAAATGCTGCTAACGCGTCTTGCTGCCGATACGGAGAGCGATCCGCGACTGCTGGAAGAGACAGAAGAGCGTCTTTTCTCCCTGCGGGCCGAAGCCAGAAAACATAACGTCTCGGTCGCCGAACTGCCGTCCTTTCTCGCGTCCCTGAAAAGCCGTCTGGCTGCGCTCGATTCGGGTAATGCCGAACTGTCACGGCTTGAAATCGCTCTGACAGAAGCGCGGCTGGCCTATGAAGAAGCCGCGAAAGCTCTGTCCAAGGCGCGCGAACACTCTGCTCAAAAACTTGAGCAGGCCGTCAGCCGTGAGTTGAAGCCGGTCAAACTTGAACGTGCCCGTTTCATTGTCTCGCTGCTCCCGCTCGCACCCGAACAATGGAACAGCCGCGGCATGGAGCAATCCTCTTTTCTTATCGCGGCAAACCCCGGTCAGGCACCCGGTCCTTTGGCCAAAGTGGCCTCTGGCGGTGAGCTATCGCGTCTGATGCTGGCGTTGAAGGTTGTGCTGGCCCAGCGCTCTGATGTGGGAACACTGGTCTTTGACGAGGTGGACTCTGGCGTTGGCGGCGCAACCGCATCGTCAATCGGCGACCGGCTGCACAAGGTCGCACAGGACGTGCAGGTCCTCGTCGTAACGCACAGCCCGCAGGTTGCCGCCCGAGGTGACCATCACCTGCGCATTGCCAAGCGCATCCACAACGAGCGCACCGAGACACTTGCAGAGCCTCTTTCCCGTGAAGCCCGCCGCGAAGAAATTGCCCGGATGCTTGCGGGTGACGTCATTACTGATGCGGCACGCGGCGCCGCAGATAGCCTTCTGGAACAGACCGCATGAATTCTGCCGATCGTCACGCCGAACTTGAGACCCTGCTCGCCCGATGGGACGAGGCCTATCACGGCAAGGACGACCCGGAGGTTTCTGACGCAGAATATGACGCTGCCCGGCGTGAGCTTCTGGAACTGGAAGACGCCAACCCTGAGCTTCGCCGTGAGGGAGGAGCGAGCGATCGCGTCGGCGCTCTACCCGATTCGGCTTTTGGAAAGCACCGTCATCTTGTTCCGATGCTGTCTCTGGATAACGTCTTTGGGGCTGACGGATTTGAAGGATTTGTTTCGCGCGCTGGTCGCTTTCTGGGGCTGGATGACGACGGCATTCAAGCCCTTCAATTTGTCGCCGAGCCCAAAATTGACGGCCTCTCTATCAATCTGACGTATGAGAACCGAAAATTCGTCCGGGGCGTGACGCGTGGCAACGGTATTGAGGGCGAAGACGTCACGGCCAATCTGCTGACGCTCAAGGATATTCCGCACACTCTCCCTGATGATGCACCAGATGTCATAGAAATCCGTGGTGAAGTTTTCCTCTCAAAGAAGAACTTCCTAACCCTGAATGAGCAACAGGCAGAGCGCGGAATCAAACCGTTCGCCAATCCGCGAAATGCCGCAGCAGGATCTCTTCGACAGCTAGACCCGGAAATCACACGCAGCCGACCCTTGTCCCTGTTCGCCTACGCTCAGGGTTACGCATCGTCCGCTATAAGCGAAACCCATTCAGGATATCTTGAGGCCCTGACACGCTGGGGCTTCACGGTTAATCCCCTGTCCGAACTGATCGAACATGCCCGGGATATCCCCGCGTATGTAGACAGGCTCGCTCGCGATCGCTCCGGCCTCGATTATGATATCGATGGCATTGTCTTCAAACTGAACGATATAGCCCTCCAGAACCGACTGGGGTTTGCAGGTCGCGCGCCGCGCTGGGCCATTGCCTGGAAGTTCCCGGCTGAACAGGCCATCACCCGGCTGCTGCGGATTGAAATTCAGGTCGGACGAACTGGCGCCTTGACCCCTGTAGCTCATCTGGAGCCCGTCAATGTTGGTGGCGTGATTGTCTCGCGTGCAACTTTGCACAACGAAGACGAAATCGCCCGTAAGGACGTCCGTGATGGAGATCTGGTTCGCCTTCAACGTGCCGGAGACGTCATTCCACAAATTTTGGGCGTTGTGGAAAGCGATGAGCCACGTAGCCCGCGATACGTTTTCCCAGATCATTGCCCGGTCTGCGGATCACTGGCTGAGCGTGTCCATGGAGAAGCAGTGCGCCGCTGTACCGGCGGACTGACCTGTGAGGCACAGGTCGTGGAACGGCTCATTCACATGGTGTCACGAGGCGCGTTCGACATTGATGGCCTCGGAGACCGCAGCATCCGAGAATTTCATGCTGCGGGTTACGTCCTGCGCCCAGGAGATATTTTTCGCCTGAGCGCATATCAGGATGAACTTCAGAAACGGGACGGCTGGGGAGAGCTCTCGGTCAGGAATCTTCTCCAGGCGATTGATGAGCGACGGACTATATCTCTGGCCAGGCTCATTTTCGGTCTTGGAATTCGCCGGATCGGAGAGCGTAACGCCCAGCTTCTTGCGCGGCATTACGGCACCTTTGAAGCCTGGCGCGACGCAATGGTAGCTGCGAACGCGGGCAGCGAAGAGCGGGAAGCATTAGATTCCATCATGGGCGTCGGTGGTGCGATTGCAGACGAACTGGTCGCATTCTTTTCAGAAGCCCACAACGTCGAAACTCTTGATGATCTTCGCCAGCAACTCCACACAATTGAAGCAGAAGAAGCACCGTCCGAAGGCCACCTCTCGGGGAAAACCATCGTCTTCACCGGCACCCTGACCACAATGACGCGCCCTGAAGCAAAAGCAATCGCGGAGCGTCTTGGGGCACAGGTAACCGATAGTGTTTCCAAAAAGACGTCTCTGGTTGTGCTGGGAGAAAAAGCGGGATCAAAAGCAAAGAAGGCTGCTGATCTGGGGCTTAAAACTGTTGACGAAGCCGGTTGGAGAACATTGGCAGGGATTTGACAGTTTTAAGACATTGAGGACCTGCATGGCTGCCACCCGAAGATAATTGGCGTGTTCTGGTGTCTTCGGAGTATGATGCCGCCTGCATGCAAGTTTCTTCTTACACCCAGCACATGATTGTTCTTCTCCTGCTGGGCCTTCTCGCGACCGTCGTCCTGATCGCGGTCTCCATCCTGATCTCTCTTTCAGAGATTTCCTTCGCCGCAGCTCGTGACGTCAGGCTTCGCTCGAAAGCAGAGGCCGGCGATCCACGAGCCGTTGCCTTTCTAAAGCTCCGTCGCAATAGCGGGCAGGTCATTACTGTCCTGCAGATCTGCCTGAATGCCGTTGGCGTTCTTGGCGGTATCATCAGCGAATCGATGTTGAGCGAGCCCATCGCAGACGGCTTCCAGCTCATGGGCTTTTCGCCGTCTCTTTCGGCCAAGGGCGGCTCGGCCTGCTCCTTCATTCTTATTACGGGACTTTTCGTCCTGTTCGCGGATCTGCTTCCCAAGCGGATTGCAATGAATGCACCGGATCGGATCGCTCTTAAGGTTGGGTGGTTCCCTGCCTTGGCGTTGAAGGTTCTGTATCCTGCGGTCTGGGTCTTTTCGCGCGTATCCGATGTGCTTCTGCGCGTGATGAAAATCCCAGCTGCGGCCACTGTCGAACCTGTAACGCCTGAAGATCTGCGCGCTATTCTCGCTGCGGGCACAGCCTCTGGTATCCTGCTGGAGCAGGAACATCAGATGATTCAGAATGTTCTGGGCCTTCAGGATCGCTCCGTGACGTCCGCCATGACCCCGCGTGATGAGATCGTCTTTCTGGACGTTCAGGAGACACCAGAGAGCCAGCGGGACAAGGTTCGCGTGCGTCCCTACTCCCGTTATCCTCTTTGCGATGGCGGTCTGGATCGCGTGATCGGGTCTATTCGCGCAGAAGACGTTCTGGTTGCTGTTGTGGATGAGCCGCAATCCAAGGAGAGCCTGACTCCCGTCGCAAGCCAGATCTTCAAAATGCGTCGGGATGTCTTATCCCTGCCCGACACGCTGAACCTGTGGGAAACTCTCGCGCAGTTTGATGCTCATTCCGCAGGCTTTGCACTGATCGTGAATGAGTACGGCCTAGTC
Organism: Gluconobacter sp. P5B12; assembly: GCF_018812035.1. NCBI lineage: Bacteria > Pseudomonadati > Pseudomonadota > Alphaproteobacteria > Acetobacterales > Acetobacteraceae > Gluconobacter > Gluconobacter sp. P5B12. Next base: position 52,937 of record NZ_JACRVV010000003.1, on the reverse strand, counting down.
GTGGGCCTCATCACCTACAAGGACATCATGGGCGCCCTCATGGATGGTCTGGTCAGCCCATTTGAAGAGCAGGCCATTGTTCGCCGTGATGCCAACTCCTGGCTTATTGATGGCGCAGCACCAATCGGTGACGTCATTCGCGAGCTCGATATTCCGATTTTCGACGATGCCCAGAATTTCGATACCGTTGGTGGCTTCGTGATGAATCGCCTGCGTCGCATGGCCCGAAAGGCCGATAGCGTCGAATCTTCAGGCTTCCGATTCGAAGTTGTGGACGTTGAAGGCTTCCGGATTAACCAGCTTCTGGTGACACGCCTCTAACGGGAAACCTTTTTTCCAGGCATGGAGGCTGATTAAGATCGCACAATGCGTTCTGCAGGACATGGCTCCTGCCTCAGCCTCGGAAGATTGCTCCTTTGCCTGATTTCCAGCACTCAGCTCTGATTATCGTCGACGTCCAGAATGATTTTTTGCCTCATGGAGCCTTGGCTGTTCCTAAAGGCGATGAAATCATTGCTCAGGTTAATACCCTGTCCCATCTCGGCTTTGAGGCAGTGGTTGCCACTCAGGACTGGCATCCCGCAAATCACTGCTCTTTCGCGCCACAAGGCGGACCTTGGCCCGAACATTGTGTTGCAGCGTCGTCAGGTGCTGATTTTCCAAAATCTCTCGATCTTAGCCCGATCAGCCATATCATTCACAAAGGAATGGCGCAGAATCGGGATAGCTACTCAGCGTTCTTCGACAATGACCATGTCACCTCTACGGGCCTGAATGCGCTCCTCAGCGGCCTTTCCATCAACCATGTTGTGATCTGTGGCCTGGCGCTTGATTTCTGTGTCGCGGCAACTGCTGAGGACGCCATGCGCTGTGGCTTTAGGACAGACATCGCGCTTGAGGCCTGCCGTGGCATCAACGCGGACCAAAGCGCCCTCCTCCAGAAACTGAGGAGCAACGGAATCACTTTGTCTGACTGAACGAGCTCGGCTGGAGAGGACACTACATATGAAACTGAAATTATTCGCAGCGATGTTACCCCTTATCGCACTCTCCACCTCACTTGCGTCTGCAGAAGTTCCAACGACACAGGAGCTCCTGAGCCGTTCGGGCTTCAAGGAGGCCTATAAAAGCATGATTACATTGCCGGCCTGGGTCGTATCAGGACAGGGCACATCAACTCCTGTGGAATATTTTTCTCAGGATGGAAAACGCTATGCACTGGGTCACATGTGCAAGCCCCACGACTGTGCGGCGCAGCAGCTAGAAATCGTCATGGCAAACGACCATTCAGGCGCATGGGGGCTTTTGTCGATAAAGGCTAACAGCGCCTTGAAGCAGACTCTTCTCGGATCACCAGAACCAGCAATGGAAAAGGTTCTTCGGGATGCCTATAGCAAGAACAATCCTGCCAACTAATTTTTTGAAGATTGCTAGGCGCGCGGCGCTGCTGTTAAGCAGGCTGGCGCGCCCTGCTGGATTCGAACCAGCGACCCACAGCTTAGAAGGCTGTTGCTCTATCCAACTGAGCTAAGGGCGCAGTAAAGAAACCTCAAAGACTGGTCGGGGCGCCCGGACTCGAACCGGGGGCCTCCTGTACCCAAAACAGGCGCGCTACCAGGCTGCGCCACGCCCCGAACCGAGGCGGAACTTAGGTGGTATAAGTTCCGGACGCAATAGGGTTTTTTCAATCTTTTTCATTTCTTACGAGCGGAGGCACAAAAAGTGGTGCCGTATCCCATGGAAACAGCACCCAGGTGTCCTGAGCGACTTCCGTGACATAGTGATCGGTCAGCGGTTTTCCGTCCGGTTTGGCATACAGGCAGGCAAAAACAGCCTTGGGCAGCATTTCACGCACGAACTGAGCCGTAATGCCGGAATCAACCAGATCATCGACGATCAGGAAGCCTTCACCGTCACCTGCGGCAGTTGGCGCTTTCACAACCTTCGGCTGGTGCTGCGTGCCTTCTTCACCAGCGTAGCTGATGACAGAAACGCTTTCGATCAGGCGGCAGCCCATTTCACGGCCAAGAATAGCTGCGGGGATCAGGCCACCACGCGTAATCGCCACGATACCGCGGAACGGACCGTGCTTTTCCATGAGCGTCGCAGCAAGAGTACGGGCGTCACGATGGAGCTGGTCCCAGGTGACGGTTGCGTACGTTACGGGTTTGGGTGTGGATGTAGCATTCATGTCTCTCATCTGCCTTCCGGCTCGGAATTTTGCAATAAACTTGCACGCCGGAAGTGACTAATGTGCCTGAATGATTGAACCAGCATTACGAGCCCTTCCCGGCCTCGGCCCACTGATTATCAGCCGAATCTGTTCCCAGCTTTCTGCTACGACGCTGACAATTGCCATCGGCTGGCAGATGTACGCCCTGACCCATAGCGTTTCGTCGCTGGGCTATCTGGGCCTTGCACAGTTTCTACCGATGGTTCCCCTGACATTCATCTCCGGACACGTCGCGGACCGTTTTAATCGCCGCAGCGTGGTGCTGATCTGCCAGATTCTGGAAGTGCTCAGCACGGGCGCCCTTGCCGCCATCGCAGCCATGCATTGCCTGACCCCGGCCTATGTGTACGCTTTTGCAGCGTTCTACGGCACGCTACGCAGCTTCGAGATGCCGTGCCAGCAGGCGTTTCTTCCAGCGATCGTTCCCCCTCAGCTTCTGCCCAGAGCACAGGCCCTGATGTCCTCGCTGTTCATGACGGCATCCATTGTGGGGCCGAGCCTGGGCGGCCTTCTCTACGGACTTGGGTCAGTCATCTGCTACAGCCTTGCGACGCTTGGATTCGCATTGGCGTTTCTAGGAACGCTGGCTCTGAAATTGCGCCATAAGGTCGCATCAAAAGAACCCGTGACGTTCGCCTCTGTATTTGCGGGCCTTGGTTTTCTAAACAGACGTCGCGACCTTCTTGGTGCAATTTCCCTGGATCTGTTTGCAGTTCTCCTTGGTGGTGCCACGGCCATGCTCCCCGTCTATGCGGATAGCGTTCTTCATGTGGGGCCAATCGGGCTGGGCTTTCTGCGCGCAGCCCCCGCGCTCGGAGCGCTCTTTACATCAGCCTGGCTGTCTCGCCATCCACTTGGGGGCCGTGCTGGAATTACGATGTTTGTTTCCGTGATTGTTTTTGGAATCGCGACCATCGTATTCGGCGCTTCGCACATCACATGGATTTCAGTCGTCGCCCTGATGGTTCTAGGAGCAGCAGACGTCATTAGTGTTGTCGTCCGGTCGTCACTCATTCAGCTGGCTACACCAGACGCCATGCGCGGAAGGGTCTCCGCTGTGAATTCGCTGTTCATCGGCTCCAGCAACCAGCTGGGCGAATTTGAGAGCGGAATGCTGGGAACAGCCATCGGGCCCGAAGCAGCGGTTATCGCAGGCGGCGTAGGAACAATTCTTGTCGCGGCAACGTGGATTCGGCTCTTTCCCAGCCTATGGGCGCTGGATCGCCTAGAAGACGTCAGACCAGAAGAACTCTGAGCAAATCCAACGAACTCATCACCGGAACGGCATCAAGCTTCCGGTGATGGTCAATCAGTACAGTAGATATGAAAAAAGCCCCGTAAGGGGCTTTTCACTGTACCGAACCAGTTCTTTCAAGAAGAAAGAGTGGCTCCCGAAGTAGGACTCGAACCTACGACCCAGCGATTAACAGTCGCTTGCTCTACCAACTGAGCTATTCGGGACCGGTGAGGAGGTATTTAGTCCAACCGCCGGGGTCGGTAAAGCCCCTTTTTTCATATTTCTACATTTTTCTGAACTTTCTTCAGTAACCCGCAGAAAACATGGCTTTTTCAGAGCTCTTCCCGCCCCCGGGTTGCCAATACATCCACACGTTCGTTGTTCACATCACCAGAATGCCCCCTCACCCAGAGCCATTCGATTTCATGAGGTTTGGCCGCATCGAGAATGCGCTGCCACAGATCCATGTTGGCAACGGGATCACCAGCTGAATTACGCCAGTTCCGCCGTACCCAACCACTATGCCACCGCGTGATACCGTTCCGGAGGTATTCACTGTCTGTATGCAACGTGACCCGACACGGCCGCTTCAGAGCTTCCAGAGCCTCAGCCGCAGCCGTCAGTTCCATGCGGTTATTGGTCGTCTCCGGATGCCCGCCCCATAGCTCCTTTTCCTTGCCCTTAAAGCAAAGCAGTGCTCCCCAGCCTCCTGGGCCGGGATTGGGTTTGCATCCACCATCCGTCCAGATCTCGACCGGAAGCTGATCCGCGCTCGCATCAGACATGGGCGACACCTGAGAAATGTCGGAGACGCCCCAGATAGGCCAGTGGGTCCTTGCGGGTCACCAGTGCATCAGCCGGGGTATTGATCCAGTCGTAGAGGCGCGTCAGCAGAAACCGGATTGAAGCTCCCTGACACAGAACTGGCAAAGCTTCCTTTTCAGCCACCTCTAAATTGCGGACGCTTTCGTAACCTTCGATCATGGCGTGAGCGAAAGCGGGCTCGAAAACCTTCTCATCGCGAAAACACCAAGCGTTCAAACAGATCGCTAGATCGTAAGCAAACAGGTCCGTGCAGGCGAAATAGAAATCGATCAGCCCAGAGATCTGGTCACCCTGAAAGAAGACATTATCGGGAAAGAGGTCTGCATGAATCTGCCCACGAGGCAAACTGCCCGCAGCAGGCCAAGACTTTTCAATCCGTGACACTGCCTCAGACAGTTCCTGCGTGAGGCCCGGCAGCAGGTCATCCCCACTGCCCTGACAGCTCTCAAGGAGTGGGCGCCAGGCTTCCACAGACAGCCCATTAGGACGTTCCGCTGTGTAGTCCTGCCCTAGCTTATGGAACGTCGCGAGGACCTGTCCCAGTGCATGACAGGCAGATGCTGTAATCTGAGGGACAGCTTGCCCCGGAAGGAACGTGGTGATCGCCACCGGGCGATCTGCTAATACCCTGAGAGCGATTCCGTCTTTTGCCTGTACAGGCTGCGGGCAGTTCATGCCCTTCCCCGACAGATGCTGCATCAGCCCCAGAAACCATGGAAGGTCAGACGCTTTGACCCGCCGCTCAAAGAGCGTGAGGATGAACTTCCCTTCCGTGGTCTGGAGGAGGAAGTTGCTGTTTTCGACGCCTTCGGCAATGCCCTGGAAAGAAACCAGGGCACCGATGTCATATGTGCCAAGAAACGCTTCAAGCGCCTCGGCCGCCAGTTCAGTATAGACGGCCATGAAGACTCAGTTGTCCTCACCAGCAAGCGGACCTGGAAGACGGAAATTGATGTTTTCCTCCTTCATGATTCGCTCTTCAATCTTCAGCGTGTACTTCGCAGCAAGCGCCGTCACCATTTCCTGCACGAGGCTTTCCGGAGCGGACGCACCCGCACTGATGCCCAGCGTTTCAACGCCTTCCAGCACAGACCAGTCCAGATTTTCCAGCTTCGGCACCAGAAGTGCACGGCGGGCACCAGAACGCTCGGCCACTTCCCGCAGACGCTGCGAATTGGAAGAGTTCGGCGAACCGATCACGATCACCAGATCACTTTCCGGCGCAATGGCCTTCACAGCTTCCTGACGATTGGTCGTCGCGTAGCAGATGTCTTCGCGCTTCGGACCTTCAATGAGCGGGAAGCGAGTCCGCAGAATATCGACGATCTCAGCCGTATCATCCACAGACAGTGTCGTCTGCGTGATGAAGGCCAGCTTCGCCGGATCCTTTGGCTGGATCGTACGGGCTTCTTCAGCATCGTTGATGAGCGTGACAGCGCCCGGCGGAAGCTGGCCCATTGTGCCCACTACTTCCGGATGGCCGGCATGACCGATCATCAGAATATGGAGCTGCTCTGGGCCACCACCTGCAAAGTGACGCTCTGCTTCGCGGTGTACCTTCGAAACCAGCGGGCACGTTGCATCTAGGTAAAGCAGATTGCGGCGCTGCGCTTCGGCTGGAACTGACTTCGGCACGCCATGCGCTGAGAAAACGACATGCCCGTCGGGCGGCACTTCGTCGAGTTCCTCAACGAAAATGGCGCCCTTGGCCTCCAGTCCTTCAACCACAGTACGGTTATGGACGATTTCGTGACGAACATAGACGGGCGCGCCATAACGGCGCAGCGCTTCTTCAACGACACGGATGGCACGATCCACACCGGCGCAGAAGCCGCGAGGCCCGGCCAGCAGGACGCGGAGCGTCTTCTGGTGTGCAGCACCTTCAGGTGCAAGAGTTGTCTGATCTGACATGGTGTTCCCCAAGCGGGCGGAGTTCGATATGTAGGACCAGTATCGACCGGATTGACGCATGTCGCAACGTCCGGGCCGCTTTGTGGGAGTTTCTACAGCAGATGCCAGCCTTTCGGCGCCTTGCCACGTCCCTGTTTGTCCCGGCTTTTGCCGTCGTCGCGATTTCAACACTCGCGGGATGTGACGAATCCAATCCGGGCTTCTTTGCCCCCACATGCCCGGTCACGGATATTCCCAGCGCCGCAGCAGACCGGTTTGTCTATGACGGAAAAGATCCGGACATCGGGAATCTGGTCAGCCATGCACAGCTCACCGCCATTTCGGGGGACTGTGAACGTGACCCCAAAGGCCCCAAAGACCAGCAGATGATTCGTACCCGCGTCAGTCTGGCAATGAACCTGACGCGAGGACCTGCCTCCAAGACTGGCACCATCGACGTCCCCTATTTCATCGTCATCATGCGTGACGGAAAAATCGTGGATAAGAAGGTCTTCACGGATACATTCAAACTGGAACCGAATGTCAGCAACCAGTCTGTTCGTACGGATCTGCGCCTTGTTGATCTTCCTGCATCCAAAAATATTCAGGAAAATCCCTACACGCTCGAAATCGGCTATCAGCTGACCAAGGATGAGCTGACTTATAATCAGCAGCACCTCCCTGTCGTAAAGTTCCGTGGCCGGACGCAGTAAGGGCCTTTTTCCTTCTCTTTCACCTGACGTCAAAATCCGGATTACGCTGAAAACGACCTTGGCTTGCCTGGCAGGCTTTGGGTCCTCAGCCTTTTCTGCGACTCCTGACGTTTCGGCATCGAAAGAAGAAAGGATCAAGGTCCATCACGCAGAACGTCCGGAAATTCAGAACTTTCCCCATGCAGGGTTTCTGGAACAACCACGCCGCCTGACGCCGAGCCAGAATGTGGCGCCGATCGGACGCCAGCCCCGATGGGGTGGATTCAATCGCGGCAACGGCGAAGGTGCAGGTTTTGGACCAGTCGGACGCTATGGTGTCGCGCCATGGGCGGAAGACTGGTCATACCTGCGTAACAAACGGCATCAGAGCGACATTTTCGATCCGTTGAAATTCATTGCTCTCAACAATGAACGCACAATCTGGCTGTCCCTGTCCGAGCGCACCCGCCTTCGCAACTGGTACAACGACTATCCGATGCTAGGGACGAATACCCACTCCGGATCAGGCCGCTTTGTCACGCGCAATATGCTGGGAGCAGACCTCCATATTGGAGAACACTGGCGTGTTTTCGCACAGCTCGTGAACGGTACGGCCGCAGGCTGGAACGGATATGGCTATGGCAGCACTTACCGCAAGCGCCTGGATCTGCATCAGGCCTTCATCGAATACAAACGCACAATTGGCACAGCCAAGACAGGCCTCATGTTTGGACGCCAGCAGTTTCTCGATGCCCCATCCTATGTCCTTTACGACCGGGAGCCCCCAAACATCCAGATTACCTGGAACGGACCCCGCGCTTACGCCATTTTCCCGCACGTCCGGTTCGATCTCTATAACTTCGTCGCGACAGACATCACCCCAACAGCCATGTTCCACGACACGCAGGACTGGAACACGCGCCTCTATGGCTTCAACACAACCTTTGACGTCCCCGCGTTCCATCTAGGCCAACAGCGTGTTCAATCCTATCTCGATCTGTTCTGGATTGGCTTTCATCTTGGTGGAAAAACAGGCTCTGTTCCGCTGGTCAGTGCGAGCAAAATCAGCTCCGTAACGGGCGCGACAAATCGTAACAATTTCGGTTTCCGGTGGTACGGTACAGCCCAGCAACTCGAATATGCCATTGGCGTCTTGTGGCAGCAGGGCAATTTCACACAATACGGAACCACTGCCCGGCGCCAGGTCTCTGCTTACTCCGTGAATACGACGTTGGGATACAGACGCTCCAATCTGCCCCTCAAACCATTCTTCGGAATTCAGACGGACGTCTATTCCGGCGGAAATGAAAACCGTCGCACAAGAACAGTCGGGACTTACAGTGCGCCGTTTGCCCCGCAAAATCCGTATCTGGATTACACGGGCTACATTGGCGCAGCGAACCTGATCAATCTGTCCCCCATTGTCGTGGGTTCGTACGGTAAGGTGTCTTTGCGGATCAAAGTCCCGATTCTATGGAGGGAGACCACAGCGTCCTCCGTCTATTCAATCAGTTCGGCTTATAATTTCCCGAAGTTTCGCAGCCACTTCATCGGTGTTGCGCCAAATGGTCTGCTGACTTGGGCTGTTTCCCGACACTGGAACTGGACACATGTGGTTGCCTGGTTTGCAGCATCGCATGATCTGAAAAATGCCGGAGCAAAAAGCGGGCTCTATTATCAGTCCAGCCTGTCATTTGCTTTTTGATGAATGGTTGCGGTGCGGGCCTCCGCAGCGTAATGCCCGAAAAAACAACGCGACATCACAGGATCGCCCCACCATGAAACTTATGGACAGCCGCGAACTGACCTTGCGGGGCATCATTCTGGGTGCCCTGATTACCGTCGTCTTCACGGCAGCAAATGTCTATCTGGGATTGAAGATCGGCCTGACCTTCGGTTCCTCCATTCCTGCGACCATCATTTCAATGGCCGTACTCCGCCTGATGGGCGGCGGGACGATGCTCGAAAACAATATGGTGCAGACGCAGGCTTCTGCGGCAGGAACACTCTCCTGCGTCTTCGCAGCGCTGCCTGGCCTCATCATGGTCGGGTATTGGCACGAATTTCCATATTTTGTCTCACTCCTGCTGACACTTGCAGGAGGCATGACCGGCGTCATCTTCACGATCCCGCTGCGTCGGGCATTGGTGAAGAATTCTGACCTCCCGTATCCGGAAGGCACAGCCTGTGCTGAAATCCTGAGAGCCTCTTCCCCTGAAGGCGATGCCGAAAGCCTGCGTTCCCTGACAAAAGGAAGCCTTGTCTCTGCTGCCGTTGCTTTGGCGACATCAGGGCTCAGGCTACTGTCCGACGGCGTTTCGGCCGCTACGAGCTTCGGCGCTTCCGTGTTTCGTCTGGATATCAGCTTCTCCCTCGCACTTCTGGGAACGGGTTATCTTGTCGGCATCGGCGGTGGCATTGCCATGCTACTGGGTGTTCTGATGGGCTGGGGCGTCATGATTCCCATTCTGGGGCATCTGAACCCGACCGCAGACCCCATGGCCGCTGCAACAGGTTTATGGCTGCATAAAGTGCGTTTCATCGGCGCCGGAACAATTGCGGTTGCCGCAATCTGGACGCTGCTTGCACTCGCCAAACCTGTTGCAGTTGGCCTGAAAGAGTCTCTGTCCATCAAGCATCGCGCGTCACAGGATGAGAGTGATCAGGATCTTGCGCCCCGGACGTTGATTGGCCTGAGCATCGGACTGGCACTCGTCCTTTCGGGGCTGTTCACCCAGTTCCTGTGGCCCGCAATACCACACGGTGCATCACTGGTTACTCTGGTTCTTCTGGGATTGGGCGCCTGTTTCGGTCTTGGATTTCTGGTCGCGAGCGCCTGCGGCTATATGGCGGGCATTATCGGATCATCGTCTTCCCCGATTTCAGGCGTCGGAATTATCGCGATCATTGCCATTTCCGTCACACTCTGGGGACTGGAAAGTGGCGGCGTTCTCTCGCCCGACCAACGCCCAACGGTTATTGCATTCGGGCTATTTGTACTTTCTGCCATTACAGCATCTGCCGCCGTATCGAATGATAACCTGCAAGATCTGAAGACCGGACAACTGGTCGGCGCATCGCCCTGGAAGCAGGAAGTTGCCCTCCTGATTGGTTGTGCTGTCGGTGCAGTGGTTATCCCATGGGTACTACAAACACTGTATCAGGCCTACGGATTTGTAGGAGCCATGCCCCGCGCTGATATGGACCCAACCCGGGCTCTGGCAGCGCCACAACCAGCTCTGATGGCTGTCATTGCCACAGGTATTCTCACGCACAATCTGGACTGGCTGATGCTGGAGATTGGAGCAGTGCTTGGAATTGTACTGGTCATTGCGGATATTCTTCTGAAGCGGCGCAGTCTTGCTCTGCCGCCTCTAGCCGTTGGCATGGGCATCTACCTGCCTGCCAACGTCTCCGTGACGATCGCAATCGGAGCAGGCCTCGGTTGGCTCCTGCGCAAGTTCCCCAAGGAACAGGGCACAATGATCGCATCTGGCTTTATTGTGGGAGAAAGTCTGGTGGGTGTTGCCGTGGCAGCCATTGTCGGCGCCACCGGCAGCACGGAAACACTGGCCCTTCCCATTCCGGACATGGTTCGAGCCGGACTGGGATGGGCAGTGTTTCTAGGCATCATGTTCTGGTTCGGGCGTTCTGTCCGTCGCCCGACGGCCTGAAATTCAGGCCTTTACCCACCACTGAACAGGTTCCGGCTCGTCAAGAACAACAGCCGGGGCCTCAACAGCGACCTTCTTCACCACAGTTTCGTCCTGCACTTCCTTACGCGGACGTCCAACCGGGCGCGGCGAACGGCGGGCTGCTTCAGCGGCCTGCTCACGGGACTGATGAAGCTGGGCTTTCAGAGCCTGGATTTGGTCTTGATGCTCACGCAGATGACGGTTCAGCTCCGTAATCTGGATTTTAGCGTGGGCTTCTCGCGTCTCATACGCTTTGAGCTGCGTCCGGGCTTCAGCCAGATAACGCTCAGCTTCTTCCCAGCGACGCTGCTCACGCTTTACGGACTGACGAAGACGTTCAATTTCGTCCTGGTCGTCCTGGCTCGGAGCATTGCTGCGCTGTGCAAATCCACGGCTGGCCTGATGCTCAACAACAACCTGACCATCTCGTACAAAGCGACGGCGGCGTTCTGTTGTCGGCGTTGTGGGACGCGCCTTCTGGGGGCGGGAAGATCCTGACCCTAGACGAGCAAGCGCCTCACGCAGTTTGTCTTCACTAACCTGCTGATCGTCCTGCATTCTTCGTTTTTTCAACCAATTATAAAATTTGTTCTATGTCACCTGATCAGAATGCCCATCCTGAATGACGGAGGCTCTGAAAGGCTTGAAGCCGATCAGAAAAAAGCATGCCCTGACAAGGAAATGAAAGTCGACACTGCCGGTTTTCTAACTCATTCCGGTGTATCAGACGAAATTCTTTTACCAGATCTTATATGTCCTGTCATCAACACAATAAGACTGTATTCATCTTTCTTTTACTGCCACTGCCCCGGTTGCCAGAGAATGTCCGTTGCTCCGTGATCGTTGGCGTGACGCGCAAGAACAAAGAAATAATCAGAAAGACGGTTCAGGAACCTCAGCCCACCCTCGGGCGCCGGCTCCAGAACGACAATCCGCCGTTCTGCGCGCCGTGCAACAGTCCGGGCCATATGGGCATGAGCAGAAACAAGAGAACCGCCGGGCAGAATAAAGCTTTGAAGAGCAGGCTGCTGCAGGCGCATCTCTTCAATACGTTCTTCCAGCCAACTAACGGCTTTTACTGTAAGACTTTGAGGGCGCTCTTTGTCCGGAATACATAAGTCTGCGCCCAGATCAAAAAGACAGGACTGTATTTTTCGAATATCAGAGGAAAGCTCGCGTATACTTTCCTCTGCTCTAAGCGAATAATCAAGTAAACCAAGAAGAGCGTTCAGCTCATCGACCGTCCCCATGGCCTCAATCCTTGGGCAGGCTTTTGAGACACGCGTTCCGTCTCCCAGTGAAGTCTGCCCTGAATCGCCGCCACGCGTTACAATACGATCAAGCCGAACACCCGTCATAGTTGGCCTCTAAACCTTAGTGACGACCGAAGTGATGATGATGACCTTTGACAGTCTTCGCGCCGCTCAGGTCCTGCGCACGAGTCGTATGGTCCTTAAGCATCTTCGTGGTGTCTGATGCCAGCGTCTTGATATCGGCCGTTCCGCCGGACTGCGATGCTGTTGCCAGAGCACTGCTGAGAGCAGGCGTCTGAACGCTCAGAACTTCGCGCAGGAAGACACGGTCAAACGCAGCGCCATACAGATGCCCGAAGGCTGCAACGTGAGCTTCATCACCAGCATTCAGCTTATCAGTAACGGTCAGGTTGGCATCGCTAGCTACCTTCGAGACGGCCTTGCGATTGGTCGTGTGGTCATTGACCAGTGTTGCGGCGAAAGCCTTCACAACATCGCTGTTGCTATGCGTGGCAGCCAGTGTCGCAATGCTCACCTGCGTCAGGTCCATGGCATCGACCTGCTGAAGAAATGCGGCATCCGCTGTCGAAAGCGTATAGGTTGATGCAGCAGACGGCAGCGCCGGTGCCGGCGGTGCATCCGGGGCATTACAGGCGCTCAGGCCTGCCAGCATGGCAATCGAGGCAAGAGCTGCGAAGCGTACAGTAACTGTCATGAAGAGACATTCCTTCCATCTGCGAGACCAGGACAATGTCCCAGCCACTCTGGCTGAATGGTCCCGGCTTCAAGCGGTCCATTCATGTTCGGCACCACTCATGATACATTCAGGCCATGTCCGCAAATTCTAGCACGCATGATTTTTCCGGTGCCTTCCGCTTCTGTTTCATTGCCGGAGCTGTCGAAGGCGCATCCGGAGTGGTTCTCGGGGCGCTTGCCTCTCACCTCCCCGACCATATGTTTGCCATCCCCAATGGCCGTGCCGTTCTGCACTCCGGGGTGGACATCCTCATGTGGCACGCCATCGCACTCTGTGCGCTTTCACTAGGAGCGCGCTTTCTGACGCTACGCCTGGCACGTCTTGCATGTCTGACGATGCTGGCAGGCACGCTGCTCTTTTGTGTCTCCGTCACGCTTTTCGCGCTTTTTGATCTGAAAATCGGGACACTCTCAGTAGCTCGCATAGCCCCCTATGGCGGTACCTTGCTGATTTTAGCATGGCTTCTTGCAGCACTGTCCGGACTAAGACGGCGCTCAGCCTGAGACTTCAGGATCTGTTTCTGATCATCTTAAGAGCAAAAAGCCCAGCCACCTGAACGACCAGCGCCACGGCAAAACAGAACAGAATAATACCTACAAGAATGAGCTGTTCCCGCCCGAGCGCCGTTTCAATATGAAACACGCTGTAAAGCGACTGCCAGGCATGCGTCGCCGCAGTCTTCTGAGAAAGCTTTACGGCAGGTTCCCAGAAACGAAAAATGGCGGCAAGTGCCAGGGTAAGCCCAACGAGGACGACGGTCCTCAGGAGCGTCTCCAGAATACTGACTTCTGCACCCTGCTGAGCGGAGGGCGATGAGGGTGAACCGTGTTGCGTTATCAAAAGCATGACCTTCCGAATGAAGTAGGCTTTAATCGTTTTGCTGTGACACTGCGTTATGTGATGCAGACCACTCGATCAATGAAAGCCTTTTTTATGCGCGTTTCCCTTCTTGCCGCCGCCGGACTGGGTCTGGCGCTTTCCGCACCTTTTTCAGCACAGGCTGCAGGTACGCCTGCGCCCAAACTGACGGAAACATCAGCCCCGCCGGTCGCAACACCCTATCCAGACACATCCGTCGCCCAGGAGCAGGTGCGCGATGCCTTTGCGCTCGCTGCCAAAACGGGCCGTAAGGTGCTTCTCGATTTCGGCGGCAACTGGTGCCCGGACTGCAAAATGCTCTCCGGCATTTTTGCCCTGCCCGACGCCAAGGCATGGCTGGACAGCCAGTTTGTGATCGTCCCGGTGAATGTCGGGCGCATTAACACCAATCTCGATCTGGCCCAGAAATACGACGTGACGATCAAGGCTGTTCCGACAGTCATCATCGTGACGCCAGATGGAAAGGCCCTGAACGGCGACGGATCGAAGGCTCTCGGGAATGCTCGCAGCATGTCTCCACAGGCCGTTCTTGACCTGATTTCCGAGTGGAACAGCCGCGGATAAACCGTTTATTCTGGCTCTGAAGTTACCCTTCAGAGCCAGAACCGTTGCCTCAGATTCCGAGTTCCTGCTCGGCTTCATGAACGACTTCCGCCAAAGCATCCTCCTCAAACGGGGATACCAGACCGGCATCAGCCACAAGCTGTGAGAACGGCTTGGAGCCGCCTTCCGAACACAGCTTGCGATATGTCTCGAACGTGGCTTCCCGGTTCATACGGGAACGAAGCCAGAGTTGCAGTGCACAGCACTGAGCCAGAGCATAATCAATGTAATAAAATGGCAGACGATAGATATGGAGCTGGGCCTGCCAGCGACCACCCTTTGCCGGATAAGCCAGATCGCCCCAGTCCCGCCAGGGCATGTACATTTTCTCCAGGCGTGCCCAGGTCTCGTGCCGTTCTGCCGCTGTCATCTGCGGATTGGCGTACACTTCATGCTGGAAGTGATCGACACAGACACCGTATGGGAAAAATGAGAGCGCATCGATGAGATGCATTCGGCGATACCGGTCTCCTGCCCCGTCTTCGACCAGCGTATCAATCTGCGGCCAGGTCAGAAACTCCAAGCCCATGGAATGAATCTCGGCGGCTTCCATGGTCGGCCAGAGCTGATCGACCCAGTCCTGATCGCGGCTTTTCCAGTTCTGGAAGGCATGCCCCATCTCGTGGGTAAACACGCCAATATCGTTATGGGTGCCATTGAAATTGGCAAAGATGTAAGGGCTGCCAACGGTCGGGAATGAGGTGCAGAAGCCACCGCCCGCCTTGTTGTCCCGGTTCTTCAGATCAAGGTATCCGAGATCCCGCATCTGAACGTAGAAATCGCCCATTTCGCCTTTGGGGTCGAGCGCACGGAACATGCCTTCTGCCCGAGCCACAAGCAGATCATGATCTCCTGCCGGCTCCGGGTTCCCCTGCAAATCGATCAGTGCCTCGTCCCAGGCCCAGACCTTGTCCCATCCCATTTTAAGGCGACGGCGTTCCAGCAGTGACTGAACCAATGGGGTAACTGAACTAAGAACCTTTTCCCGGAAGGATGCCACCTGCTCCGGGCCGTAATCTGTCCGGCGCATCCGGCGGTAACCCAGCCCGATATAGTTCTCGAACCCCAGCGTTTTCGCCATCCGGTCACGCAGCTCAACCAGACGCCCATAAAGCGTATCCAGTTCTTCGCCATGTTCTTCAAAAAAGGCCCAGCGTGCCTGCTCGGCAGCATGGCGGACGTCCCGATCCGGCCCCTGCAAATATGGTACAAGCCCTGACAGGTTCAGAACCTTGCCATCAAAGGCAATTTTCGCCGAGGCCAGAAGCGCCGTGTATTCGCCCGTCAGGCGCGCTTCTTCTTCCAGATCCGTGCTGATCCGAGGATCAAACGTCGTGGTGTCTGCTTCCCACAAATGAACCACATGTGGCGTCAGGAGCGCTTCCAGACCGGCACGATCAGGGTCTGCCAGCAGACGCTTCTTGATGATGACTTCATGGTCCGTCGCAACAGGCGAAAGGCGATCCGCGTAGTCACGGTCCGTCTTCGCCGTCTCGTCTTGTGTATTGCGGGAAAACTGGAGATGAACGTGGGAGGCCCAGGATTCATACTCTCGCCGAACGGCATCAAAAGCCTTGAGAGCCTCTTCGCGCTGCCCGCGATCAAGCAGCGACGAAATGTCCGCGTAACGCGCCTTAAGAGACGCTTCGTCTGGACGGGGGAAAGACAGGTCAGAGAACGGAGGGATTGTCTGTGTCATGATCCAATTCTGACACTCCGCTCCGTTTCCGTCCATGCTTCTCAGGTTTTGCGGATACCTTTTACAAACCCATCAATGCGGCGGCATGCCTCTGCAAGCTGGTCATCGGACGCTGCACATGAGAGGCGCAGATAAGGGCTAAAGCCAAACGCAGTTCCCGGAACGGTCGCAACATGAGCCTCTTCAAGCAACGCCTCTGCAAATGCCACGTCCGTATCCAGCAATCGCCCACTGGCAGAAGTGCCGCCAATCAGTTCGCCAACACCTGGATAAACGTAGAAAGCGCCTTCCGGAACGGCGCATGTCAGTCCTGGAATAGCCTGAAGCGCTTCAACCATCTTATCCCGACGACGCTGGTAGGTTTCGCGCATCTGCTCAATACGATCCAGCCCACCTTTCAACGCAGCAGCAGAGCCTGCCTGAGCAAGTGTGCAAACACCGGACGTTGTATTCCCCTGCACCGCAATCATCGCCTTGATGAGCGGCGTCGGACCACATGCAAAACCGACGCGCCAGCCCGTCATAGCGTAGGCCTTGGCCATACCATTGATGACCAGAATGCGGTCTGCCAGATCCGGCGCCACCTGCAAGATGGACAGATGCCTGCGACCATCAAACGTCAGGTGCTCGTAAATTTCATCAGACATGACAAGAACATGCGGCGCCTCGCGCAAGACATCGGCAATGGCTTCAAGGTTATGACGTTCAAGGATGGCACCGGTGGGATTGTTCGGAAAATTGAGAACCAGCCAACGGGTTTTAGGCGTAATCGCAGCCTTGATTGTCGCTGCATCAGGCCGGAAACCATTTTCTTCCGGACAGGGAATTTCAACGGCCGTCCCACCCAGCATCCGGGCAATCAGTGGATAACTGACCCAGTAAGGCGCGGGAACGATAACTTCGTCCCCGTCATCCAGCGTTGCCGCAAACGCATTATAGATGACCTGCTTGCCACCATTGGCCACCATAATACGGTCAGACGTGACCGTCAGATCATTATCTCGCTTGAACTTATGAATAATGGCGTCAATCAGCGCCTTCTGGCCCGGAATGGGAGGATAACCCGTATCACCAGCCAACCCGGCTGCATAAGCGGCTTCAATGGCTTCTGGCGGTGATGGAAAATCCGGCTGTCCAAGGGCAAGTGAAATGACGTCTTCACCCTCCGCCCGCAATTCGCGGGCCCGCGCTGCCATAGCGATAGTGGCTGGCTTGGGGAGTGTTGCCAGACGGGATGCAATGCGAAACGTCATGACAGGCCCTGACAGAACTGCTGAATGCGGGTGCAGGCTTCCTTCAGAAGCTCGGTGCTGGTGGCATAGGAAATCCGGAAATATCCGGGCGTCAGGAAAGCACTTCCGTGAACCGCAGCAACGCCCGTTTCATCCAGAAGAGCCGTGACAAAGATCTCGTCACTATCGATCAGATGACCGCCCTTACTCGTTTTACCAAGCGTTCCCTCGATGGACGGAAAGACATAAAACGCGCCTTCCGGCTTTGCGCAGCTCAGGCCAGGTGCGTCGTTGAGCATGGACACCACAAGATTGCGGCGCTGCTCATAAACGCTCACCATTTCCCCAATGAAATCCTGCGGGCCTGAAACGGCCTCCTTGGCCGCAGCCTGAGCGATGGAGCATGGATTGCTCGTGCTCTGTCCTTGCAGCTTGATCAGCTGGCGCGTCAGTTCCACAGGCGCTGCGGAAAAGCCAATCCGCCAGCCCGTCATGGCGTAGGCCTTGGACACGCCATTCATCGTCACCGTCCGGTCGCGCAGACGCGGTTCGACCTGCACAAACGTCTTGGCGACGGCACCTTCATACATCAGCTTGGCGTACATATCGTCCGTCAGGATCCACACATGCGGATGCTCTAACAAAACTTCAGTCAGCGCCTTGAGATGATGCTCGTCATAAGCTGCACCTGTCGGATTACAGGGCGAGTTCAGCATCAGCCATTTCGTCTTCGGCGTAATGGCAGCGCGAAGCTGGTCTGCCGTCAGGCGGAAACCGTTCTCAGCCGTTGTCTGGATTACGACAGGTGTTCCGTCTGCCAGCGAGACGATATCAGGGTAAGACACCCAGGCCGGAGCCGGAATGATGACTTCATCGCCCGCATTCAGGGTGGCAACCATCACATTATAAATGACCTGCTTGCCGCCAGTCGAAACGCAAATTTCCTCAGCGCGGTAATCCAGATCGAAATCAGCGTTCAGTCGGGCCGCAACGGCTTCACGCAGCGGCATCGTACCTGCAACATCCGTGTATTTCGTCTCGCCATTCTGAATGGCCTGAATGGCGGCCTGCTTGACGAAATCCGGCGTATCAAAATCCGGCTCACCAGCTGAAAGACTGATAATGTCGCGGCCCTCTGCCTTCAGGGCACGGGCTTTCTGGGTAATCGCAATCGTCTGGCTCGGCAGAATACGGTTCAGACGGTCGGCAATGAGAGACATGATGGGTTCCCGGTGGCTTTATCGCGCAGAGACCCTAGCGCCGTCCGCCCTCATTTGACCACAGCCCATCGGCACATGACTGACACGTTTTTCGTGCACAAAAAAAGCCGGGCGGCTCCTTATGGAACTACCCGGCCCTTAAGCAGAGACAATTTAGGGTAAAATCAGGCCAGCTTTTCCATTTCGCGCAAAACAGCCTGTCCCATCATATCGGTGCCAACGCGAGCCATGCCTGGAGACATGATGTCAGCGGTGCGCAGGCCGCTTGCCAGAACGTTTGACACTGCCTTTTCGATTAGTTCTGCATCCTCAGCCCGGTTGAGCGAGTAACGCAGCAGCATCGCGAAAGACAGGATCTGCGCCAGCGGGTTTGCAATGCCCTTGCCAGCGATATCCGGCGCGCTGCCATGGATCGGCTCATACAGCGCATTGCGCTTGCCATCTTCACGGACAATGCCGAGCGTTGCAGACGGAAGCATACCCAGAGAACCCGTGAGCATCGACGCCAGATCGGACAGGATATCGCCGAACAGGTTGCCCGTAACGATCACATCAAACTGGTTCGGGTTACGAACGAGCTGCATGGCGCAGTTATCGGCCAGCATGTGGGACAATTCCACATCCTGATATTCGCGCTTGTGCAGATCGGTGACGACTTCCTTCCACAGAAGGCCGCTTTCCATCACATTGCACTTCTCGACGGAACAGACACGGTTTCCGCGCTGACGGGCCATCTCGAAAGCAACACGGGCAACACGCTCGATTTCGGACGTCGTGTAAACTTCCGTATTGATTCCGCGACGAGAACCATCCGGAAGCGTCTCGATGCCGCGTGGCTCACCGAAATAGATACCACCCACCGTCTCACGGACGATCATGATATCCAGGCCGCGCACCACTTCCGGCTTCAGGGCAGACGCATCAATCAACGCATCAAAAAGCTGGGCCGGGCGAAGGTTTGCGAAAAGCTCAAGCTCCTTGCGCAGCTTCAGAATGGCCACTTCAGGGCGCTTGTCGAACCCGACATGACCCCAGGCCGGATCCCCAACAGAGCCGAACAGAACCGCATCAGACTTCCGAGCAAGGTCGATAACCTCATCACGGATAGGAACGCCATGGACTGCAAGGGAAGCCGCGCCAACGAGTTCTTCCGTAATGTCCAGCTTCAGGCCACGGTTTGCGTCCAGCCAATGCACAATTCGTGCAACTTCACGCATGACTTCCGGGCCGATACCATCACCGGCAAGAACAAGAAGCTTGTGGGCTTCACTCATTTTGCAGTTCCCATGCTGATTGACGGCACCCATGCACGGCTGGCCTGATGTTCAAAGCTGCTGATTTCCGCATCATGCGCCAGCGTCTGGCCGATATCGTCCAGACCTTCAAGCAGCATGTGACGGCGGAAGGGATCAACTTCAAACGGCACAACATTCCCGTCGGGGCGAATGATGATCTGCTTTTCCAGATC
This sequence comes from Gluconobacter sp. P5B12, assembly GCF_018812035.1. Lineage (NCBI taxonomy): Bacteria > Pseudomonadati > Pseudomonadota > Alphaproteobacteria > Acetobacterales > Acetobacteraceae > Gluconobacter > Gluconobacter sp. P5B12. Next base: position 33,254 of record NZ_JACRVV010000003.1, on the reverse strand, counting down.
GACCGTCAGACGGGAATTCGAACCCTGGCGTGCATCACCCATCAGTTCGTCACAGATTTCCCGTGGCAAACGGATCGGCAGGATACCGTTCTTGAAACAGTTATTGAAAAAAATATCGGCAAAGCTCGGCGCGATGACACAGCGGATGCCGAAATCCAGCAGAGCCCACGGCGCATGCTCACGAGACGAGCCGCAACCGAGATTGTCATAGGTGATGAGGATTTCAGCCTGACGATACGGCTCTTTATTCAGCACAAAGTCCGGGTTCTCGTTGCCATTCTCGTCGTAGCGCTGCGCCGCAAAGGCGTTCTTGCCAAGACCTGTGCGCTGGATGGTCTTCAGGAAGCGCGCCGGAATGATCTGATCGGTATCAATGTTCTCATTCGGCATCGGAGCCGCAATGGCGGTCAGTTCCGTGAACTTGTCCATCAGACGGTTTCCTTCATCAGCTCACGCACATCACATAGCGTGCCCGTCACAGCCGCGGCTGCAGCCATGGATGGGGAACACAAATGCGTTCTGCCGCCCGGCCCCTGACGACCTTCAAAGTTACGGTTGGACGTAGAAGCGCAACGCTGTCCCGGCGTCAGACGATCCGGGTTCATCCCCAGACACATCGAGCAGCCTGCCTCGCGCCACTCAAAACCGGCCTCAAGGAAAATCTTGTCCAGCCCTTCGGCTTCGGCAGCAGCCTTCACGAGGCCTGAGCCTGGAACGATCATGGCGCGAACAGTCTTCGCAACATGCCGCCCGCGCACAACTTCAGCAGCAGCTCGCAGATCTTCTAGACGGCTGTTGGTGCAGGAGCCAATGAACACCACATCGACGGGCGTTCCGGCAATCTTCTGGCCAGCCGTAAGGCCCATATAATCCAGAGCGCGCTGGACTTGCGCGGCCTGTGCGGGATCCTTAAAATCAGATGGGGACGGCACGATGCCATCAATCGGCAAAACGTCCTGCGGGCTGTTACCCCAAGTGACGGAAGGCACAATGTCCTCGGCCTTCAACGTCACTTCCGTGTCGAAATGAGCGCCTTCATCCGATGCCAGCGTACGCCAGTAAGCACAGGCCTGCTCGAACGCTTCACCCTTCGGCGCAAACGGACGGCCATTCACGTATGCGAAGGTTGTTTCGTCGGGTGCGACCAGACCAGCCTTTGCACCGCCTTCAATGGACATGTTGCAGAGCGTCATACGCCCGGCCATGTCCAGATCACGGATTGCAGAGCCGGCAAATTCGATCACATGCCCGGTGCCACCTGCCGTACCGATTTTGCCGATAATGGCCAGCATGATGTCCTTGGCCGTTACGCCCGGACCCACTTTGCCCTCAACAGAAACACGCATGTTCTTTGCGGGCTTCTGGAGAAGCGTCTGGGTCGCCATGACGTGTTCGACTTCGGACGTGCCAATACCAAATGCAAGCGCGCCGAGTGCGCCGTGCGTCGAGGTATGACTGTCACCACAAACGATTGTCATGCCTGGCAGGGAAATACCCTGCTCCGGACCCACAACGTGAACGATGCCTTGAGACGCGGAACGCAGCGGGAAATATGGAACGCCGAACTCAGCGACGTTCTTCTCCAGCGTTTCGATCTGGAGACGGCTTTCCGGCTCTTCAATCGGCTGGGAACGGTCGGACGTGGGGACGTTGTGGTCCACCACGGCGACTGTTGCGTCCGGACGACGCAGGCGACGTCCGGCCATCCGCAGACCTTCAAAAGCCTGCGGGCTTGTCACCTCGTGAACGAGGTGACGGTCGATGTATAGGATGCACGTCCCGTCTTCGAGACGGTCAACGACGTGATCGGCCCAGATCTTGTCAAACAGGGTTCTGGGCGAAGAAGAAACGGGCATCCTTATACTCCAACCTTGACTTAGGAAGCGGCTTTTTCGCCAGCCTTCGGCAGATCGCGCGGGCGCTCTGCAATACGGGCAGACTTACCCGAACGGCCACGCAGGTAGTACAGCTTTGCGCGACGCACCTTACCACGACGCACCACTTCGATGCTGGCGAGGGACGGAGCGTACAGCGGGAATACACGCTCCACGCCTTCACCGTTGGAAATCTTGCGAACCGTGAAGTTGCTGTTCAGACCCTTGTTGGAACGGGCAATGACAACGCCTTCGAAGTTCTGCACGCGCTCACGCGTACCTTCGACAACGCGGACGCCAACGCGAACCGTGTCACCTGCGATGAATTCCGGAACGGCGCGAGCCGTGGAAAGACGCTCGATTTCGCGCGCCTCGTACTGCTGGATAATGTTCATGACCAAACTCCTGGAAACAAAAATTCAATGAACCTGCTGTCGCGCCAGGTACGCATCCCACAGATCGGGGCGACGTGCCTTCGTGACGGCGATTGACTGTTCATGACGCCAGCGGGCGATGGCACCATGATTGCCGGAGAGCAGGATTTCGGGCACTTCGCGCCCATCCCAGACCGCCGGCTTCGTATATTGCGGGTACTCCAGCAGACCGTCGGCAAAACTTTCGTCCTGACCACTAATCTGGGAACCCATCACTCCCGGTAAAAGACGCACACATGCGTCCAGAAGCATCAGGGCCGGAATTTCTCCGCCTGACAGCACGACATCGCCCATACTGAACTGTTCGATGTCGTGCTTTTCCAGCACACGCTCGTCAATACCTTCAAAACGCCCACACAGAACCACAACACCTGGCCCTGCCACGAAACGCTCTGCATCTTCATGCGACAGACGGCGCCCACGGGGTGTCGGATAGATGACAGGACGACCATCCAGCGCCGGAAGCGCTGAAAGAGCCGTATCCAGAACATCTGCCCGCATGACCATGCCAGCTCCGCCGCCAAACGGCGTATCATCCACAGCGCGATGACGACCCAGTCCATGCTCACGCAGATCATGCGATTCACAAGACCAGATACCGCGATCAAGCGCCCTGCCCGCCAGGGAAAACCCTAGCGGCCCCGGAAACATGTCCGGAAACAGGGTCAGGATGTCAGCGCGCCAACTCATACCCGAACCTGTACCTCTCCATCGAGATCACCTTCGACCTCGACTTCAACTGGCGGCACGACGGTGACGCGACGGTGCGCGAGATCGACATGCGGCACACAAGCCAGCGTGAATGGAACGATCAGACCTCGATCAATCTCGAGGCTGACACCCGCACCATAGTCATGAACTACGGAAACGGTTCCAAGCACTTCACCATCTTCGGAAACTGCAGTCATGCCGATCAGGTCGGCATGATAGAACTCGTCTTCCTCGACAGTCGGCAGAAGCTCACGCGCAACATACAAACGACGGTTAACCAGTCGTTCGGCAGCTGTTCGGTCTGGCAGGGTATTCCCTTGGGCATCTGCAAGCGCAGCCACTCCGGGAGAAACCCACCGTGCTGTCCATACAACCCCACGCTCATCATGCAGCGCACCAAACATCTCGACAGAAGCCGGATCATCAGTAGCAGCATGAAGATGAACCAGACCGCGCACGCCATGCGGACGACCGATGGTCGCGATCAGGACATCACTGTCAGGTTTAAAGGGTGGCACGGATCAAGCGTCCTGAAACGTCAGCAGTAGATCAGGCTGCGGCAGCTGCAGCAGCGGCGGCTTCTGCAGCGCGAGCCTGAGCCTTGGCCTTCGGAGCGGACTTCTTCGGCTGCTCGCTGTAAGCAGGCTTCGGAGCTAGACCAGCGTTGCCGAGGAAACGTGCAACGCGGTCGGTTGCCTGCGCGCCGTTGGCGAGCCAATGCTGGATGCGCTCGCCATCGAGGCGGATACGATCAGCATGGTCGGACGGCAGCATTGGGTTGTATGCGCCAACCTTTTCAATGAAACGGCCATCGCGCGGGCTGCGGCTGTCTGCAACGACGATGTGGTAGTACGGACGCTTCTTGGCACCAGCGCGTGAAAGACGAATCTTGAGGCTCATGAAAAACTCCTGAAAGACAAACTTGAAAACTTGATGCTGATCAGACGAAAGGCGGGCGCCCACCGGGCTTGCCCATTCCCTTCATCATGTCGGCCAGACCACCTGCCCCACCCATTCCGCGCATCAGGCCACCAAGGCCCATTTTGCTGATGCGCTTCATCATTGTGGACATGTCGTCAAACTGCTTGAGCAGACGGTTCACTTCCTGAACCGTCGTTCCAGAACCCGAGGCGATCCGCTTTTTACGGGATGCCTTGATGATCCCCGGCGTTTTGCGCTCCTGCTTGGTCATCGAGGAAATGATGGCCTTGTGACGTTTGAAAATCGACGTGTCGATCTCCTTGTCACCCAGCATATCCTTGATCTTACCCATACCAGGAAGCATGCCGAGAATGCCCGAGATCGACCCCATACGGTTGATCTGGTTGATCTGGGACACGTAGTCATCCAGATCAAACTTACCGGCGAGCATCTTTTTGGCTACGCGCTCGCCTTCTTCGTGGTCGAGCGTTTCCGCTGCGCGTTCCACGAGGCCAGCAACGTCACCCAACCCCAGAATGCGGCCAGCTACACGTTCCGGATGGAATTCTTCGAGCGCTTCCAGCTTTTCGCCAGAACCCGTCAGCTTGATCGGTGCGCCCGTAATGGCCTTCATGGACAGTGCGGCACCGCCACGGGCATCACCATCCATTCGGCTCATGACGACGCCGGTAATACCGACGGCTTCATTGAAGGACTTGGCTGTATTGACCGCGTCCTGCCCCGTCATCGCGTCCACGACCAACAGCGTTTCTGCCGGGTTCGTGACAGAACGGATCTCGCGAACCTCGTCCATCAGAGCTTCGTCGATAGACAGTCGGCCAGCGGTATCGAGAATGACGATATCGTAGCCTTCGCGACGGGCTGTTTCCAGCGCACGCTTCGCGATATCTACCGGCGACTGCCCCGCTACGATTGGCAGAGACTTTACCAGCCCTGTAATCGCGTTGACGCGCTCAGCAAGCTGCTGAAGCTGGAGCTGCGCTGCTGGACGCTGCACATCCAAGCTCGCCAGAAGAATCTTCTTGCGCTCACGGGAAGAGAGACGCAGGGCGATTTTACCCGACGTCGTGGTCTTTCCCGAACCCTGCAGACCAACCATCAGCAAGGGAACTGGCGGCACAGCTGAAAGATTCAGAGGAGCAACACCGGCGCCGCCGAGCGCGTCAATCAGGGCATCGTTAACAATTTTGGCGACAGCCTGGCCAGGAGAAATGCTTTCCAGCACTTCATGACCAACTGCACGCTCACGCACCTTATTGACGAAGTCCCGCACGACCGGCAACGCGACGTCCGCCTCCAGCATCGCGAGACGAACTTCACGCATGGCCTCGGTGACATCAGCCTCCGAGAGCTTTCCATTCTTGGAAAGCCCTTCGAGGACACCGGACATCTTACCTGAGAGTTGATCGAACAACGGGCCACCTTATAGCAAGCAGAAACACGCCACTGCGCGAGCCTTCGCGATGTGGCGTGTCCGGAAACAGGTTCGCTCTATCGCTTCGTGACGCGGACGTCAAGCAATAGAGCGCCTCAACCTCAGGAATCAGGGTGCAGGCGGCGGTCCATCTTCAGGCGGGTGGCCCATAATGGCGCCCAACTGATCATGGAGCGAACGAATTTTCTCCATGGTCGCGTTTGCCTGACGGCGCTGCTCAGGCGTCAGAATATCATGAAGCTTCTCCTGCGTCTCCAGTCGCGCCTGCGCTTCCTGCACATGCAGGTCGGATTCCTGCTTGGTCAGATCCGTGAGGAGCATGCGATCCAGATCACCCTCCACGGAAAGAGCCGTGCGGATCTTGTCCCGAAGTGCCTTCAGCTTTTCATGCCGAGCCTTCATCTCCTCATGGCCTTGGCTGAAAATCTTATGGACCTGAGCCTTCTGGGCCTCAGTCAGAGTTATTCCCGGCGGGAACGGTGGCAGCCCCCCTCCCGGACCCGGCCTGCCATGTAGGCTATCAAGCTGCGGTCCAGGCGCACCTGGATGGGCGTGCGCCAGAGAGGAACCAGCCAACAGCCCAACGGAAGCTAGAGCTGGGAGGAGAACAGAAAGACGAAATGCCGTCATGGATGCTATATCCTTGATGGTGATGAGAGGCGAAAAAGCGTTCCCGCCCCATTCCCTTCAAGATGGCAGTTTCTTCGTTACAAAACGCCCCATGTCCTGTTTCGAAGAGTAAACCCCTCCAAGGTATGTAACAAAGAAGGAGACTTGACGTGGGAGCCATCTCATCGCATGAAGCCGCCCACGTCCTGCACGCAGGACACGACTCCCGATTTTACGGTCGGGGTCCGGAGAGGTGGCCGAGTGGTTTAAGGCAGCGGTCTTGAAAACCGCCGTGCGTGGAAGCGTACCGTGGGTTCGAATCCCACCCTCTCCGCCATAATCTGGAAAATTATATAATCCACGTATTCAGACGACAAGAACTCATCAGACCCGCTATCCACTCCACTTTACATTTTGCGGCACTATACAACCTCAACATTCAAAAAAAAATAAACTAACAATATGCTTATAGACTAATTTATTATTACTATACGTGCTGAATATATAAAATTATAAATTTACCCGATTTTATTCTAAGAAGACATTAAGTACATTGCAATTATTCCAATATAATAATTGTCTATGCCATATTTTTTAAACGTAAATAAATTCCCCCTATCCTGCAGCCTATATCATTTCCTTCCTACTATCTGTTCATCAAAAATTAATATTCGAATTGATTATCCTAGAATACGCACTATATACTCAAGAATAAATTCTCTGGGATGTAAGAAAAATAGTATTTTTTTCGCTGATTATACCGCCCATAGGGACGATAGCGATGCAATATTATGTTTTGATATGACTTAATGCCATTACATGCATTAACGGCTCAACACTTTGTTTTTGGGAGCCAACGCAGAGGATTTCTTGTAAAACAAGACCACCAACGAATGAACAAAAAAACAATTAATGGGCACGAACCCCTTAAAAAAATCCTCAGTCTATCGAAACACCTAGACGTTTTGCCCACCATCTTGGCGCCGATAGCCTCAATAGAGTTTCAGGCTTCCGTGATCGTCGTGTCGCGAGAAAAAACATTAGACGAAGCAGACTCAGCGCAATGTCGCGCGCCTGAGCGGCATCGCGCCAGATATGTATTATCTGCCTCTCGCCAACGAGCCACACACTAACGGGGCGGTGAATCGTCCCGACCTTCCAGCACGTAGCATCAACCTTTACAGCCTGAGTGGTTATAGCGTTTCTCTGGGCTAGAATATCTCCCAACACCCGAAGGACTGTGATAATGGTTCGTGACAGAGGCGTATCGAACGTTTTTAGAAAAACCCGTTCCTGCCCTAAAGACTGACACGTCACCTCATCATCTTCTACAAGGGCACGATGCCCTTCCTCGCTCCAGCGCTCTAGACCCTCTGCCCCATCAAGATATGCTTGCAGCGCTCGAATCCCGGCACGTGCTTCCGCATAGCGATACAAAGCAATCGCGTTAAAGACCCCTCGAACAAGCCGAATGATAGCCGGAGATGGTACGAAACCACACTGAAGTGCTGCGCAGACAAGCGCGTTTCGTCGATCGTAATACTGATGCCATGGTCTTGTCTGGTTCAGCAGATGCGGGTGAGCAACATAAATCCCTGGCCACATAACCGTCGGAAAACCTGCACGCTTCAAGCGCAGACCATATTCCGCATCGTCTCCACGAAGAAACAAAGGTAATGGCAGCCCGTTAACCTCTACCGCCTGACGAGGGAAGCAGAAGAACCACCACCCGCAGAAATCGACATCGAGAGGTCGCTCAAGGAAGGAGCGAGCCTCAGTTTCCCCTAAACGCACTCCCTTACGAGGCAAAAAGTCTGTCGTAATTGCCTTGATAGGATCAAAACCATGCCCGACAGACAGGAGACGATCCCGCTGATCAAGATTGATCATTGCTCCGCCCAAGCATGTTTTGGGAGAAACAACATACGACAAGGCGGAACGAAGACGACAAAACAAACCTGCATCGACTTCTACATCATCATCCATAAGCAGGACGTGCGTAACATTCTGGTCCTTCAAGGCTTCCATAATGCCGCGAGTAAAGCCGCCCGCTCCCCCTAGGTTGTCCTGCTCGAAAATCCGATATTTTTTCTGATCACCCTCCAAAACCAATCGGTCCTTGAGAGCGACCTTTCCCTGATTAACAATGATGCAGCTTTCCACATCCCCCATTTGAGGGGCGATCTGGCCAACAAGCATCTGAAGCTGCGGGTCCCTATCTCGGGTACACACTACGACCGCAATACCGACTTGGCGTTCGGGAGGTCGATCACAAACCCAATCCACTACAATGCTCTGAGGCTGCAACGGAATTTCGCGATTGCCCTCATACAGATTGTAGGAGAGACGGTCCCCGCATTCGGTCAGAGGCGGCAGAGCAAGAACCATCTCCCCCTGCACAGAGGGCAACTCCAGAATTAATTCTGGAGTTGCCCCTTTTAAGTGTCGGAAAACTTTTACCAGCAGTTCAGCTTCCGCCTGCACCCGAAGCCCCACATGCTCAAATCGTGCATGAGCAGCCCAAGCCTGCGGGAACAGATCCTTTGAGAACATCTCAAGGGAAGAAGATGCTCTCGAAGGTTGTAACAGGTACCAAGCTGGCATTGACCTTACATTCAGACGCGATCGAACGTCTGGACCAAATCGCGCCAGAATGGCTCTGAAATCAGACGATCGTACTCGTTCGCCCATTGAAGCTGAACGCTGGAGACGTCCTTGCGGTAGGCACGCAGCGCCTTGGACAAACGCTCGCGCGCTTCCTTATAAAGCTCGGGGTCATTCGAAAAGATATGATATCCGATTTGCTGAGGATCATAGTACGCCCAGTCACGACCAGAGCGGATATCGCGCCAGTTAATATCATTACGGCTATTAAAGACCGTCATCTGACGGCGACGTGCTGAAATCGCATCCAGCGGCGTCTTCTTTCTCGTCATCAGCGATACGTTCCCGTTACGGCTCAAACGCTGATAGAGATTGTAGCCGCGAAGAAGAACACCCCGTCCACGTTTCGTACGGCTAACCCACGGAACAATGAACTTGTCAGATGTCCCAGGCGGGGTAGGAATTACACCAACTGGAAGAGACTTCTCGAAGCGGTGATTGGCGTTGAAGCGTTTGTAGACCTTCATGATATCCGCATGCAGATCCGCAGCATCCGTGTCTGCGAGAATGCTTGGGCCCTTAAGAAAGTCCTCAACTGCCAGAACAAGCAGCATAGCCGAACCGTAGTGGTAAATGTCGGCAAAACCACGGAAGCGCCGAAGAAGCAAACGGGTGACACGACGCATGATCTTGGAAATGCGCTTATCGACTTCTTCGCGGGACGTCTCGAAACTGTCTCCGACGAGAAGCGCATACAGCACCTCAATATGGCAGGAGAGGCGAATCAGCTCATTGCGGATATTGTAATACGCAAACCAACCTTCGGGCTTTGCATAATACGGCTCATGCCAGACTGCGATCCCCGGAATAGACAGTACATGGCCGCCGCGCATTGTCAGACGCACGCCATATTCAACGTCATCCAGATGCACAAAGCAGGGGAGCGGCATTCCGAACTTGCGGAAACCATCCACATGACCGCCGAAGAGCCACCAGCCGTTGAAATTCAGCGAATGGTTGCGCATGAGCGCGTCTTTTGCGGACAACTCACCCAGATCACTTGGGGCGAGTCGTGCGAAAGGACGCTCAAAGCGGTCTGGAACCCAGTGCGCACCACCATCTGCCAGGCGAGACGGGTCGTATACGTCAAGCTGTGCGCCGCCAATAAATACTTCCGGGTCCAGGCTGAGCCGGAACAAATTGGTCATACGCGCGATGGCCGTTTTCTCAACGTCTGCATCGTCGTCGAGCATCACGATATGTGTGTAGCCACCGTTTTCCAAAGCTTCAAACATACCACGTCCGAAACCACCGGCCCCGCCAACGTTACGCTGCTGTATGACGCGGACGTTTTCGGGCCAATGTTCCTGACGTTCTACCGTCCGGGCATTATCGACAATGATGATACCGTAACCGGGGTATTCTGCTTCAAGCGCGCTGACCAGACGGTCCACATTGCCCGCGAGCTGCTTCTCACGACGGAAAGTGCAAATTACGAAGCAAGGACGGACCTCCTGCAGCTTCGCATTGTACACACCCCACGTTGCGCGGCGCAGAATAACATCGGTTGGCGTTCCTTCGACACCTAGTGCATTCCATGCACTCCGATATGCTTTATGTAGAAGAGTGCCGCCGTCTGCTTCGGACTTTTCACTGGTTTCTTGGGCTGCTGAATAAAAATCCAGTGCTTCAATCGTAAAGTACCACCGGCCAAGTTTAGCCTCAGCTCCTACAATGTCGAAATCAATGCGAATTGTACGGACTTCATGAGGATCTTTGCCGACATGCTTTTCCATCGCAAATTCGGTGACCACACCAGCCTGAGAACGATGAAACAGGCCAACACGACAGCTTCCTTGTACTTCAAGCTCAAGATAAAGCTTTGCATTCGGAACAATGTGGTTGATTTCACGTTCGTAAAGCGCGGTCATGAAACCGTCAAACGTAACTACACGCCCACGCTCAACAATAACATTCCCATTGTCATCAAGATCTGTATACGGCTTTACCATATACAGGGACTTGCTTCTCTGGTCCGGTGAGAAGTTTATAGGAAAAAACGGGAAAAGGTCAGCATGTGAATACTTGCTTACCTCTGGAGTGCGATTAAGAACATTCATGGAGAAACCGTTACCTGCAAAAATTTATTAACACGTTTCATACCGCAAAGCCTCACTCACGCGAAACGCGTATAGCAAGGCTAGCAAGACAAAAAAATTACTCAGGAAGGATCGATGAAGAATGCCGGCAGTTGGGTGTCTGCTGCCAAGAGTTCATCAATTTGATCGCAAGCTTTCAAAGCTTCTGAAATCGTCACGTCCATATCCAAGTAACGGTAAGTACCCAGGCGACCAAGGAAGGATACTCCTTTAGTAGCCCGCGCGAGAGAAATATAATTGTCAAGCATTGTTTTTTCATTGGCGAGTCGAATTGGATAATATGGGACATCCTTCGGCTCAGCTAAACGACTATACTCCCGAAAAGAAACCGTTTTCTTTAAGGAATCCGCTTCCCATGGCGCAAAATGCTTATGTTCTGAGATGCGCGTAAACGGAACATCTTGATCGCAATAGTTAATTACTGCCGCACCTTGATAGTCTCCATCACTGTCGATGCGTTCGAAATCAAGAGTCCGGTACCCCAGACGTCCAAGTCTGAAATCGAAATAACGATCGATCGGCCCAGTATAAAAAACGTGCTGGAATTCTTCGGAAAGATCTTCGAATTTCGTATTCAGCCGAACTTCGATGTTCTCGGATTTCAGGATATTCTCGACGATGGCCGAGTACCCCTCTTCCGGCATCCCCTGGTACGGATGATTGAAATAGTTATCATCATAATTGAAGCGCAGCGGAAGCCTCTTGAGAATGGAAGCCGGTAACTCGGTAGGTTCCAGTCCCCACTGCTTCCTCGTATATCCGTAAAAAAAGGCTTTGTAGAGCTCCGGACCAATCATCGAGAGTGCCTGCTCTTCGAAGTTCTTCGGCTCCTTGATCGACGTGTCAGCCTTTTCTGCGATAAAGGCACGCGCCTCCTTGGGAGACATAGTCGTATTGAAGAACTGATTAATCGTCAGGAGATTGACCGGGAGCGTGTACATACGTCCTTGGGAAATCGCCTTTACCCGATTGATGTACGGCTGGAACGTCCCGAATTGCTGGATGTAATCCCACGCGCGCTGGTCAGCAGTATGAAAAATGTGTGGGCCATAACGATGCACCATCACGCCCGTCGTTTTGTCACGTTCGGTATGACAGTTTCCGGCGATGTGGGACCGCTCGTCAAGAAGAAGGACTTTATGACCCTTCTCTGAAAGGTGACGGGCAATAATGGCTCCACTGAAGCCAGCGCCGACAATACAAAATCTCATAACGTTATTCCAAGTTCAAAAATTTTTGCACGATTATATTGCATAACCATTGGGATGACTCTCGCGCCAACGCAGCGCGGTCTCCACAATGCGATCAAGATCTCCAAAACGCGGCTCCCAGCCAGTCTCCTTCCGAAGCGTGGTGGAATCAGCCACAAGTAGAGAAGGGTCCCCCTCACGTCGCGGCGCAGCCTCCCAAGGAACCTTCCGTCCGCTCACCCGCTCTACACTGCGAATGACCTCCAGATTCGAATATCCCTGCCCGTTACCGATATTATACGTGACGCTACGATGGTCGATCTGGCCAAGCGCACGCACATGGGCATCAGCAAGATCTGTCACGTGGATATAATCGCGGATACAAGAACCGTCTCTGGTAGGATAGTCCGTACCAAATAGCTTGAGTGCCGGACGGCGCCCCAGAGCGGCATCAATGGTTAGGGGAATCAGGTGGGTTTCAGGGCGGTGATCTTCCCCTGCCCGTCCCTCCGGATCAGCTCCTGCGGCATTGAAATACCGTAGGCAGGCACTCCTCAAACCATAGATCGAGTCAGCCCAGTGCAGCACACGTTCGATCATGAACTTGCTCTCACCGTAAGGCGACCCAGGCTGAACCGGTGCAGTTTCAGGAATGGGATCCAGGCGTTCAGGCCCACCAAAGAGAGCTGCGGTGGAAGAAAAAACTATTTTCTTCACCCCTTGCTCGACGCAGGTCTGCACGAGATTCAACGCCGTCAAGTAATTCTGTCGCAGATAGTGCAGCGGTTCGCGCATACTGTCCCCGACAAGGGACAAAGCCGCAAAATGCAGAACACCATCCCAGGGTCCTTGGGCAACAACTTCGGCAGTTGCCTGATAGTCAAGCAAATCCACTTTGTGGAAGGCCACACCGACTGGGACAGCTGCACGATAACCCGTGCTCAGATTATCCAGAACGACCACTTCATGACCCGCGTCTAGCAAAGCAAGAACGACATGACTGCCGACGAAACCAGCGCCCCCAGTAACGAGATAACGCATTCAAGACTCCCAAAAAGATTGACGCATCCGAGGCATTCAGAAAATTCGTCAACGAGCTACCAAAAAAAGAGCCCTTAACGCCACAGCCATTGCAAGACGTCCGGAAGGATGGACGCTCCATGAACATGGGAAAGATCCCCTTCCCCAGTCACTAGCTGATAGTCATACCCCTTGAAGGCCAGAGCCCTAGCCATAGTGCGATTTCCCGCCGGCCAGTCCAACCCTTCAAAGCGACCGGACAGCCGAGCATTGATCCCCACCTGCAGGAATACCCGCAAGGGCTTGGGATCGGACTGCATGATGATATCCGGGTACGCTCCGCCCCCGCGGATATCCACGAAACTGCCGCAAGCGGAAAAGACCTTTCCGAACACATCTGGACGCTGCCACGCAGCTGTGAACGCACAGATGCCGCCACTGCTGAACCCCCCGATCGCTCTCTGGGCGGGATCATCCATAATCGTGACGTGCTTGCGGACCTCAGGAAAAACCTCCTCGTCCAGAAAGCGGACATAATGATCCGTCAAACTGTCATACTCAAAGGAACGCTGCTCACTCGCCAGCCCGTGCTTCTGGTTTGGCTTCCCCGCCTCTACAAACAACACGGCCATAGGTGGAAGCAGGCCATCCGCTATCAGATTGTTCAGAACCACGGGTACCTGCCACGGACCATCGTCGGCTTTAAACCACCATCCGTCCTGAAACACCATCAGCGGCAGAGCACTATGTCCATCATACCCAGCGGGCCGATAAAGCCATGCTTCATGTCGGCAGTCTGGAAAAATGGAGGACGGTGGGATTGATAACGTAATCTGGGTTCCCTCAGGCACATCAGACCGACGTTCGATCGCTGGATGAGGAACATAAATCGAATTCGGATCGTGCCGTGGTACGGCAACCATCGGCTTGCTCATATCCCCAGAGCCATTATTTCCATGAAGGGTGTTAATATGAAAGTCGATGGCCTCATCAACGTCTTCGAACGAGTGGAACAGACCATCTTTGAGCACATATGCCCGTTCACAATGCTCCCGGACAAAATCCTCGTTATGTGAAACGATAACTCGTGCCCGGTTCGCCCGTTTTTCAAAAAGCTCAATCTGGCACTTTTCATGGAATTTGTGATCTCCAACATGGACAACTTCATCAATGAGAAAGCAGTCGAACTCAATACTCATCGAGATGGCGAACGCCAGACGCGCAGCCATTCCCGACGAATAGGTCCTTACTGGTTCGTCAAAATAAAGGCCAAGTTCGGCAAAATCTTGAATAAACTGCAGAGTATCTTCAATTTCCCGCCCGTAGATACGTGAAATGCACTTCGCATTATCCCTACCAGTCAGAGCACCTTGGAAAGCCCCACCGAACGCCAAAGGCCATGATACAGACATCTGCCGCTCGACAGTACCGGAAGTCGGCAGTTCCGAACCACTCAGGAGACGGATTGTAGTCGATTTACCCGCGCCATTCCGACCGAGAATTCCAACTTTCTCTCCTGGACGGATTAAGAGATCGGCTCCCCTAAGAACCCGATTAATCCCTCCTCGAACATGATAATTTTTACGGACATCCCGGAACTCGATCATTGCAGCGTCATGCCTCGGGAAACGAACCTCACGCCAATCATCGCAAAAAAAGACTGAATGATGTTCCAGATCACAACGTACATCACATCGAAATGCGCGGTGAAAAGAGACCCGAAATATCCATCTCGGATAATTTCGGAACAATTCACCATCGGGATCATCAAAAGGTAATACTGCGATGCAGCAGGCATGGCATCCACCAGAAAGCCAAGCCCTGAAAATCCAATCATAAGATAGGTTATGGGGTGCCAGAGCCGCTCAAAGAGTTCTGAATGCTCGCTGATGGAACCGACAAGGATCGCCAGGCTCGCCCCGAACCAGACCATCAGTACCCAACCTCCTATAACTTCCAGAATATTCTCAGGAGGGTCCATCCAGCCTATGCTACAGAACAGGGCCGAAAGAACCACAAATGACGTGGTAACGCCTCCCACTTCCAGAAGCAGACGCGCCGCATAAATATCTATGGGTCTGACATTCCTGTGATGCATGAGGCCAAGATGGATTTCCACCGCCTTATTCAGGCGGTTGGGCATGTTACGCCATACAAGAACGGTGGAATATCCTGTCAGGGCGAAAGCCACGATAGGAATGTTAGACGCGTGAGACATGTGCCCCAGCGTCCAGAGCGTCGTTATTCCCAGCGTAAATAGCATTGGCTCGCCGAAAAGCCACAGCACACCAATGTTGTGCCGCCCATAGCGTGTCAGGGTTTCGCGCAGAAAGAGCGCCCAGATGACACGCCTCTGGATAACGAAAGAGCGGGCAAAAGAGCCATGTGAACTCATGGCCGTCAATCCATATGTTCCCGAACGCTTGCATTCAGCATCCGGGCGATATTCCACAGAATGAGCCCCATGAGGAATGTCGCGAAGATATCCCTCATACGATAAGGCTCCTCAGAAGCATCAGGCAGGCTAGGCTGCGCAATCCGTTCAACATAGCTTTGCTGACGCCGCGCTTCCATTTGCGCCTGCTCCAGAGAGGAAACGGCGGCGGCAAGCTGCTTACCCGCAATCTGGTCCGCAAGGATCAGGCCCTGATAATCCGACGCTTTGGATGCAAGGGAACCGTCAGTGCCGGAAATTTTCGTAACCTCATTTGTCATCTCCTTCGAGAGACTCATGATGCGGTTCTGAAGAACTGCAATACCAGGATTATTAGCCGTCGTTTTCTGCATCGTCGCAAGCTGGGCACGTGTTGCTATCAACGCATCCTCGAACTTGGAAAGCATCTGCAACTGCCCGGATGCCTGCTGCTCCGGATTCA
Source organism: Gluconobacter sp. P5B12 (assembly GCF_018812035.1). NCBI lineage: Bacteria > Pseudomonadati > Pseudomonadota > Alphaproteobacteria > Acetobacterales > Acetobacteraceae > Gluconobacter > Gluconobacter sp. P5B12. The sequence goes on along the minus strand of NZ_JACRVV010000003.1, from coordinate 17,400 downwards.
TGATCCTGTGGCTATTCCGGTAATCAGCAATAGCAATTGCAGCTTTCTGAGCAGAAGCCTCAGCTTCTCGCACTTCACGCGTTGCAAACTGGATCAGATCTGAACGCGCCCTTTCGTTCAGATGGTTGACCGTGTCTTCAGCCATCTTCAAAAGCTCTTCATTGAACTTCTGGGCATTTTGGGGCTGATAAGCCCGCACCGTCAGAGTTGTAATTCCAGTCGTAGAATTGTTGTCAACCTTAACCTTACGCTGGAAATAGAGATACAGGTCCTCGAAAGATGAGGAGATTTTCACCGGGTCATAGCGATTGAAAACTGAAACATGCGGATCACTGTACGCATGAACAAAAGCGTTGTCCGTGTTGATAGAATGCAGCGCATCACGGGAAATAATGTAGTCGTCAGCGGCGTATGCCTCATCGCTGGAATTGGCAATCCCAGCGCTCTTGAACATGACGCCCAACCCACTCATCGAAGGCTTTTCAGGAGACCGCACGACAAAGCGCGATTCCGAAATATAAACATCCGACGCAAGAAACCCGAAATAGAGAATTGAAAGCAGTGTCGGAACAACAACAAACCCTAGAAACAAATAGTCTGAGACAAGTTTCTTGACATTACTCATGAACAAAGACGACCTTTACAACGGGCTGCCAGAAACACAAACCGCAACATTCAAAAGAACGGAATTGGGCACGAACGACACCAAACAATATTATGCACGACATGGCTTCCAAACAGGACCCACCCTCGCCGCAACCTCTTTACATACCCCTACCGCAAAGCTCGCCTTGAAAGTTCAGCACTCCTCAAACCCGCCTGAAACCTTCTCAAAGAGAAAAAGATTGTCGCATTCGCCTTTTCCTAGGTCAAGTTGGAGGTCATTCTGCCAGAAAGCCTTCAGTAATAACTTTTTCGGTGCCTGGGCGGTAGACGCCCCCCCTTCTCCAGTTCTTTGCCTAGACAACCCAAAGTTTCCTTAGTAGCCAACCCCCGTATAAAAAATATATTATTTTACTTACCGGAAATTAATATAAAAATTTCAACACGTTATACCTCACAAACCTGCAATAATCTGAAAGGCAATTACGACCGCTATCTACCGCACGTTACAAGCATCATCATGCGCCTTACCAAATTCGTAGATGGACCCGACATACATCTCCGGCAGATACCCCCGAAGTTTTCCAAGTTCGCTGCATTTATCGAATTGTGAAACTTAGGGAGAAAAATAGCCGCCAAGGCTTTCTTCTCACGCGATAAGCAGATTTTATCACCGTACAGAAATAATTATTTTTAGAAGCCGCCTACATATTAATCACTTACGATAACACAACCCAATAAAACGATATATTCCTCGTATCGTCTCAAGTGGAAATTCTAACGCTGCACAGTCGCACTTCGCGGTTAGCACCTAGAAAACTTGGAAATTCCAAAACATAGACATTCCCCCCAGAACACAACATAGGCAAGAAAGGTCAAAGCAGACTCACCAGCTTGCAACTTTAGTTTACCGCTTCACCTACAAAAAAAATCATTCTGAAACAAATTATATCATGCCTTTTAATATTTTTATAAATGATGGAAAATCGAAAAAATCACCCGTAACAGCGGAAACATTATGATATACTTGGTTTGCCACTCTGGTTATCTGAATTTTGGTGATGAATTAATCGCCAAAACATGGATTAATTTTCTAACAAACAAATTTCCGCTGGAAGAAATCTGGGTAGATACGTGCAATCCGGGCGTATCTGCAGTGGCATTCAAAGACTACAAAAATATAAAATTTACCGACACTTTATGGACTGCATCCAGAAACTCCATCAACAAGGGAATTGATTACATTTTGGACCTTGGCTTCCAAAATGACGGCGGAGTTTCGTTCGCCAATGGGCTCGAATTAATAAAATCAGCACGCTGCGTTCATATGATTGGCGGTGGCTACATGAATAGTGAGTTTTATTTTAACTACGCAATCATCGCAATTCTGGCAAAGTTAAAGAAAGAAGCCGGGTTCGAGCTTTTTGGTACCGGCCTTGGCCTAGAGCCTATCGATCAGTCATACGAGCGTATTATCGGAGAACTCTTCAAGGTCTTCTCATGGATCGATGTGCGAGACGAAAAAAGCTATCAGCGCTTGATTCATTGGGGCCTGAAAAGCAAGGCATCCTTCTCGTGTGACGATGTCTTCCTCTCTCCTATACCTCAAAGTGATGAGGACAGACCGGGCAAATTAATCATCTCCGCCCAGCCGGGGAGCAATCCTTTCCTCGTCGTCTCCTTTCTCCTGAAGCTTATCGAGCATTGCCCCCAGGCACAGAATGGCATTGAATTTCTTACTCTGGACGCCATTTCTGACCACATCATCATTGACAAGGTAGTCAGCATATCCAGACGGACTGATATCGTTGTCCGGGACTTCAATGATCTCTGGAAAAACGGCTTCCAAATCAGCTCGAACGATTTTGTTTTTTCGACACGTTTTCATGCCCACCTTGTCGCTTCGATGATGGGGGCTCGTGGCCTTTGTGCGTCCGTAAGTGTCCCTTACTATGACGTCAAACACCTATCGCTGATCGAAATGGGCTCTGGCTTCGATATCATCGGCATGCATGATTTCACTTTCTCCTACGACTGGAATAAGAAGACAGAAACTTTCCACGATCATGCGCAAACTGCCCGCAAAACAAAACTCGACATCGTCGACAAAGTTTACGGATTTATGATCGAGAGCAGCATCAACGATAATACTATTGATAATTCGACAAACCTCTCGGTTTGATAGGACACTCCTTTGACAGGAATTGATCCCCTTATTTCCTACTAACTGGCCTGCAACGATCTAACGGATCAAACAGGAGGTGCCCCCCATCAGGAAACGCCTCCTGTCTTTTTGATATCTCGCCTCAGAACAGTAGCAATCATCACTCGCCAGGGCGTCTGTGAAACTTATCGTGCGATCATTCGTCAAGATCAGAGAAACGTACCGCCAACCGGGACATTAGCCCCCTATCTCAACGGACGGATGACATCATGAAAAGAAAACTCGCACTAATTATTGCAGTCACGACATCTCTTGGCGCGTCAGGTGTTGCGCTCGGGCAGCCCGTGATCATCACAGAACATGGAAAGCCGGCAAATTTTCGAGGAGCTACCTCCGATAAAACGGAAATAGAAAAGGCATTCACCACTACGTCCGCTCCGGATGTCTATTTTCCGCCTTCAACGGAAGGATACCATCTCTCCAAGGCGCTCCCCAGCAATACGCTCGGCACCTATCATTTGAATGGCAATATTTTCTCTGGTCCGGGTATTGGTGCACCTGAAAATGGGCGCGGAACATTCAACGCCACCTATACAAATCCGTGGAATGTCACTTCTAATCTCAAATACGTGTTTGACCCAGCGGCACTTCCGCAAAAAGACCATGTAACCACACAGGCCGTTTCTCTAGAATGCCGCCCCAATCGCCCCAATCTTCATAATCCCAACCCGAACCGAAACTGGGTTGCTTGCATCTACCGGGGCATGGATTCCGGGACGGGCGGCGGCAAGAACACGTCCATCAGTTCAGAAATTGACAACGATGTTCTGAACCTCAGCACCAATTCTGCAACAGATATGGAAGTTGATGTTAATTTTAACGGCAAAGTACTGGATGGCAAATGGTCTCGTGGGCTATTTCTGACTGGCGGAGGCGCGCCCGGAAACCAGACGAATTCGGTTGCATTGGATATCATGCACGTCGCCTATGACCATTCGTGGCTTCCTTGGACGACCGGAATTTCAATCCGTAATGCCACGAACATGATCCAACTCTATAAGACACAGCCTACCGAAACTGGCTTTTTCCTGGAAACGTTCGACCAGCAGCACACTGAAACGTCTCACCTCGACAAGAACGGCTATCTGGATATTCAAGGTCTGCGCCTTATTGCCACCTCGTCTCCCAAACCGGCAACGGAATGCAAGAAGGGGCAGGTAACATGGGATGACGACAATCTCTACCTTTGCACCTCAGCAGGAAAGTACAAAAAAGTCGCGCTACAAGCATTGTGATTGAGTATTTATTTCCTTTTTTCTCGCTAGGCATCAGCAGTCAAACATCAATTAAGTCAGATGCGCCAGTGTGAAGATCGCACCGTCACCAAGCACGGATCGTCGGAAATCTGTATTTCATCTAGGAATACAGATTTCCGGATACCAATAGCATCGCGAAATCGAGGAACCGTCGATTGAGGTTCCTAAAGTCTGATTGGGGGCTCAACGGATAGGTCTTGATAGTTGTCCGAGACAGCTTTTGCTCCGCATTTGAAACAGAGCAGAAGGCATTGCGCTCTGGATTACTATACGATGCCACCAATGCTCTCGATGAAGAGGAAGCGGCGCGTTTTATTCCAATGACGCTGGTGAACAGCCCCATCTTCGATTCTGATCGCCTAAACTCCTGGTTCAATGGCAAGATCTGTTGCAGGTCGCTCCGTTCTTATGCCGCTTGAGCGTCGTAAAATTCCGCGTTTAGCAGCAATACCTGTCCTTGTGAGACAGCCTTGCCGGCTTCTCTTTCCATGCCTTAAAAACAAATCCATTCCAAAAGTCTGACTTCTCACCATTGACATTGCGCTGCGTTTGGAAACGCCATCAGTGCAGCAACCAAAAGCTGGTCTGACACCTACAGATAACCGGCATCCCACAAGACCGTATCTAAGTGTTTCAATCACACCCGGGTGGTTCAGACCTTCTCGAAGCCGTCAGATTGTCTTTGCGTCAAGAGCGAGGTCCGATAGTCCCAGACTGAAAAAAGCGCTTGAAAGAGAGGTGATCGTTGATCAGTTCCTTCGCCCGCTCACCGAACAAATTATTCAGCGCCTACGATTACTAGAATTTTGAACATCAGAACCGGATCGACTGACTTTATTCCCATCTGAATATACCAAATTCTTACCCATATCAGGTCAAAACATCTCAAAGTCCACAGTTCAGGAAAATGCCTCGAATTTGATCACCAAGTCCGCTCAGGCGAGCCAGTCGCTCTTTAACATCAAAAAAAACCGCACTGTTTCATCTCGCCATTCCTTCAGTCAGAACAGAAGGAACGAAATCATAGACAGTAGCTCAAAACCAATAGGTTTTTAGAACCCTCCAATTGTAAGCTATATTGCTACCGAGACGGTCACATATAGAACCAGGGGATCATTCTTTGACCGTATTTCTGGTAGATATTATGCTGTCTCCTGTCAGCTAAGAATGATCGGGCACTACGAAAAAGCGAAAGAGAGATCTTTCTTAGTAGAGGCCTATGGCCAACGACTGGCATCCTTCTATAACAGCATTGCCGCCACGTGAGCACACCCTCTCCTTTTCCCCCATTCGAAGGCTTCTCTATTCTATGCGTGTCGATTGTTTTCCAAGTAGCAACCGCTCACCCCTCAGAATGGCACTACTACTCGGCGTCCTGTCGCTCAGCGGATGCAGTGCACTCCCGGGGAATGCACCCACCGAGAGTGCTGTGCTGAAAGCGGCTACCGACAAGACCCGGAATCCTTTGGGCTTTCTTGTCACGCAAGTCACGCCCGAAGTCACAAAGGTACTCGCAACCGAACACCCCCCCCTTATCTCGTCCCTTTATGCTGATAGTTCACGCCTGATACCTAATGACCGTATCGGCGTGGGGGACGTGCTCAACATTACGGTTTTCGAACTCGGAAGCGGCCTGTTCTCGGGGGCAGCCCCCAGTGTCAGTTCCAACACCGATCTCTCAGCCGCATCCGGTGCAACGGGAAGTGTAACTCACCAGACTCTTCCCCCCACCGAAGTGGAAGCTGATGGAACACTGACCATCCCTTATGTAGGGCGCCTACATGTCGTGGGGATGACACCTCAAAATCTTGCCGAGAAAATTCGTACGGCACTAACGGGGAAGTCTCAGAACGCAGAGGTGATGGTCCATATCGGCACCGACATTTCCAACACCGTTATCATCTCGGGCGCCGTTCATCATCCGGGACGGGTCCTGCTGAGCACGGCACAGGAACGCCTGTCAGACGTTGTTGCTATTGCCGGAGGCGCAAATTACCCCCCCGAAGACACGTTCGTTCAACTTGTTCGCGGCAATAAGTCTGGGGGTACGGATCTCGGAACGCTAGAGACCTATCCCAAGGAAGATATTCCAGCCAGACCGGGAGATCGTATTCATGTTGTCTACCAGCCCCGCAGCTATACGGTGTTTGGCGCGGCTTCCAAGAATGCCATGCAAGTTGATTTCAACTCCCCTACTGTAAACCTCGCAGAAGCAATCGCACGCGTTGGCGGCCCGAATGATAACTTGGCGGACCCTAACGCTGTCTTCCTCTTCCGTTTTGAGGACACTGTAGCAGCCAAAGCCCTGAACCTGCAGACTGCTGAAACTCTCCAGGGAATTCCTGTAATCTACAAGCTGGATATGATGAACCCTTCAAGCTATTTCCTTGCCCAGCGGATACCCATCAAGAGCAAGGACGTGATCCTGATCGCGAATGCTAAGACTGACCGTTTCTATAAGTTCAATCAGTTGATCAGCACCCTTATAAGCCCAGCGATCACGGCAGCGTGGATTGCACGCTAAATTTTCAGTTTTCTAATTTTTCTAGTCCGAATTATGTAATTATATTCGCATATCATAGATGTATGATACGCGAATATAAACAAATGCAAAATACTTGACATATATTTTAACCAATCATTCCTATCACAGCAAAAATTTTGGCGGCTATTTTCTTGACCTGATTGCTCTATTCATAGGATCAAACTAGCGCTTACCTAAAAAGATTATGATTAGTCTGAAACTGTGCCGTATCTGCTGCTGATCTGACGCAGAAGGCAACCGTGCATAATTGGTTCCTGAACTGAACAATCCTCCGGCATCCGGTCAATCTCCAGCCGTGCTATTCATGTGCTTCCGGAAGCTTAACAGTTCAAACCTTGCGCGTCCTCAAGCTACTTTCAAGCACTTAGTCAAACTCTCCGTACAGAGTTTCTGACCGATCTCAAACAGCACTCTGAAGCTGAAAAGGCGCATCTCCGCGGATTATTCGCGCTCTACAAGAAAAATATATTTATCATTACATAAAAAATAGTTTCAACGTCATGTCTAAAAAAATCTCCGCCTAACTTAATAGGCGGAGAAGTAGAAATCCCTCTCAGGACTACATACTATTATTTAATATCCACTACAAATGGATCAACGACGACCCGTTGGGCGACCACCACCGCCGCCACGACGAGCGCCATCACCACTACGTCCACCAGCAGGAGGGCCGGAACGACGGCGACCGCCGCCATTTCCACCACCGCCCCTCTGGCCGCCACCGCCACGACCACCACCCAACACTGGCGGACGCATCGTGGAGTTTTGAGCCGCATCAGAGTGGTAAGGATGATCGGTTACAACAGGGATAGCCTTGTCGATCTTCTTCTCGATATCCCGAAGCCACGCACGCTGCTCGGCATCGCAGAGCGAGACGGCCCAGCCATCGCGGCCAGCACGCGCTGTACGACCGATACGATGAACGTAAGATTCAGGGACATTTGGCAGATCGTAGTTGAAGACGTGAGAAACATCATCAACGTCAATGCCACGCGCAGCAATGTCTGTCGCGACCAGGACCTTGATCGTCCCGTTGCGGAAGCCAGCCATGGCACGTTCACGCGCACCCTGGGACTTGTTCCCGTGCAGTGCTTCGGACGTAATGCCGTTCTTGTTCAGGAATTCCGCAACCTTGTTCGCTTCATGCTTCATCAGCGTAAACACGACCGCACGTACGACATTTGAGCTCTCAACGAGCATCAGTGTCGCATCCTTTTTCTTGTCCGTCTCCACGAACATCACAGCCTGACGGATGCGATCAACCGTGCTGGATTCAGGTGTTACCTGAACAGTAGCAGGGTCCTTCAGCAGAGAATGAGCAAGATCGCTAATGGACTGCGGCATCGTTGCCGAGAACAGAACCGTCTGACGGCGCGCAGGCAAGAGAGCCATGATGCGGCGGATATCACGGACGAAGCCCATGTCGAGCATACGATCGGCTTCATCCAGCACCAGAACCTCCAGGGCAGAAAGATCGATGTGACCCTGCCCAACCAGATCCAGCAGACGGCCCGGCGCAGCCACGAGAACATCCACGCCACGGCGCGTTGCCTCGACCTGGCGTCCCTGTCCGACCCCGCCGAACACGACTGCATGCGTCAGCTTCATGTGGCGTGCGTATGCAGCAAAGCTCTCATCGATCTGGGAAGCCAGCTCACGCGTCGGAGCCAAAACCAGTACCCGGACACTCTTTGGAGTTGCCGGGCGACGATGCCGCAGCAGGTAGTCCAGGATCGGCAGCGCGAATGCAGCCGTCTTGCCTGTTCCCGTCTGAGCCAGACCAAGAAGGTCCCGTCCTTCCAGAAGGTAAGGAATGGAGCCAGCCTGAATGGGGGTTGGCGTGGTGTAACCCTCTTCAGCAAGGGCTTTCTGAAGTGGCTCGGCGAGTTTGAGCTCTGCGAAACTGGTCATGGACCCCTCCTGAGGGATAACAAGGCCTGGCTCGCACAGCTAGTTCGCACTTTATGCACGAAGAAAATGCCTGCTTTGAGCCTAGAGAGTTGATGAAAGACGAACCTTCACACCGAGACGCAGGCACACGGCTGGACATGCGCGGAAGCCCGAGAGCCTTCGCACATTGCCCACTTCACTTTTCCTGCAAGAATCAGGGAAGCAAAGCACCTTGTGCCAAAATCGACCAGCATGACGAAGAAACCGTCAGCATCTCCCTGCTTTCAGGCAGAGATATCTGCAAACGGATGTAGGGCAGCTTCCCCTGCCTCGCAAGGGAATTGAGGGCTATGATTTATAAAAAATCATTATTATTTCACGTGTTTTGCAAAACAGTGAAGCTCCCGAGCATGCACAATGCACAGAGAGAAAAGAACCGCCCCCTACCCGCGACGCAACAAAAAGAGTGCCTGCTCACCAAAGAGATTTGCGAAGCGAATTGAGCGCCGCCAAGGCGCTTTCAACCCATCCTCATCAATGGCAAGCCATTGCTGCACAATATATCCCTCTTCCTCACACAACGCGAGGAAATCCCGAATAGTGCACGGATGGATGTTGGGCGTGGAATACCAAGGCGTACTCCACACTGATGTCATCGGCATGCGGCCGGTTGTCAGAAGCTGCAAACGCAACCGCCAATGACCAAAATTCGGGAAAGAGATGATGGCGTGGCGCCCTATCCGCAACATTTGCCGTAACACTTCCCGGGGACGCTCAACCGCCTGAAGTGTTCTTTGCAGAACAACATAGTCAAACGAGTCATCGGGATAGTAGGACAGATCGTGATCTGCATCTCCGTGCATAACCGGCAGACCATGCGCAACGGACTGCGTCACGCTCTGCATGTCGATTTCAATGCCGCGAGCGTCGCAGTTTCGCGTCCGATACAGATAATCGATGAGCGTACCGTCGCCACTTCCGACATCCAGAACGCGGGCCCGGGTTGGAATCATCTCCGCAATCAAACGCTGATCCAGCCGCATCAGACCCCCTCCACTTTCGTCAGACCTGCATGCTCAGCCGCACCATTCAGGAAACCCCGAACCGTTCGATCCAGATCAGGCTCGTCTAGCAGAAACGCGTCATGCCCACGATCGCTCTCAATTTCCACAAAAGAGACGTTTGCTCCGGCTTTGTTCAATGCCCGCACCAGAAGACGGGACTGAGACGTGGGGAAAAGCCAGTCTGAACTAAAGGACACAACGCAAAAACGCGTCTCGCACTTGCGAAACGGTGCCGAAAGATCGCCATCATGCTCGGCGGCCAGATCAAAATAATCCATCGCCCGCGTTACTGTCAGATACGAATTTGCATCAAACCGGCGCACGAATGTTGAACCCTGATGCCGCAGATAACTCTCAACTTCGAACATCTCACCAAACAGAGAAGGACTGCTGGCAGCCGGCACGGCCGTTGGAGCTTCACTTCGAACTTTACGTCCGAACTTCCGGCTCAGAGCCTCTTCAGACAGATAAGTAATGTGGGCCATCATCCGCGCGACCCCCAGGCCACGAGCCGGAATGGCGCCAAAGTCTCTGTAATGGCCATCATGCCAGTCAGGATCTGCAAAGATCGCCTGACGGCTGACTTCGTTGAATGCAATATTCTGGGCTGAGTGAAACGGCGACGTTGCAATCGGCAAAGCCGCAAAGACGCGCTCTGGATAATCGGCAATCCACGTCAGCGCCTGCATTCCTCCCATGGAGCCGCCTACGACAGCAAAAAGACGCTTGATGCCCAAGTGGTTCAACAGACATGCCTGAGAAGCGACGATATCGTGCATGGTGATGGGAGGAAATTCACTATCCCACGGCCGCCCGGTCTCTGCCCGAATGGACTTCGGACCGGTAGATCCCATGCACCCGCCCAGCACATTGGGGCAGATGACGAAAAATCTGTCCGTATCGATTGGAAGGCCAGGCCCAACCATGCGGTTCCACCAGCCCGACTTGCCAGTCAGTGGATTAGGCTCCGCCAGATACTGATCTCCGGTCAGAGCATGACAAACCAGTATGGCGTTGCCGCGATCAGGCGCGAGGGTGCCATAGGTGCAGTAAGCAACTTCAAGCGGCGCAAGATGAACGCCGCATTCCAGATCCATCCCCTCTTCCAGGTACATGGTCTGATGCGTGTAAACGGGACTATCTTCCTCAAAGGAAGACACACTGCGGTCCATCAGTCTTCCACCTCCGATGCCGACGGGAGGGCGTCGATGCCCTTCGGGGCCGACGGTATGACATTCTCCGCACCCCACGGCAAATCACCCTTCTTATTGACGATAAATTAACGCACTTGAAATTCATTAAGAAACAGTAAAAAACCGTTTCATGCTTCACACCCTCCCGGATTCATCCAGCCCAGCCGTCTCTGCAGCCTCGGATGCTTTCGCACCAAGCGCGCTTCAAATTCTGGGATACTCCGGGGTGTTTGATGCAACATATTATCTGAAGAACAATCCAGACCTCCAGAACCTCGGAACCGCAGCTCTGCGGCATTATCACCAGCACGGCTGGAAAGAGGGCCGCAAACCCAACCCTTTTTTTGATCCTCATTGGTATATCGCCCAAAATCGGGATGTTCTGGGAGATCCGCTCTTACATTACGTCACAAATGGAGAGAAAGAAGGTCGCCGACCAATCGGCTGGTTTGATCCTGGCTGGTACACTCAAACTTACCCCATTCCACAAGGGATGCTGGCGCTGGCTCATTATCTGCTCAACCGCCATACCCAGAAATTAAAGCCTATTGCTGAGTTTGATCCGGCTTTTTATTTAAAAACCTATCCCGATGTAGCCGCCGCCGGTCTCGACCCGCTGGAACATTACATGATCCAGGGCTTCCGTGAGGCCAGGCAGCCATTTGAAGGCTTTGACCCTGTTTACTACCGGAAGAATTATCTTCGCCATGCTCCGGACAGTAATCCGCTTCTCCACTATCTGGAGAACAAGAACCGTTCGGGAATTCATTCTTCATGCCCGCCAAATGAAGTCACAGTCTTTCGGGAAGTTCGGCGGCGTAGCGCGCCAGGCCCCTCCTTTGAGGATTTCAACCCACTTCCCCAGAGCGCAATCAGACGCGCCCGTGTCCTTGCATATTACTTGCCCCAATATCATGCCACATCCGAAAACGATGAATGGTGGGGCAAGGGATTTACAGAGTGGACCAATACGTCGCGCGCACTCCCCCGCTTCGCAGATCATTATCAGCCCCGGATTCCGCGTGACCTGGGTCATTACACTCTGAATTCTCCAGACCTTCTGGACCGTCAGGCCCAAATGGCCAAGGCCGCCGGAATTGAAGGGTTTGTCTTCTATTTTTACTGGTTCAATCGAAAACGTCTCCTTGACGGGCCGTTAGAGATGCTTCTGGCCAACCCTCAGATTGACCTCCCATTTTGTCTGATGTGGGCCAATGAGAACTGGAGCCGCCGCTGGGACGGATCAGAAGATGATATTCTGATTGCCCAGCATTACAGAGACGAGGATGACAACGCTCTCGTAGACTGCTTTGCCAGACATATGTGTGATCCACGATACATCAGGATCGGGGATCGCCCTCTCCTCATGGTGTACCGCCCTGGAACCATTCCCAATGCACGACAAGCCTTTGCGCGCTGGCGTGAACTCTTTCGGGAAAGACATGGCCTCAACCCCATATTTATTATGGGACAGGCTTTTGGAGATGAAGACCCTCATTCCTTCGGTGTTGAAGGAGCCATTGAATTCCCTCCGCACAAAGTCGTTTCCGACTGCCGCCTCATCAATGAAAACGTTCAAATTCTTGACGAAGACTTCAGAGGACAGATCTACGATTACACGGATATTGTAGAAAATGCGCTCCGACAGCCAAGCCCGTCTTTTCCCCTTATCCGCACAGCGGCGCCTTCATGGGATAATGACGCACGACGTCAGGGCAACGGCCTCGTCATGCACGGGTCAACTCCTGAGCTTTATGAGAAATGGCTCAATGGCCTCGTCAACTCCGCGCAAAAGAACCGCTTTTTCGGGGAATCCATTGTCTGCATCAATGCGTGGAATGAATGGGCAGAAGGCGCCTATCTAGAGCCAGACGTTCATTTTGGGAGCGCCTATCTGAATGCCACAGCCAGAGCCTGCACCGGCTTCAAAAGCTCCTCAAACAAAGTGCGCCTGCTGCTGATTGGGCACGATGCTTTTCCTGCCGGCGCGCAAAAACTCCTCCTGGAGACAGGTCGGACATTCCGAAGATCTTTTGGTGTCGATATCCGCTTCATTCTGCTTGAAGGCGGCGCAATGATGGAAGACTACCGGGCCATTGCCCCTGTTGAAATCTTGCCCCCCACAACTGGCCATGCCATGGCGCGCCTGAATACGTTGCGGGCAGAAGGTTTTGAATACGCGCTATTAAATAGCGCGGCGTCATCGACAATTGCGCCTCTGTTGCATGACAATGCAATCACTTACACATTCCTTATTCACGAATTACCTCACCTTCTCCAAAGCCGAGATCTACGGAAATCTATGGGAGGCGCGTGCGAAACGGCCCAGTCAGTTGTTGTCCCCACACGCTCCTGCGCCGCACGGCTCGGCTTGGAAAAACACCCTCGCACGACGATCCTTCCTCAGGGTTTGTATGATCAGACAACCTTCAGCAGGCCCGCTCGCGAAGCGCTCAGATCACAGTTAGGCCTTACGGGTCAGGATCTTCTGGTCATTGGGGTTGGCTACGCGGATATGCGAAAAGGTTTCGACCTGTTTCTCCAGCTCTGGAGGAAGCTGGCTGGGCGAGCTCATTGTGTATGGGTCGGTGCAATTGATCCGGTCCTTCAGGATGGTTTGAGAACCGAAATCGATCATGCCCGCACAAGCGGCACCTTTCATATGCCGGGTCGTGTTTGCAACGTATCAGACTGGCTGTCGGCCTCTGACGTCTTCACTTTGACCTCGCGCGAAGACCCCTACCCTTCCGTCGTCCTGGAAGCTCTGGCATCAGGCCTGCCCTGTACGTCTTTTGCAGACAACGGTGGCATTCCAGAGCTTCTTAAAAGCCTGCAAGACGACCCGACAACATGCAATACAATTGTGCCATTCGCCGATGTCAGAGCCATGAGTTTGGCAGCGCTGGAACTTGCCCAATGGTCAAAAGGCCGCACTCAAACCAGCCGACAGGACGCGGCACGCAAACTCGGGAAGTCCTTTCTTTTTCGCCCTTACGCTGAGCAACTTCTGCGACTGGCTGCGCCAAAAGTCCCATCAGTGTCTGTCGTAGTCCCCTCTTACAATTACGCTCGTTATCTGGAGGCCCGGCTTGTCTCCATTTTTACGCAGACGTTTCCAGTTCTGGAAATTATCGTTCTCGATGATGCATCGACAGATAAGAGCGTCGAGATCGCGGTGGATACTGCTGCCGAGTGGGGACGTGACGTTCGCATCATCAAAGGCAGACGCCCTTCCGGATCGGTCTTCGCTCAATGGCAGAAAGCACTCAAACAGGCACAAGGCGAATGGGTCTGGATCGCGGAAGCAGATGATCTCTGTGACCCTCACTTTCTGGAAAAACTTGTTCACGCTGCGCATCAGTGCCCGAACACGGTCATGGCATTTTGTGATAGCCGCTCAATAGATGAGAACGGCGCACCGCTTTCCGCATCATATCAACCATATTGCATGGAAGCAGCCGGAAACCTTCTTGAACACGATGGGCAATTCAGCGGACAAGATTTTCTCCAAACATGCCTGGCTGAGCGTAATCTGGTTCTCAATGTCAGCAGCGCTATTTTTCAAAAAACAGCGATGCAAGCGGCTCTAAAAAAATGCAAGAAAGACTTGGCAGTTTTGAACGTCGCCGGAGACTGGCGCGTTTATCTTGAGCTTTTAGATAATAAGGACGTGAGTGTTGTTTATGTCAGCGATGCCATGAACATCCATAGACGACATCAATCGTCTTCGACCCATACGCTCAATCAAAATACTCATCTCGAAGAAATAAAATTCATGCATGAGCTTGTTTCAAGAAGATTACATTTTTCTGACGAGCAGGCTGAAAGGCAAAAGCTTTATCATCAAAAAATTCGTCAGCAATTCGGTTTGTAATTTTATAGGATGGAATTCCAAGACAGGCCTTCACCCGTTACCGGAACAAACAATTATTCCATACAAAGACGGATGTCACGGGCGTATCTGATGTCTTGGGTCAGAGAACCATCGCATGAGTTTTGCGAAATGAGAGAGTTACATTGGCGCTGACGAACGCCTGAAACCGCCAGAACTTGGGTGCTTTCCTGGATGAAATGAATAATCTCTATTCCAGTAATGAGAGACTGACGCAGATCCATATCTACGTCCAAGACGTAAATAGAGATCTATTTTCTACTTATTACTTCGCAGTTATTATTCGTTGCGCACTCAAACAGGAAAAAGTGTTTGACGGGTGGCAGCCTGCTTGACGCCCAAGCATTTCATACCCCCCTATGACACATCATATTGTGAGGTTAGCCATGGCACAGTTCTCAATCGGCGATCATGTTTCGGACCTCAAAGGCGCCCATGACGGCAAACTTGTCGATATTGAAGGTTCCACTGGTTATGTGATGCAAAGCAATGGCGTAGAAGTCGATTTTCCGCTGTCCCAACTCAAGCCTTACGAACCTCCAAAAGTCTCTGAAATTCGGACCCTGTCTGGCCCTTTGCGAGACAGACTTCTAACTCCCGCCCAAAAGACGCTGCTGGCTTCCGTTCCGCCTTCCCTCATTAATGCGATCGCTAAAAGTTATGATGCGGGCAGTGATGGTGAAAGCTCGCGTCCGCCTTTCGCAACACTACCAGAGTCAAAAAGACTGGAAGCCATTCGTATTTATCTCCCTACGCTCCCGCAGCGTCTTTTAGCGTCTCATATGAATCTGGTGGTAGCGATGCGAGATATCGCAAAATCATGAATTATTGGAGCGGTTAATAGGTGGGAGTACTTGTAAGAACCGCAGAAGATGTGATGCGCGCATAGAGATAAAAGAACCGATTGAACGCGTTGACCCCGCTTGGCATCACCCGTAAAACTCCGCGTTCTGAAACAGCGAAGCCCAACCAGGCGCAGCATTATTGAGCGCCGGAGGCGCCGCGTGTCCATGTCCATGACTTTCGCCGATCTTTCCTTGGCGCCGACTCTCCTAAGCGCTCTGGCTGAAGAAGGGTATGTCACACCTACCCCCATCCAGGCACAGTCAATTCCTATGCTGCTGGCAGGCCGCGATCTCTTGGGTATGGCGCAAACTGGCACAGGCAAGACAGCATCTTTTGCGCTCCCGCTACTCCACCGTTTGGCAGCCAACTCTCGTACAGCACCAAAAGGTGGCGCACGCGTCCTCGTACTCGCACCAACACGTGAGCTTGTTTCCCAGATTGCAGATGGTTTTGAGAAATTCGGGCGCAATCTGAGCCTTCGCGTAACAACGATTTTCGGCGGTGTCAGCCAATTCCATCAGGTCAATGCACTTGAAAATGGCGTAGACATTATTGTCGCCGCTCCAGGACGGCTTCTGGATCTTATCGAACAGGGCTTATGCGATCTCTCGCAACTTGAAGCGCTTGTACTTGATGAGGCCGATCAGATGCTGGATATGGGCTTTGCAAAACCAATCGAGCGTATTGTCGCAACGCTGCCGAAAGATCGGCATACCGTTCTATTTTCAGCGACAATGCCGAAATCTATCACAGCTCTGGTCGAGAGCCTTCTCCGCGATCCAGTAAAAGTCGAAATTGCGCCTCCATCGACCACTGTGGATCGAATTGAGCAGTCGGTGATGTTTATGGATGCCGCCCACAAAAAAGCAGCTCTTCTCGCACAACTCGAGACACAGGATGTTGGTCAGGCTGTTGTCTTCACACTTCAGAAGAACATCGCCAATGAGGTCTGTGCCTTTTTAACCGAGGCAGGAATTACTGCTGAAGCTTTGCATGGCAACAAATCTCAAGGGCAGCGAGAGCGTGCACTCAATGCGTTCCGCGAGGGAGCTGTACAGGTGCTTGTCGCAACAGATATTGCTGCCCGCGGCATCGACGTCGACACAGTCACACATGTTTTCAACCATGATCTCCCAAGCCTACCCGAGAGTTACGTCCATCGGATCGGTCGTACCGGCCGCGCTGGGCGCAGTGGTTTCGCCATTACCCTTTGTGATGCCGAACAACGTGCGTGGCTGCATGGTGTGGAACAAGAGATCGGTCGCACATTAATGGTTCACACCGATCATCCTTGGCATTCAGAAACCGCACGTCACTCAACCATGAGAGCACCCGTGCTAGGAGGCGGCCCAGTCAAACAGGTCAAGCCGCAGGTCAAGCGTGAGCGCAAGGTCTGGACCGAAGAAGAAAAGCTTGCCGCACGTGAAGCAGCCAAAAGAGCTTAAAGAACGATTTGCTTATAGCTTTACCTGCCCATGGAGGGCTTAGCGGATAAGCCAGCATCAATTAAACACTTGATGCTGGTAGCCCGGGTGTATGACGCCAGCTAATTCCAGAATTCACATACTTTTACCAAACGCGAAAATTACTGCAGGAAGCCTTTCCGTCTGTTTCCTTAGTAGTTTCTACCTAAACTCCCCGCAACACGAAAACCCCCGCTGTCTCGGTGAGAGAGCGGGGGTTTTGGAACTGTATTGGTGTGGTTGCGGGGGCAGGATTTGAACCTGCGGCCTTCAGGTTATGAGCCTGACGAGCTACCGGGCTGCTCCACCCCGCGGTGGTGTATGTGATGTTGGTGTGTGGGAGTTTTTGTGAGTGGGCTAGGGGACCTGGCGGCGACCGACTTTTCCGCACCTTGAGGTGCAGTATCATAGGCGCTGAGGGATT
>NZ_JACRVV010000027.1:0-1343 GCF_018812035.1 Gluconobacter sp. P5B12 | reverse complement strand
CCATGTTTCCCCCGGGAGTCCTACATACTGGCCATCAGRCCTCAATAARCTGCCKGACYTGATYGACTTCGCAGTYACGAAAAATATTTCYCGCAGTTTGGYTARAGCTGAATGTCTGCMRGATYTSTCATCTGATCACTCGCCTGWACTAAYTYWYCTCMGCCGGTACKMAGAAAACGTRAARCCACCAWTCAGATTGACTTCTCACAAAACAAACTGGCTCAGGTATAAAAAATATATAAGTTCACAYATTGAGCTAAGCCCAAAACTCAATACTGAATCTGATATAGAGAGSTGCACGTGTGCATTGCAATCCATCCTTWCTGCAGCAGCTCTTACTGCAACACCCAAAATAACAAATAATACAATTAATTCAAAAAAGACCAACGTACAAATCGAGCAACTCGTCCACGTAAAACGTCGCTTACGCAGAGAATGGCAATCYTCCAKATCCCCAACTGCAAAACAAAAGCTAAAAGTAGCCMCACGGAAACTGGCCAACGCTCTGAAACAAGAAGAGGACGACGATCAGCGCCGATACATAGAGCAACTCACACCAACAGGCACAAAACAAAAGTCACTGTGGCGAGCCCACTCAACTCTTCGCCCACCGACTGAAACCGTTTTGCCGATAAGGAATTCMTCAGGTGGCTGGGCCCGTAGTGATGAAGACAGAGCCAMCACATTTGCCGCTCACCTACAAAATGTGTTCACGCCAAACCAGGCTACTAGCACATTCGCGCTACCGTCCTATCCCGTAAACCGCCATCAGCAACACACCCCAATTGTGTTTCGTCCTAAAGAAATAACTAAAATAATCAAAGACAATCTCAGCCCRAAAAAATCCCCCGGCTRCGACCTTATAACACCGGAAATGATCATCCAGCTGCCACATTCTGCAGTTCGCTACAKAACCAAGCTCTTTAATGCCATCACCAAACTTGGTTACTTTCCACAACGATGGAAGAGGTCGATTATCATAATGATTCCAAAGCCTGGTAAGAACCACACAGTCGCTTCATCTTACAGACCAATAAGTCTACTCTCATGYATTTCGAAACWATTCGAAAAATGCCTGCTGATCCGACTTAATCAACATCTGATATACCACAATATAATCCCAGCCCACCAATTTGGATTTCGCGAAAGCCAYGGAACCATTGAACRGGTGAAYCGTATTACAACGGAAATAAGAACTGCATTTGAATATCGCGAATACTGTACAGCAGTATTTTTAGACGTATCCCAAGCATTCGACAAAGTCTGGCTCGACGGCCTAATGTTTAAAATTAAAACATCCCTACCCGAAAGCACACACAAACTTCTAAAGTCTTACCTCTATG
>NZ_JACRVV010000026.1:0-1449 GCF_018812035.1 Gluconobacter sp. P5B12 | reverse complement strand
CTGTCAGACAGATCCAGGTCTGAAAATTCCCCATCCTCCGAACCATCCTCGTCCTCATCACCAATTACTCGCAGCCCGGAAAACTCCCGCTGAACATCCTCAAGATTTGCGTCCTGAGCCTCAAGCCAGGCCTCAAATTCCTCGTCCCCCTTTTTGCTGGACGGTAGGGATGGGGATTCTCGGGACCCCTCCTCTTCCTCTTCAAGGTCACCAGACAGAGATGCTACTGGGGCAACGGAAGAAAAGCTGGGTGCGGCCTGTGAGGATCAGCTTATCGATGATAAGCTGTCAAACATGAGAATTCTTGAAGACGAAAGGGCCTCGTGATACGCCTATTTTTATAGGTTAATGTCATGATAATAATGGTTTCTTAGACGTCAGGTGGCACTTTTCGGGGAAATGTGCGCGGAACCCCTATTTGTTTATTTTTCTAAATACATTCAAATATGTATCCGCTCATGAGACAATAACCCTGATAAATGCTTCAATAATATTGAAAAAGGAAGAGTATGAGTAT
This sequence comes from Gluconobacter sp. P5B12, assembly GCF_018812035.1. NCBI lineage: Bacteria > Pseudomonadati > Pseudomonadota > Alphaproteobacteria > Acetobacterales > Acetobacteraceae > Gluconobacter > Gluconobacter sp. P5B12. The sequence goes on along the minus strand of NZ_JACRVV010000026.1, from coordinate 932 downwards.
TCAACATTTCCGTGTCGCCCTTATTCCCTTTTTTGCGGCATTTTGCCTTCCTGTTTTTGCTCACCCAGAAACGCTGGTGAAAGTAAAAGATGCTGAAGATCAGTTGGGTGCACGAGTGGGTTACATCGAACTGGATCTCAACAGCGGTAAGATCCTTGAGAGTTTTCGCCCCGAAGAACGTTTTCCAATGATGAGCACTTTTAAAGTTCTGCTATGTGGCGCGGTATTATCCCGTRTTGACGCCGGGCAAGAGCAACTCGGTCGCCGCATACACTATTCTCAGAATGACTTGGTTGAGTACTCACCAGTCACAGAAAAGCATCTTACGGATGGCATGACAGTAAGAGAATTATGCAGTGCTGCCATAACCATGAGTGATAACACTGCGGCCAACTTACTTCTGACAACGATCGGAGGACCGAAGGAGCTAACCGCTTTTTTGCACAACATGGGGGATCATGTAACTCGCCTTGATCGTTGGGAACCGGAGCTGAATGAAGCCATACCAAACGACGAGCGTGACACCACGATGCCTGCAGCAATGGCAACAACGTTGCGCAAACTATTAACTGGCGAACTACTTACTCTAGCTTCCCGGCAACAATTAATAGACTGGATGGAGGCGGATAAAGTTGCAGGACCACTTCTGCGCTCGGCCCTTCCGGCTGGCTGGTTTATTGCTGATAAATCTGGAGCCGGTGAGCGTGGGTCTCGCGGTATCATTGCAGCACTGGGGCCAGATGGTAAGCCCTCCCGTATCGTAGTTATCTACACGACGGGGAGTCAGGCAACTATGGATGAACGAAATAGACAGATCGCTGAGATAGGTGCCTCACTGATTAAGCATTGGTAACTGTCAGACCAAGTTTACTCATATATACTTTAGATTGATTTAAAACTTCATTTTTAATTTAAAAGGATCTAGGTGAAGA
>NZ_JACRVV010000025.1:0-1472 GCF_018812035.1 Gluconobacter sp. P5B12 | reverse complement strand
ATCTTAACCTATTCTCAAACTTTAAATGGGTAAGAACCTTAACTTTCTTGATATGAAGTTCAAGGTTATGATATAATGTGCCCAGTGGGCCACTTTTGGTAAGCAGAACTGGCGCTGTGGGATGAACCAAACGTAATGTTACGGTGCCCAAATTAACAACTCATGCAGATACCATGAAAGGCGTTGGTTGCTTAAAACAGCAGGACGGTGATCWTGGAAGTCGAAATCCGCTAAGGAGTGTGTAACAACTCACCTGCCGAAGCAACTAGCCCTTAAAATGGATGGCGCTTAAGTTGTATACCTATACATTACCGCTAAAGTAGATGATTTATATTACTTGTGATATAAATTTTGAAACTTTAGTGAGTAGGAAGGTACAATGGTATGCGTAGAAGTGTTTGGCGTAAGCCTGCATGGAGCTGCCATTGGTACAGATCTTGGTGGTAGTAKCAAATAATCGAATGAGACCTTGGAGGACTGAAGTGGAGAAGGGTTTCGTGTGAACAGTGGTTGATCACGAGTTAGTCGGTCCTAAGTTYAAGGMGAAAGCCGAAAATTTTCAAGTAAAACAAAAATGCCTAACTATATAAACAAAGCGAATTATAATACACTTGAATAATTTTGAACGAAAGGGAATACGGTTCCAATTCCGTAACCTGTTGAGTATCCGTTTGTTATTAAATATGGGCCTCGTGMTCATCCTGGCAACAGGAACGACCATAAAGAAGCCGTCGAGAGATATCGGAAGAGTTTTCTTTTCTGTTTTATAGCCGTACTACCATGGAAGTCTTTCGCAGAGAGATATGGTAGATGGGCTAGAAGAGCATGACATATACTGTTGTGTCGATATTTTCTCCTCGGACCTTGAAAATTTATGGTGGGGACACGCAAACTTCTCAACAGGCCGTACCAATATCCGCAGCTGGTCTCCAAGGTGAAGAGTCTCTAGTCGATAGAATAATGTAGGTAAGGGAAGTCGGCAAATTAGATCCGTAACTTCGGGATAAGGATTGGCTCTGAAGATTGAGATAGTCGGGCTTGATTGGGAAACAATAACATGGTTTATGTGCTCGTTCTAAATAGAAGTTTCTCGGGTAAATAGAGTTTCTATAGCCCCGTAGAATGCCAYTCCAAATGGAGAGCCCAAGAGTTGCAAACTATCATTGATAGGGCACATCTCGAGGGAAAGGAAACCACTCTCCAATGCTTATCGCTATATCTCCTGGGAATTTTTCCGGCACAGGGTGTACGACACACRCTGACGAGACCTCCTCGGAKACCTCGGAACAGGAGAGAAAGCAGAAGGCAGCAGTACGCTGTCGTCCAGCGTAACTGGGATAAGCATAAAGGAAGATGCATCAAGTCCTTGCTAAATGGAACTGATGAGTCGGTAATGCCAAGCCAAGAAATAATGGTTCCCTACTGGAGAGAAGTAATGACTCAGCCTAGCCCAAGCTCTTGCAGTGGAGAAG
>NZ_JACRVV010000024.1:0-1699 GCF_018812035.1 Gluconobacter sp. P5B12 | reverse complement strand
GGCGCCAACACTGCTCTTCACGTGCCTCCAAGCATCCTCCACACATCGTCCTTGGCGAAATCCAAATTGCCATCTGYAGCCTTCCGGAAGAACTTCTCTCACACGATTCACCATGWTGGCCTYGAGCACCTTACCAAAGACTGGTAGCAAGCATATTCCTCYATWTGAGGAGGGCTCACACWTGTYCWTATCTGGCCCTTTGAGCAGCGAGACGACYCGTGGGCACTTCCACTCGGCTGGAAAGTATCCCAATCGGATGCATCGGGAAAACAATGATGCTAGGTGCTCAGGTATGGCGCGCCAGACTGCCKTGCAGATAGTGCCATTGATGCCGTCCAACCCGGGAGAGCGCCTGCTCTTCAACCGGGCAACACATGCATCAACCTCGAATACTTCGAGGGCCGGTGGGACTTCCTCCGCGATGGCAGTCGGTGCTTCGGACTCCGCAACTGGGAARAAATTGCGGAGGAGCACTCGTGCGCARTCACCCCAATCAGTGATCAGCTCGCCATTCACGCGGAGKCACCCARTCTCCGTGCACTTYCTGCGRCCTCGGCAAATCTTGTAGACGCGCCCCCATGGGTCGTCGSCATGATCTCCCACGAAKCGTTTCCAGTCATCCATCTTCGCCCTYCCAATGAGCTTCTTGTAGTWGGCTGAGGCACGCCTCAGCTCGACCACTACAAGCYCTACAGCGGCATCGTCATCTCGACGCCTTCCATCTTGGAGCAGGCGACGAAGTCTTCGGACTTCGCGCCTTGCAGCGCAGAGGTCGGCAGTCCACCAAYGTGCTCTCCTGCTGGGCGATCGAGTYAACTTCCTTCCYAGCGCARTATCACATACATTATGTACTATACTGCGCAGKGTCGAAACTTGCTGGTCCAACGGCGACTCTGAAAAGTTTTCCGGAAGTTCGGCTRTTCTACTCWCMAYTTCCTCCTKGAACAATCGCCAACGTGCATTGSAGAAGTTCCAGGACGGCACAGGAGCTATGCTCTCAACTGCGCGCGCGGTAGTTGGGTCGGCCACAACAGTAATGATGTTGTGGTCACTCAATTCCCACTCGTCCACTCTCCACTCATATGTGGCCCACATAGWTGCTGCYTCATTGACGATTGTCACGTCGATATCACTAGTMGCTCTGTGATTATCGAACGTGTACACCTCTGTTGACTGGTTTAGGGCGGCGACTCTTGCCTCCAGCATCCACTCTGACAGCAGCTCACCCCGTCTGTAGTTAGCTTGCCCCTCGGCATGACGAGAGAGTTTGCTAAGCCACATGGGGGACACTGCATTYGCGTCGAGGCCCAGGATTGCGGGGGTTCTGCTGGCCTGCAGMAGGACCGCATCCCTGTACCGGAKGTACGGTTCCAGAGGTGCRTCGAACTGGCAGTATGCGGCGCAAAGGAAGATTRAGCCAAAACTCCCTTTAACGACCAGACGTAMGACATAATCTGTGATGAGRGTTTCCACTGRYATRCAGATGGMTTCCTRATGATCCACTAGGATGGCTGCCTTCCCTCGCCGGTCGGTGAAAACCCTCATTCCTTCAGGCARCACATCCATTTCATCCCCGCCAAGATACGGCTCCTGCACCAGAGCAAACATTRACTCCGATCTCCTGAGTCGGACTCCGAGCTCGATGGTCGCAGCTCCTCCGATCTCCTGAGTCGGACTCCGAGCTCGATGGTCGCAGCTC
>NZ_JACRVV010000023.1:0-1790 GCF_018812035.1 Gluconobacter sp. P5B12 | reverse complement strand
CGGGCGGGAGGGATGGCTCGTCTCCGATCTCATGCAACAGCTTGAAAACGCCCGCTGGCTCAACGGCAAGATCCGCTTCATCCAGAACCCTACCGACGCCGAACTCCGCCGCCTCTACGCCGACTGCAGCTTTACCGTCTTTCCCTCTTTCTTCGAAGGCTGGGGCCTGCCCGTGACAGAAAGTCTGAGCATGGGGCGACCCTGCGTGGCATCCGGCACGACGTCCATCCCCGAGGCCGGCGGCAGCCTCGCCCGCTATTTCAATCCCCGAGACACCAACGACGCCTACCGTCTCATCTATGACACCATCACAAACCAGACCGCCCTCGGCGAGTGGACCGAACAGGTCCGCTCCCACTTCACACCCGTTCCCTGGACAGACAGCGCCAGAGCTATTCTGGCAGCATTCGACATGACCTAACCCAAGGCCTTTTCCCACCCTTCCGTGCGTGCCGGTAGCCGCGCGGCTTCCCTTTCTCGATGTGCGACAACAGTAAAGACCCATGACGATCTGGCTCGATATCGACGATCTGCTCACCTACCTGACCCACCATAACCGGCCCAGCGGTATCCAGCGCGTCGTTTATGAACTTTCGAACGCGCTCGATGAACTGGGCGGCGATGGAATCCAGTTTGTTCGCAGGGGGGAAAACGACCGTGATCTGCAAATCATTGAATGGTCTTTCATTCAGAACCTGTTCCGGAATATCACCACCCAGGCCCAACCGCGCCCCTCACAAACAGCGCAAAAGAATACGGGACAGGACAGACCCTCACGCCGAACTTCGACGAAGCTGAATGCCCGCCCCGCACCACCACCCTTGTCCTTCGCAGCCATTGACGACATTCCCGAGGCTGCGGGGCTGCAACAGGCTCTCCGGCTTCAAAAAACCATCCTCGGCCAAGTACTGCGGCTACCGGCTTCGGTCCTGCGTATCAGTGCACGCGCTACCGAACGTCATATCCACCAGCAGCAGGATTCCTGGCAGAGGAAACGGGCCGCATGGGCAAGTCGGTGGCGGCATCTGAACCAGTCCGACCCGGTTATGCCCACGGTTATTCTCCCGACTGGTCGGAGGTTTGAAGACGTTGCACAACCCGGAGATATATTCCTGACCCTTGGCGCGCCATGGCACCGGAGGGACTACGACAGGCTCGTCCGCTGGCTGCGCGATGACCTGCGCATGTCTTATGGCCTCCTGATGTATGACCTCGTGCCAGTCCGTTGCCCCGAATGGTGTAATCGGGACATGATCCTTGCCTATACGGAATGGCATGAAAACATCCTGCCCCTGGCCGATGTCATTTTTGTCATCAGCAAGGCCACGGCTGCGGACGTGCAGTCCTATTTGACGGAACAGGACATCGGCACATCCATCACCGTCCAGCCCATTCCGCTTGGCACTGGCTTCGGCCTCGCCGACATACCCGTCGCCACCGAGCCTCTCGTGAATGGGTCCTACGTCCTGTTCGTCTCCACCCTCGAGGCCCGCAAGAACCATGCCCTGCTCTTCCGCGTCTGGCGCAGACTCCTCGAAGATCTGCCCGAAGACCAGGTTCCTACCCTCGTCTTTGCCGGGCGGGAGGGATGGCTCGTCTCCGATCTCATGCAACAGCTTGAAAACGCCCGCTGGCTCAACGGCAAGATCCGCTTCATCCAGAACCCTACCGACGCCGAACTCCGCCGCCTCTACGCCGACTGCAGCTTTACCGTCTTTCCCTCTTTCTTCGAAGGCTGGGGCCTGCCCGTGACAGAAAGTCTGAGCATGGGGCGACCCTGCGTGGCATCC
>NZ_JACRVV010000022.1:0-2046 GCF_018812035.1 Gluconobacter sp. P5B12 | reverse complement strand
CAACGCTCCGTATATCGGGCAAGCATTCGAGAGCATATAATGCCCCGAAGGTTGCCCTCTGTGACGGCAGTTCCGGCAGTCCACCGGGTTTTGGCACTTTGCCGCGGTGTGGCCTTGTTGCCCGCACTGGCGGCAAACACTCTCCTTCTGCCTGCATTCACTAACCTTGTGGTCGAAACCCACACATCTGTGGCAGGCATAGGTGCGGACTTGCGATCGGCATCGGAACGAAAACCACTTAATGTAGACACGTCCTACATCAAGTTTCGCCATCGCCCGGTCGTCTACCTCTAGCGTCACGTTTACGGTGGCACCGTCAGTAGCCGACCACGCCTTGGTCACCAGGTGCACCGACTTTTTGAACTGGGCCAGAGTCATTTCACTGTCGAAGTTGTTCTCGTGAAGCTCCTGCATGAACTCTTCTGGGCCGATGGCTGTGTCGACGTCATAGACTATGACCTTCGGCTTCTCGGCCGCGTTCCGTGCCACATTCAGTCCAAGTTCTGCGAATCTTTTCGATGCCATCACCTTCTGCAGCTCTCCAACCGAAGGAGTACGAATGATCGCACCACCACCTCGACGGAGCTCACGTACCTCGTGTACTCTGACTCCGAGGGAGGGTGCAACCATCGTCCGCACCTTTTCGGCTATGGCTTTCCCCGATAGCGCAGGGTCGTCGCACTTCACCACCGCTGACCACGTCTCACGAACCTTGGTGGTCCGCGGGGCAGCGATGGGTGCAACCTGAGGCATCTGGGGAGCATTGGCGGCAGTAGTGTTCGCCTTGGACGGCGGCGGCGGCGGTGGTGGCATAGCGAGCCGCGTCTCCAGTTCTCCACACCGGAGCATTAATGCCATCACCAGCTCATCATAGCGGCTGATGGCACACGAGAGCTCTTCCGTGTCTACGCCTCCTAGGCTGCGGAAACTGTTTCGCACCATGCGCTGGGTGGCCGACAGCTCTGCCATCATGGCTGCTTGCCCAGCACGGGCGGCAGCGGTGGCAGCGGTGGCAGTGGTGGCAGCGATTTTAGCAGCAGTGGAAACATCAGGGGCAACAGTGTGATCAACAGCGGGGGCAGCAGCGGGGGGGGCAGCATCGATGGCAGCGCTTGACGTAGCCGCCCGGGCATCCTCCAGCGATGAAAACGCCTCCTCCAGCACACCAACGGGTTCTGGCACTCCATTCGAGGCCAGGGCAACCAGTTTCGCCTGCGTTGGCGCCGAGCTCTTGGAGGCCAGATGGCCTCTACGCCTGCCTCGTCTTGACACCTTTGAGGCACTGCTTCCGCTCAAGGCACTCACACTGCTGTCGCTCTCCATCGGCGTTGCTCCGATGGTGGCTCCTCCTTTTGACGAGTCCAGCAATCGTATGCTCGCTGACACGGGCTAGTTGCTATGGTGATAGCTCCACCTATTGGTAGAGTGCACTAAGCTGTCCCAAGACACAATCCTTAGCGGTGACTACCACCAATAAGCTTCTCTCAGCTGTTCGAAAAGCTCACCCGCAAGCTCGCCGCTCAACACGTGCGGAGTGGAAAATTTCCAATAATTTATTGTCAATTACTTCCAAACCGCTTGTTTTTAATTCGCGAAAATTTGCGCACCACTTCCACGGAACACTAAATTATTTATTCGTATACTTCCAAATACGGAAAACAAAGTTCTTCGCACTATGTCCACGAGCGCAACGAAAACACGTCCGTCGTTAATCCATTCATGCGCGTCACTGATAGGGTAGATAGGGACAGTAGGAATCTCGTTAATCCATTCATGCGCGTCACTAATTAGATGACGAGGCATTTGGCTACCTTAAGAGAGTCATAGTTACTCCCGCCGTTGACCCGCGCTTACTTGAATTTCTTCACTTTGACATTCAGAGCACTGGGCAGAAATCACATTGTGTCAACACCCGCTAGGGCCATCACAATGCTTTGTTTTAATTAGACAGTCGGATTCCCCAAGTCCGTGCCAGTTCTGAATTGATTGTTAATTGATAATCGTTATAATTAATAAGAACTAATTGGTTTAACCCAAATAGTATTC
>NZ_JACRVV010000021.1:0-2280 GCF_018812035.1 Gluconobacter sp. P5B12 | reverse complement strand
TTACCACACATTCGAAATTATTTTATTTTGATTCGACTTCCACTTTCGAATTTTGTTTCTTCGATTTTCATGTTCGAAACATTATTTTTATAGGAAACGCCGTTGTTGTAAGTACTCGCCACAAATACGCACAACATACATTAGAAATGTTAAAATCTTTTTATGAGGTTGCCAAGCCCCATCTTCGTTTTATTTTGATTTTAACTTTTGATTCCATGGAATCATTTTGTTATATTTTTATTTTGGTAAATTGTTTTTATTTGTATAATTACAAATRTTTATTAACGGTAAGGATATTATACAATAATGATCCTTCCGCAGGTTCACCTACGGAAACCTTGTTACGACTTTTACTTCCTCTAAATAATCAAGTTCGGTCAACTTTTGCGAAACAACCGTAACACGCAAGGCGTCACAGTGATCACGTCCGGAGACCTCACTAAATAATTCAATCGGTAGTAGCGACGGGCGGTGTGTACAAAGGGCAGGGACGTAATCAATGCGAGTTAATGACTCACACTTACTGGGAATTCCAAGTTCATGTGAACAGTTTCAGTTCACAATCCCAAGCATGAAAGTGGTTCAGCGGTTTACCCGGACCTCTCGGTCTAGKAAATACACGTTGATACTTTCATTGTAGCKCGCGTGCAGCCCAGKACATCTAAGGGCATCACAGACCTGTTRTTGCTCAATCTCATTATTGCTAGACGCAATTTGTCCATTTAAGAAGCTAGTGTCCTTATAATGGGACAAACCAACAGGTACGGCTCCACTTACATAAACACATTCAAACACAATAAGCATTTTACTGCCAACATGAATGAAGGCTACATAAGCTTCAGCACCATAATCCTGAAGATATCTATTTAATATATTTGAGTCTCGTTCGTTATCGGAATTAACCAGACAAATCACTCCACGAACTAAGAACGGCCATGCACCACCACCCATAGATTCGAGAAAGAGCTATCAATCTGTCTTACACACTTATGTTCGGACCTGGWAAGTTTTCCCGTGTTGAGTCAAATTAAGCCGCAGGCTCCACTCCTGGTGGTGCCCTTCCGTCAATTCCTTTAAGTTTCAGCYTTGCRACCRTACTTCCCCCGGAGCCCAAAAGCTTTGGTTTCCCGGGAAGCGACTGAGAGAGCCATAAAAGTAGCTACACCCAATTGCTAGCTGGCATCGTTTATGGTTAGAACTAGGGCGGTATCTGATCGCCTTCGAACCTCTAACTTTCGTTCTTGATTAATGAAAACATCTTTGGCAAATGCTTTCGCTTAAGTTAGTCTTACGACGGTCCAAGAATTTCACCTCTMGCGTCGTAATACTAATGCCCCCAAACTGCTTCTATTAATCATTACCTCTTGATCTGAAAACCAATGAAAGCAGAACAGAGGTCTTATTTCATTATCCCATGCACAGAATATTCAGGCATTTGAAGCCTGCTTTAAGCACTCTAATTTGTTCAAAGTAATAGTACCGGCCCACAATAACACTCGTTTAAGAGCACTAATGCAGGTTTTTAAATAGGAGGAACATATGAAAAAATACAAGTATTTAATCACATATAAGAACTCCACCGGTAATACGCTTACATACATAAAGGTATAGTACTAACCACAATTGTAAGTTGTACTACCCGTATGAAGCACAAGTTCAACTACGAACGTTTTAACCGCAACAACTTTAATATACGCTATTGGAGCTGGAATTACCGCGGCTGCTGGCACCAGACTTGCCCTCCAATTGGTCCTTGTTAAAGGATTTAAAGTGTACTCATTCCAATTACAGGGCCTCGGATATGAGTCCTGTATTGTTATTTTTCGTCACTACCTCCCCGAGCTGGGAGTGGGTAATTTACGCGCCTGCTGCCTTCCTTAGATGTGGTAGCCGTTTCTCAGGCTCCCTCTCCGGAATCGAACCCTGATTCCCCGTTACCCGTTGCAACCATGGTAGTCCTAGATACTACCATCAAAAGTTGATAGGGCAGACATTTGAAAGATCTGTCGTCGGTACAAGACCATACGATCTGCATGTTATCTAGAGTTCAACCAATATAACGATCTTGCGATCGCTTGGTTTTAGCCTAATAAAAGCACATGTCCCATAAGGTTCATGTTTTAATTGCATGTATTAGCTCTAGAATTACCACAGTTATCCAAGTAACTGTTAACGATCTAAGGAACCATAACTGATATAATGAGCCTTTTGCGGTTTCACTTTTAATTCGTGTGTACTTAGACATGCATGGCTTAATCTTTGAGACAAGCATATAACTAC
>NZ_JACRVV010000020.1:0-2316 GCF_018812035.1 Gluconobacter sp. P5B12 | reverse complement strand
TTCCCAGTTGCGGAGTCCGAAGCACCGACTGCCATCGCGGAGGAAGTCCCACCGGCCCTCGAAGTATTCGAGGTTGATACATGTGTTGCCCGGCTGAAGAGCAGGCGCTCTCCCGGGTTGGACGGCATCAATGGCACTATCTGCAAGGCAGTCTGGCGCGCCATACCCGAGCACCTAGCATCATTGTTTTCCCGATGCATCCGATTGGGATACTTTCCAGCCGAGTGGAAGTGCCCACGAGTTGTCTCGTTGCTCAAAGGGCCAGATAAGGACAAGTGTGAGCCCTCCTCATACAGAGGAATATGCTTGCTACCAGTCTTTGGAAAGGTGCTCGAGGCCATCATGGTGAATCGTGTGAGAGAAGTTCTTCCGGAAGGCTGCAGATGGCAATTYGGATTTCGCCAAGGACGATGTGTGGAGGATGCTTGGAGGCACRTGAAGAGCAGTGTTGGCGCCAGCCCGGCGCAATACGTGCTCGGCACATTCGTGGACTTCAAAGGAGCATTCGACAACGTCGAATGGAGTGCTGCACTCAGCCGACTAGCCGACTTGGGATGCCGGGAAATGGGCTTGTGGCAGAGCTTTTTCTCCGGCCGAAGAGCAGTGATCCGAAGCAGTTCCGGTACYGTGGAKGTACCGGTAACTAGAGGCTGCCCGCAGGGATCAATCAGCGGCCCAKTTATCTGGGACATACTGATGGATGTWCTGCTTCRKCGTCTCCAGCCGTATTGCCAGCTGAGTGCATACGCGGATGACTTGCTGCTTCTCGTCGAGGRAAATTYCCGAGCTGTGCTAGAGGAAAAAKGAGCGCAACTAATGTCCATCGTAGAAACGTGGGGAGCGGAAGTTGGCGTTGCCGTCTCGACCAGCAAGACGGTAATCATGCTGCTGAAAGGTGCCTTGAGACGTGCGCCTACGGTGAGGTTTGCTGGAGCGAACCTTCCGTAYRTGCGTAGCTGTCGGTACCTTGGCATCACGGTYAGTGAAGGAATGAAATTCCTCACGCACATAGCYTCGCTTCGCCAGCGGATKACMGGAGTCGTTGGAGCATTGGCGCGTGTGCTTCGAGCCGAMTGGGGCTTCAGTCCTCGAGYCAGGCGGACCATATATGACGKACTCATGGCACCTTGTGTGCTGTTTGGTGCCCCGGTATGGTATGACACCGCGGAACAAGTAGCTGCCCAGAGGCGACTAGCCTCCTGCCAGAGGCTAATCCTGCTYGGATGCCTTTCGGTATGCCGAACAGTRTCCACAGTGGCACTGCAGGTACTTGGTGGAGCTCCCCCGCTTGATCTGGCTGCTAAGTTATTAGCGRTCAAATACAAGCTAAAACGTGGATTCCCGCTGGAGGAGAACGACTGGCTTTACGGCGAGGACATTGCGTGTCTWAGCTGGGAGCAGAGGRAGACTCGCCTAGAGGAGTGTTTAATCCAGAGTTGGCAGAACAGATGGGACGAYGACAGCGAACCAGGACGGGTGACGCATAGGTTTATCCCATACGTYACTCTTGCCTATCGGGATYCAAGTTTTGGATTSTCGATGAGGACGTCTTTCCTGCTTACAGGKCACGGGTCGTTCAATGCATTTTTKCAYGGGAGAGCCMTCAGCGATACCACTGCTTGCGCATGTGGAGATSCATATGAGGACTGGATGCAYATYTTGTGCGCTTGCCCCCTATATGCAGATCTGCGGGACCTAGATGGACTTGGAGTGCAGCGCCTTGGCGAAAACTGGATCTTCGAGRGAATCCTGGATGATCAAGAGAAGACTCAACGGCTGGCAATGTTYGCGGARGAAGTGTTCCTGAGGAGGAGGGGCGTTTAGCTCARCATCTYTGCCGTGTGGTTAGCGGGMGAGAATACTACCACAGTCCGCTGTTGCTTGTCGTAAGAGACGACTAATACAGCGATAGGATTCCTCTAACCMTGCTTGTCGGAGCAAAAGGGGGAGGCCCACCGAGCCTCTTTTCGGTACCACGGGTTGAGCAGCTATCCAAGACTGCTCATTGAGGTAGGCCCCCTGGTGGGAGTATCGTGGTGGCTGTGGTTGGTACCCATWTCGCGGGTAGAGCCTTCATGCTCGACGTTTGAGTTACGGTGCTRGTTGCGCAAAACTCGGGTGCTGWGACCCAGAGATCAGTAGAGATTTTAGGTAGATCTCGCTCCTCAGCAAGGGGGAGTGCTTGCCCGGCAAGCAAGTACTCGAATTGCTACCGGGGTGGTCGCTATGTACATAGCTATAGCTTCTAGTCCGGGACGCTTGTCTGGCGTATCCAGACACATRCACCATATGCTCACTTGTGGGTGTATAGGGTGC
>NZ_JACRVV010000019.1:0-2425 GCF_018812035.1 Gluconobacter sp. P5B12 | reverse complement strand
CCTTTTTTTCTGCGCGTAATCTGCTGCTTGCAAACAAAAAAACCACCGCTACCAGCGGTGGTTTGTTTGCCGGATCAAGAGCTACCAACTCTTTTTCCGAAGGTAACTGGCTTCAGCAGAGCGCAGATACCAAATACTGTCCTTCTAGTGTAGCCGTAGTTAGGCCACCACTTCAAGAACTCTGTAGCACCGCCTACATACCTCGCTCTGCTAATCCTGTTACCAGTGGCTGCTGCCAGTGGCGATAAGTCGTGTCTTACCGGGTTGGACTCAAGACGATAGTTACCGGATAAGGCGCAGCGGTCGGGCTGAACGGGGGGTTCGTGCACACAGCCCAGCTTGGAGCGAACGACCTACACCGAACTGAGATACCWACAGCGTGAGCTATGAGAAAGCGCCACGCTTCCCGAAGGGAGAAAGGCGGACAGGTATCCGGTAAGCGGCAGGGTCGGAACAGGAGAGCGCACGAGGGAGCTTCCAGGGGGAAACGCCTGGTATCTTTATAGTCCTGTCGGGTTTCGCCACCTCTGACTTGAGCGTCGATTTTTGTGATGCTCGTCAGGGGGGCGGAGCCTATGGAAAAACGCCAGCAACGCGGCCTTTTTACGGTTCCTGGCCTTTTGCTGGCCTTGAAGCTGTCCCTGATGGTCGTCATCTACCTGCCTGGACAGCATGGCCTGCAACGCGGGCATCCCGATGCCGCCGGAAGCGAGAAGAATCATAATGGGGAAGGCCATCCAGCCTCGCGTCGCGAACGCCAGCAAGACGTAGCCCAGCGCGTCGGCCCCGAGATGCGCCGCGTGCGGCTGCTGGAGATGGCGGACGCGATGGATATGTTCTGCCAAGGGTTGGTTTGCGCATTCACAGTTCTCCGCAAGAATTGATTGGCTCCAATTCTTGGAGTGGTGAATCCGTTAGCGAGGTGCCGCCCTGCTTCATCCCCGTGGCCCGTTGCTCGCGTTTGCTGGCGGTGTCCCCGGAAGAAATATATTTGCATGTCTTTAGTTCTATGATGACACAAACCCCGCCCAGCGTCTTGTCATTGGCGAATTCGAACACGCAGATGCAGTCGGGGCGGCGCGGTCCGAGGTCCACTTCGCATATTAAGGTGACGCGTGTGGCCTCGAACACCGAGCGACCCTGCAGCGACCCGCTTAACAGCGTCAACAGCGTGCCGCAGATCCCGGGGGGCAATGAGATATGAAAAAGCCTGAACTCACCGCGACGTCTGTCGAGAAGTTTCTGATCGAAAAGTTCGACAGCGTCTCCGACCTGATGCAGCTCTCGGAGGGCGAAGAATCTCGTGCTTTCAGCTTCGATGTAGGAGGGCGTGGATATGTCCTGCGGGTAAATAGCTGCGCCGATGGTTTCTACAAAGATCGTTATGTTTATCGGCACTTTGCATCGGCCGCGCTCCCGATTCCGGAAGTGCTTGACATTGGGGAATTCAGCGAGAGCCTGACCTATTGCATCTCCCGCCGTGCACAGGGTGTCACGTTGCAAGACCTGCCTGRAACCGAACTGCCCGCTGTTCTGCAGCCGGTCGCGGAGGCCATGGATGCGATCGCTGCGGCCGATCTTAGCCAGACGAGCGGGTTCGGCCCATTCGGACCGCAAGGAATCGGTCAATACACTACATGGCGTGATTTCATATGCGCGATTGCTGATCCCCATGTGTATCACTGGCAAACTGTGATGGACGACACCGTCAGTGCGTCCGTCGCGCAGGCTCTCGATGAGCTGATGCTTTGGGCCGAGGACTGCCCCGAAGTCCGGCACCTCGTGCACGCGGATTTCGGCTCCAACAATGTCCTGACGGACAATGGCCGCATAACAGCGGTCATTGACTGGAGCGAGGCGATGTTCGGGGATTCCCAATACGAGGTCGCCAACATCTTCTTCTGGAGGCCGTGGTTGGCTTGTATGGAGCAGCAGACGCGCTACTTCGAGCGGAGGCATCCGGAGCTTGCAGGATCGCCGCGGCTCCGGGCGTATATGCTCCGCATTGGTCTTGACCAACTCTATCAGAGCTTGGTTGACGGCAATTTCGATGATGCAGCTTGGGCGCAGGGTCGATGCGACGCAATCGTCCGATCCGGAGCCGGGACTGTCGGGCGTACACAAATCGCCCGCAGAAGCGCGGCCGTCTGGACCGATGGCTGTGTAGAAGTACTCGCCGATAGTGGAAACCGACGCCCCAGCACTCGTCCGGATCGGGAGATGGGGGAGGCTAACTGAAACACGGAAGGAGACAATACCGGAAGGAACCCGCGCTATGACGGCAATAAAAAGACAGAATAAAACGCACGGGTGTTGGGTCGTTTGTTCATAAACGCGGGGTTCGGTCCCAGGGCTGGCACTCTGTCGATACCCCACCGAGACCCCATTGGGGCCAATACGCCCGCGTTTCTTCCTTTTCCCCACC